>CAZZYJ010000052.1:0-16650 GCA_964658215.1 uncultured Steroidobacteraceae bacterium | reverse complement strand
CTGGCGGGCAGCGCATCCACCGCCGGATACACCACGTGCGCCGCCATGACGGCGGGCAGGCTGTTGTCGATCAACAGCCGGTAGGGCCGGATGTCTTCCTCCATGTCGGCGAGTTCGCGCCGGTCGACGGGCAGCGCCACGTGCGAGTCGGCGATCACGGCGCCATGACCCGGAAAATGCTTGGCGACCGCCGCCATGCCCGCATCGCGCATGCCCAGCATGACGGCGGCGCCGAGCGCCGCCACCTTGTCGGGATCGCGGTCGAAGGCGCGGTCACCGATGATTTCGCTCACGCCGTAGTCGAGGTCGATGCAGGGCGCGAAGCTGAAATCGAGGTCGGCCGCGCGCAGTTCGCTCGCCATCAGCCAGGCGACGGCGCGCGCCAGGCCCAGTGCATCGCGGCGATCCGCCTCGTAGTGCCGGCCGAGCAGGCGCGACGGCGGCAGCCGGGTGAAGCCGTCCCGGAAGCGCTGCACCCGGCCGCCCTCGTGATCGACGGCGATCAGCAGCTGCGGCGAGCGCAACGCGCGGATCGACGCGGTGAGCGCGGCCAGCTGCTGCGGATCGCGATAATTGCGCGAGAACAGGATGACGCTGCCCACCAGCGGATGGGCCAGCACCTCGCGGTCTTCCGCCGTGAGCTGCGTGCCCGCGACGTCGACCATGAGCTGCCCCAGGCTCACGCGTTCTTCTCGAACACGGCGATGGATTCTACGTGCGTCGTATGTGGAAACATGTCCATGACCCCCGCGCCTGTCAGCTTGAATCCTTGACGGCCCAAGATTCCGGCATCACGCGCCAAACTCCCCGGATGGCACGAAATATACACGACTCGGCGCGGCCGCCACTGTGCCATGCGTTCCATGATTTCGATCGCGCCCGCGCGCGGCGGGTCGAGCAGCACCAGATCGTAGGGACCGGCGGCCCACGTGTAGGCGGCGTGCGGCAGGAACAGGTCGGCGACATGGAACTGCGCGTTGAGGATGCCGTTGCGCTGCGCATTGGCCGCGGCCTTGGCCGCCAGACCCGTGTCCCCCTCCACGCCCACCACCTGCGCGGCCCGGGCGGCCAGGGCCAGCGTGAAATTGCCCAGGCCGCAAAACAGGTCGAGCACGGTGTCGTGCGGACCGGGGTCGAGCAGCCCCACCGCCGCCGCCACCATGGACCTGTTGACGTCGCGGTTGATCTGCACGAAATCGACGGGTCCGAACTGCAGGATCGCACCGCCGTCGTCCACCGCGTAGCTGAGCGGCGGATAGGCGTCCGACAACGGCCGCACGCTGTCCAGACCACCGCCCTGCAGGAAGATCTGCACGGCGTGCCGGGTGGCGAAATCGGCGAAGGCCGCCAGATCCTCGGCGCTCGGCGGGCGCATGACGCGGAACACGAGCGCGGCCTCCGTGTCCCCCGCCGCCACCTCGACCTGCCGCACGTCCTCGCGTATCGACAGGGATTCCACCAGCGCCGCAAGGTCCACCGGCAGCGTCGCGAAGCGCTCGAGCAGAATCTCGCAGCGACGCAGGTCGGCAAGGTAGGGCTTCTCGCGCTCCCTGAAACCTGCCAGCACGCGGGCCTTCTTGTGCACGTATTTGATGCCGAGCCGCGCCCGTCTCCGGTAGCCCCAGGCCGGCCCGCGCAGGGGTTCCAGAATGCGCCCGGGGACGACGCCGCCGATGCGCTCGAGATTGTCCAGCAACTGGCGCTGCTTGGCCGCCAGCTGAGCGGCCGGCGCCAGGTGTTGCAGCGAGCACCCGCCGCAGACGCCGAAGTGCGCACAGCGCGGCACCACCCGGTCCGGCGAGGCGACGATCACGTCGACGAGGCCGCCTTCGTCGAACTGGCGGCGCCGCTTGAACACCCGGTAGCGCACCTGTTCGCCCGGCAGCGCCCCTTCGATGAAAACCGCCTTTCCCTCCACCCGCGCGATGCCGCGCCCGTCGTGGGCGAGATCCACGACGGCGGCCTGCTGGATGTCGCCGATCTTCAGGTTTCGGGCCACTGCGCCGCGAATTCCTGCAGGTGCGGCGCGGCCGACTCCCGCAGCAAGCTGCGCATCCGCGCCACCTCGGCGCCGTGTTCGGCAGGGGTAAGATTGCCGCGCAGCAGTTCGAAGCGCAGATACACCAGGTAGGTGTTGATCACATCCGTCTCGCAGTACTGACGGATCCGTGCCAGGCCACCGCTGAGATACGCGTCCCAGACCTGTGAACCGTGCATGCCCAGCTTGCCCGGAAAGCCGAGCAGGCTCGCCACGGCATCGAGGCTCGCCCGCCCACGGCCCTGGAAAGCGGACAGCACGTCCATCAAATCCATGTGCCGCCAGTGGAAGCGGCTCAAGTAGTTGCTGTATCGGAAGCTGCTGTCGCCCTCGCCGGTCTCCCAGTAGCGGGCCGCCGTGATGCTGTGCAGCAGGCTGCGGTAGTGGAGCACCGGCAGGTCGAATCCCGCACCGTTCCACGACACGAGATCGGGCGTGAACTTGTCGAGTCCGTCGAAGAAGCGCTCGATCAGATCCTTCTCGCCGGATCCCTCCTCGCCCAGGCTCCATACCTTCAACGAGTCGCGCGAGCGCATCACCACCGAGATGGCGACCACCCGATGCTGCTCGTGCGAGAGGAAATCGCTGCCCGTCTCCTGGCGGCGTTTGGTGAACATGATCTGGCCGACCTGCTCGTCGGAAAGATTCTCGAGCGCGTACAGACGCCGTCCCAGATCCGTGTCCGGAACGGTCTCGATGTCGAAGACCAGGGTGTTCATGCGGGCGCGCGGCGCATGAGGATGGCGACGGCCACCACCAGCCCCGCCTCGTCGGTGAGCGTGACATGACCTTCGCCGATGCCGAGCCCGTCGCGCACCTTCGCGCCGCGCTCGGAATACACCACCTCCGGCCTGCCCCAGGCGTTTTGCACGATGCCGACGTCGCGTATCCAGATGCCGTGCGCGAAACCGGTCCCCATGCCCTTGACGATGGCTTCCTTGGCCGCGAAACGCATGGCGAGGAAACGCACTGGACGGGCCGTCTTCTGCAGCTGCGCACGTTCGGCCGGCATCAGCAGATGGCCGACGAAACGTTCGCCGTGCTTCCGGTACACCCGTTCCACGCGCTCCACCTTGAGCACGTCGATGCCGATGCCGAAGATCATGTCGCGCCCGGCGGCGGTGCCGTCGCGTCCCCGCGTGCCGCGCGGCGGCCCTCGCGCAGCAACGTCTTCATGTCGCGCACGGCGGCCGCGAGGCCGTCGAAGACGGCGCGGCCGATGATGGCGTGGCCGATGTTGAGCTCGACGATATCGGTCAGCGCGGCGATGGGTTCGACGTTGTGATAGTCGAGTCCGTGGCCGGCATTCACGATCAGTCCCAGCGAGGCGGCGAGGCGCGCCGCCTCGCGCAGCCGTTCCCACTCGCGCGCCCGCGCGCCCCCCTGGGCGCCGGCATAGGCACCGGTGTGCAGCTCGATCACCGGCGCGCCCACGCGCCGCGCCGCCTCGACCTGCACGGCATCGGGATCGATGAACAAGGACGCCCGTATCCCCGCCGCGTGCAGGCGGGCGCAGGCCTCTTCGATGCGGGCCTGCTGGCCCGCGACGTCGAGGCCGCCCTCGGTGGTGATTTCCTGGCGCGACTCGGGGACCAGACAGCAGTCGTGCGGCAGCACCCGCTGGGCGATCTGCAGCATGGGTTCGGTCACCGCCATTTCCAGGTTCATGCGCGTCTGCAAGGCCGCGCGCAGCGCGAAGACGTCGTGATCCTGGATGTGTCGCCGGTCCTCGCGCAGGTGCAGGGTGATGCTGTCGGCGCCGGCCTGCTCGGCCAGCAGCGCCGCCTGCAGCGGATCGGGATAGCGGCCGCGCCGCGCCTGGCGCAGGGTCGCGACGTGGTCGATGTTGACGCCCAGCGCGAGGTTCAAGCGCCCTCCCGGGGGCCCGCCGACTGCTGCTGCTGGTGCAGGGCGAGCAGCACCTCGCGGGAGTTCAAGGCGCGCCCGTCCAGGCAGACGTCGATGGCGGCGCGCAGCAGATGCTTTGCATCGCGCAGCGAGCGCGCGTCGGCGAACGTCTCGGCCTCGAGATCGGCGAGGGAACTGCCGGGCATCGCACCCGGCGCCTCCGCCGCGCAGCGTTGCGGCCCGTGTTCGGGGGCGTAGCGATAAAATTCGTGCGCCAGCACGCGCGCGCCCGACTCCGTGCGCGCGAGCTCGAGGCCGTAACCCAGATCGTTCAGCAGACGCTTCTCGAAACGCCGCAGCGCGGGTTCCTCGCCGCCGCCCCCGCACAGCGTCTCGATGCAGGCCGCGTAGGAGCAGAAGATCTCCGGGTGGGGGTCCCAGCGTTCGGTGAGCTTGAGCAGCAGTTCGTTGACGTAGAAGCCGCTCATGATGCGCTCCTTGGCGAGCGAGGTGCGGCCGCCGTCGGGCTCGGCACCGACCAGCGCCCCCGCCTCCGTCCTGCCCGACCAGGACACCAGAAGACGCTGAAAGGGACGCAGCACGCCACGCAATGCCGATTTGGGACCGTTCGCACCGCGTGCGAACAAGGTCAGGCGACCATGCTCGCTGGTGAACACCTCGACGATGCGGCTCGAATCCCGATAGGCATGCTGGTGCAGCACATAGGCCGGGGTGAGCCACACGCGCCGCGCGGAGGGCGCCGCGCGGCCGCGTGTCATCGTCGACGCCGGCGGCCACCGTCTGTCGTTCACCCCCGCCACCCCCCGTTCACAGCGAGTCGAATCCGAATTGGCGCAGTGCCATCTCGCTGTCCGCCCAGTTCTCCTTGACCTTCACCCACAGCTCCAGATGCACCGACCGCTGCCACAGATCGTTCAGTTCGATGCGCGCCATCCGGCCGATCTCCTTCAGCCGTTCACCGCCCTGGCCGATGACGATGGCCTTCTGGCCCGCACGTTCCACCCAGATCACCGCGTTGATCATGATGCGGTTGTCCTCGTCGGCGAAGCGTTCGATCTGCACGTTGATGCCGTACGGCAGCTCCTCGCGCAGCTTCAGCGTCAGTTTTTCGCGCACCACCTCGGCGGCATGGAACGGCTCGTCGCGGTCGGTGAGCACGTCCGCGGCGAACAACGGCGGCGACAGCGGCAGGCGCGCGCCCACCACGTCGACCAGGCGCTCCAGGTTGTCGGCGGCGAGCGCCGAGATGGGCACGATGCCGGAGGCGGGCACCCGCTCGGTCATGTCCTCGAGAAAGGGCAGCAGCTTCTCCTTCGGGAAGACGCGGTCGACCTTGTTGATCACCAGGAACAGCGGCTGTTTCAGGCCCCGCACCCGCTCCCACACCCAGCGGTCTTCTTCCGTGAACTGCATGGCTTCGATGACGAACAGGATCACGTCGGCATCCTGCGAGGAGGAGATGGCGACGCGGTTCATGTACTGGTTCATCACGCGGCGCGTCGACTCGTGCAGCCCCGGCGTGTCGACCAGCACCAGCTGCGCGTCGGGACGCGTCACGACCCCCAGGATACGGTGCCGCGTGGTCTGCGGCTTGGCGGTGACGATGGTCACCTTGCGGCCGACCAGGGCGTTGGTCAGCGTGGACTTGCCCACGTTGGGACGCCCGACGAGGGCCACGTGACCGGCACGAAAGGTGGGAGGGCTCACGGCGGGCCACGCAGCTCGGGGGGCAGCAGTTCGAGCAGCTTCGTCGCGGCGAGCTGTTCGGCGCGGCGGCGGCTGCCGCCCTCGCCCACCGCCGCCACCCCGAAGGTCGGCACGTCGCAGGTGACGGTGAACGCCTGGGCGTGCGCGTCGCCCGTCACCGCCGTCAGCGTGTACACGGGCAGCGCGAGTCCGCGACCCTGCAACGCCTCCTGCAGACGCGTCTTGGGATCCTTCAACAGCTCGGCCGCCGGCAGCCCGGCCATGCGCGAATACATCAGTCGTTCGACCACCGCGTCGGCGGCTTCGAACCCAGAATCCAGGAATATCGCACCCAATATGGCCTCCAAGGCATCCGCCAGGATCGAGGCGCGCCGAAAGCCGCCGGTTTTCAATTCTCCGCTGCCCAGGCGCAGATGCTCTCCCACTTCCAGTTTGAGGGCAACCTGGGCGAGCGCCTCGCCGCTCACCAGCGACGCCCGCAGCCGGGAGAGGACTCCCTCGTCGGCGTGCGGGTGAGCATGGTAAAGCAAGCGCGCGACGGCGCAATTCAAAATCGAGTCGCCGAGGAATTCGAGGCGTTCGTTGTGGTGCGAACCCGCACTGCGGTGGGTCAGCGCCGACTCGCACAAGGCGGGATCGGCGAAGGTGTAGCCGAACACACGTTCCACCCAGCGTTGCAGCTCGTCGGTCCGGCGCGGCGCGCTCACTGCACCTTCACGGTCTTGTCGAAATGCACCGACAGCGAGACGTTGGCCAGATAAGGCACCGCGTCGTCGTAGGCCACGTGCATGGACACGCCGCCCTCGTCCTTGACCACTTCGACGTCCTTGAAATCCACGGTGGTGATGTCCTCGATCGACCAATGCCGTTCCAACGAGCGCCGGATGCCGCCGGCGTCCGGATTGTCGCTCTTGAACTCGGTGGCCACCGAGTCCATGGTGCGCGCGACCTTCATGTAGTTGAGGTACACCGGGATCAGCCGCAGTCCGGCGTAGCCGATGATGCCCACCAGGGCGAGAACGCACAGCAGGCCTATGAACGTCATTCCGCGCTGGCTTCGTCCCATGTCCTCGTTCATTTTCAAACCTCCCTTCGATCCCTCATTGAATCGCATTTCCCACCCGCCGCCAGAGAGGCCCGTCACGGGTATCGAGATTGAGCCAGATGCGCACCGCCTTGCCCACCAGGTTCTGCGCCGGCACGAAGCCGGGCGCATCCGGTTCGTCGAGCCAGCGGCTGTCCTTGCTGTTGTTGCGGTTGTCGCCCATGAAAAAATAGTGCCCGGCCGGCACCTCCCATTCGCCCGCCTTGACGCCGCCGTTCGCGAACATGATGAGATGGCGTTTCTGCCCCAGCTGCTCGAACGCGGTGGCGACGCCGGCATAGTTCCACAGATCCTGCTTGGGACCGGCGTAGGTGGCGGCCTGTTCTTGTTGCATGGGAACGTCGTTCACGTAGAGCTGGTTCCTCTCGTCGACGCGGATGCGGTCGCCCGGCAGGCCCACCAGGCGCTTGATGTAGTTGATCTTCGGGTTCGGCGGCAGCCGGAACACGATGACGTCACCGCGTTGCGGCCGACCCGTGGGAACCACCAGGGTGTTGGTGACCGGCAGCCGCAGCCCGTAGGAGAACTTGCTGACGAAGATGAAGTCGCCGTCGAACAGCGTGGGCATCATCGAATCCGACGGAATGCGGAACGGCTCGAACAGAAAGGAGCGGATCACCAGCACCAGCAGGATGACGGGAAAGAACGAGCGGGCGTATTCCACGGCGATCGGCTCGCGCACCCGCTCTGCGGTGGTGCCGGCCGCCGCGGCGGTCCGGGTGCGACCGGCCGCGAAGAACAGCCGGTCGGCCGCCCACACCACGCCCGACACACCTCCCACCGCCACGAGCATCAGGCTGAAATCCACCGCCTCGTAACGAAACAACCGCCACAGCATCGCGAAGGCCAGCGCGAGCAGGCCATATCCCGCGAGCTTCGGCAGCCACGGCTCCTGCGTGCTGGTCGCCGCGGGATCGCGGCGCGGCCGCGCGTACCAGCCGTCGACCAGGATGACGAGCACGCAGACCGCGGCGGCACCCAGCAACACCATGAACAGGCTGTCGCCGTCGCTCACGAACCCTTCTCACTCATACGCCACTCCTTTCATGAACCCACGGTCCCGTTTCAACTGCCCTTCTTGCCGATCTGCAACACGGCCAGGAAGGCCTCCTGCGGAATCTCCACCTGACCCACCTGCTTCATGCGCTTCTTGCCGGCCTTCTGCTTTTCGAGCAGCTTGCGCTTGCGCGAGATGTCGCCGCCGTAGCATTTGGCGAGCACGTTCTTGCGGATGGCCTTGACGCTCGCGCGCGCGATGATATGCGCACCGATCGCCGCCTGCACGGCGATGTCGAACATCTGCCGCGGTATCAGCTCCTGCATTTTGTCCACCAGCTCCCGGCCGCGATGATAGGAGTTGTCCCGGTGCACGATCAGCGACAGCGCATCGACCGTTTCGCCGTTGATCAGGACATCGAGCTTCACCAGCGGCGCCGCCTGAAAATGGCTGAACTCGTAGTCGAAGGAGGCGTAGCCGCGGGTCGCGGATTTCAGCCGGTCGAAGAAGTCGAGCACCACCTCCGCCAGCGGCAGTTGATACTGCAGCGATACCTGGCTGCCGAGGAACAGCATCTTCTTCTGCACGCCGCGCTTCTCGCTGCACAGGGTCAGCACCGCGCCCACGTGTTCCGGGGGCACCAGGATGTTGGCGGTGATGATGGGCTCGCGCAGCTCGCCGATGCGGTCCTGGGACGGCAGCTTGCTCGGGTTGTCCACCTCGATCACGGCGCCGTCGGTGAGCAGCACCTCGTAGATCACGGTGGGGGCGCTCGTGATCAGGTCGAGATCGTACTCGCGCTCGAGACGCTCCTGCACGATGTCCATGTGCAGCAGGCCGAGGAAACCGCAACGAAAACCGAAGCCGAGCGCGGTCGACACCTCGGGCTCGAAGTGCAGCGCGGAATCGTTCAGTTTCAGCTTCTTCAAGGCATCGCGAAACTGCTCGTAGTCGTCTGAACTGACGGGGAACAGGCCGGCGAACACACGCGGCTGCACCTGTTTGAAACCGGCCAGCGGCGCCGACGCGGGATTCGCCTCCAGCGTGATGGTGTCGCCCACCGGGGCGCCGTCGATCTCCTTGATGCCCGCGATCACGAAACCCACCTCGCCGCACTCCAGCCCCTCGCGGGACACCGGTTTGGGCGTGAAGCGGCCCAGCTTGTCGATCTGGTGGCTGCGGCCCGTGGACATGACGCGCATCTTGGCGCCCACCCGCAGTGCACCATTCATGACCCGGACCAGCGACACCACGCCCACGTAGTTGTCGAACCACGAATCGATGATGAGCGCCTGCAGCGGGCCGTCCGGGTTGCCCTGCGGGGCCGGAATGCGCAGGACCAGCTGCTCCAACAATTCCTGGACGCCCAGTCCGGTCTTGGCACTGATCAACGCCGCGTCGTCGGCGGGAATGCCGATGATCTCCTCGATCTCGTGGATGACCTTGGCCGGGTCCGCCGACGGCAGGTCGATCTTGTTGATGACCGGCAGCACTTCCAGACCCTGTTCGAGCGCCGTGTAGCAGTTCGCGACGCTCTGCGCCTCGACGCCCTGCGCGGCGTCCACCACCAGCAGCGCGCCCTCGCAGGCCGCGAGCGAGCGGGAGACTTCGTAGGAGAAGTCGACGTGTCCCGGCGTGTCGATGAAATTGAGCTGGTACACCTCGCCGCCGGCCGATTGGAAGGCCAGGGTGACGCTCTGCGCCTTGATGGTGATGCCGCGCTCGCGCTCCAGATCCATGGAATCGAGCACTTGGGCCTGCATCTCGCGGGCGTCGAGCCCGCCGCATTCCTGGATGAAGCGATCGGCCAGCGTCGACTTGCCGTGGTCGACATGGGCGATGATCGAAAAGTTGCGGATGTTCTTCATCGGGAGCCGACAGCCAAACTACCTAGTATACGGGTCGGCGGTGGTGTGCGAGCGCCTTATCCACCTCTTCGCGGTCCAGCCGGCCGTGGCATACCAGCTCCGCGGCGAACAGCAGAACCGGAATCTTGTGACCGTAACGGACGCGCGTCGCGGGATCGTCGTCGACGTCGAGTACTTCGAGCGGATGGCCGCGTGCGGCCGGCATCGCGCTCAATTCGAGCAGCATCTCCTCGCACAGACCGCAACCGGGCCGCGAGTACAACACGAAGCCCGGCTTGTTCAATGAGCGGGCAGAGCGGGGACGTCCGAGGATTTCACGGAATGGGCGATGAATTCCACGGTCTGCGCCGGCACCTCGCCCACCGCCGTCACCTGATGTCCCTGCACGACGGTGGAGAAGGCAAAGCCCGAGCCCACCCGCGCGAGCCCCTGCAGGGGCGCTTCTGCGGGCGGAACCACCCGCTCCGGCGCGGCGGCCTGATCGTCCCGCTGCGCCTCGACGAACACGGACACCGTCGCCAGCCCGTCGGAATAGACCAGGTGGGCGGCCGGCACCGTCGCGGTGCCCAGTGTCTGCGCGCCGGCGACGGTCAGATGGAACCCGGGCGGCAGCTCGCTGGGCCGGTAGGCAGACAGGGTCGGCGATGCCGTGTCGGGCGAGGCACCCTGGCGCACCCAGTGCATGCCTTCGGTGCGCACCGCCGGCGTCAGTTCGGAATCGGCGATGGTCTCGGGCATGTCCAGACGCGCGAAGAGGATTTGTTCGATCACCTGGCCGTGCGAGTCGCACAGCTGCGTCTTCAGCGGCATCGCCGTGTTCTCGTCCAGCCACAGCTTGTAGCCGAAGCGAAACTGGTCCTTCGGGTTGACGACGATGACCCGGGCGGGCCGGCCGAGCACGTGCGCCGAAGTCAGCGCCTCGATCCGGTAGACGTCGTCCACGTCGGCGCCGAATTGCGGCAGCGAACCCAAGAACGGGCCGTGGTCCTGGCGCGGTTCCACCAGCACGGTGTGCTGATCGGGCAGATAACACGTCAGTTCGTCGTTGTTGCGCACGAACTCCCGGCCGGACCCGTCGAGGGACAGCAGCCGTTCCGTCACGCGCCCCGCGCGCACCCGGTGCACGATGCGCATGGTCTCGACGCGCCCTTCGCTCAGATGGAAGAACGTGCCGTCGTAGTTGCGCGTGGCGAGTGCGTGGTTCATCTTCTCGAGCCACGCCTTGGCATCGTCGGCGGCTTGCGAGCGCGGCGGCAGCGCGAGCACCAGGGCGCCGACGACGGCGCAGGGCATCAGCCAGCGGATTCGGCGGCGCGCCTTCGTCATGGGGTGCGCGTATCCACCCGTTCGGGCATGGCGGGGCCGGCCGCGTTGCCGGCCGCAGCTTCGGCATCGGCACCCGATACCAGACCCGACCACACGTTGCTCTGACCGAGGCCCGAGGAGTACGTGCCGTGCGCGAAGACGTAGTTGGTGAGGCGCGCAGGCGGCATCGCCGTCGGCGCGGCACCGACCGCCGCCGGAACGGTGTACGACACCGGCTCGCTGGAGGGATAGACGGCGCCGGTCCGCGCGGACGCGGGTTCGGCGGCGGTCAGCGTCGGCGCGACGGCACGCTGTTGCAACGCCACCACCGCGAACACCGCCACGCCGGCGGCCACCGCCGCGCCGGCGAGGGGGCGCCAACGCCGGACGTGGCCGCGCGGCGCGGGCGCCTCGGGCAGCGTCGGCTCCCCGTCGATGACCCGGTTCACGCGCGCGGTGAACCCGCGCGACAGGTGCGACTCGCCCATCAGGGCGTAGCGGCCGAAACTCTCGCGCAGCTCCGCATCGCGGGTCAGGCGCTTCAGCAGCAGTTCGGTCTCCGTGTTCGGCAGTTCCCCGTCGAGAAATGCCGAGACCTGTTCACGAATTTGTTCGCTCATGAGTCCTCGGGCCGACCAAGCCCCCCGTCGAATATGGGTCGCAGCTTCTTGTCTATGGCCTCGCGCGCGCGGAAGATCCGCGAGCGCACCGTCCCCACCGGGCAGTCCATCGTCTGGGCAATATCCTCGTAACTCAAACCTTCGAGTTCGCGCAGCACGATGGCCGTGCGCAGATCCTCCGGCAGATTCTCGATGGCCCGGTTGACGGTATCGCGGATCTCGTCCGTCAACAGCAGGCCTTCCGGCGTTTCGGATTCGGCCAGACGCGCATGCAGGTCGTACTGCTCAGGATCCTGCAGATCGAGGTCATAGTCCATGGGCCGGCGCTTGGTGGCCACCAGCGCGTTCTTGGCCGTGTTGATGGCGATGCGGTAGAGCCAGGTGTAGAAGGCGCTGTCACCGCGGAAGGACTGCAGGGCGCGGTACGCCTTGACGAACGCCTCTTGCGCAATGTCTTCCGCCTCGGTTGCATCGTGCACGTAACGCATGATCAGCTTCAGCACCTTGTGCTGGTACCGCAATACCAACAGATCGAACGCAGCGCGTTCACCGCGCTGGACTTTTTCGACCAGTTTGAGGTCACTTTCTTCAACACTCATGAGTGATCCCAAACCGGCCGGATAACCCACCAGCCTGTCGCGATAGACCGGACGGTGGTGGAAAAGTTCGCTGAATTCGACCCTCGATGGAGTTAATTGTGACTTTGCGCACCGGCGTGATTCTACCAGCCGCGCGACGGCGGATTATCGGTCGTTGGGAACCGTCCCGATCAGCTCGTCGATGAGCGCCGCCAGCTCCACGGAGGGCGCCGGTTCGCGGCCCATGCAGTAGGCGTAGATGGAGGGATCCTGCAATTCGAGCAATTCGCGGAAGCTCGCCTGCCGGGCCGCCGGCGCAGCGGCGTAGTGCTGGTCCAGATAGCGGGTGAACAGCACGTCGAGTTCCTTCATCCCCCGACGGCAGCGCCAGCGCAGCTGGCCGGGCGCGACCACGGATTCGCCGGAGGGGGGGGCTGCCATCAGTGGCGGCGGTTGGACAGGATCTGCTTGATCTCGGCGATCGCCTTCGCCGGATTCAAGTCCTTGGGGCAGGCCTCCGTGCAGTTCATGATGGTGTGGCAGCGGTACAGGCGAAACGGATCCTCGAGGTGATCGAGGCGCTCGCCGGTGGCCTCGTCGCGGCTGTCGACGATCCAGCGGTACGCGGCCAGCAGGGCCGCCGGCCCCAGGTACCGGTCGCTGTTCCACCAGTAGCTCGGGCAGCTCGTCGAGCAGCAGGCGCACAGGATGCACGCCGACGGCCCGTCCACCTTGTGCTGGTCCTCCTTGGACTGCAGCCGCTCGCCGTCCGGCGGCGCCGGCGTCCGCGTCTGCAACCACGGTTTGACGGAGGCATACTGCGCGTAGAAGTTCGTCAGGTCGGGCACCAGGTCCTTGATCACGGGCATGTGCGGCAGGGGATAGATCTTGACGTCGTTCTTGACGCCGGCGCAGGCGCTCACGCATGCCAGCGCATTGCGACCGTCGATGTTCATGGCGCACGATCCACAGATCCCTTCGCGGCAGGAACGCCTGAAGCTCAAGGAGGGGTCCATCTCGTTCTTGATCTTGATCAGGGCGTCGAGCACCATCGGGCCGCAGTTGTCCATGTCGACTTCGTAGGTGTCCATGCGCGGATTCTCCGCCGAGTCCGGATCGAAGCGATAGATCTTGAACACACGCACGTTGGTGGTGCCGGCGGGCGCCTTGAACACACGTCCATCCTTGCGGATCTTGGAATTCGCGGGAAGCGTAAATTCAGCCATCGATCTCTCCTCAGTAAGTCCTGGCCTTGGGCGGGACGGGCTCGACCTCGTCGGTCAGCGTGTTCAGATGCACGGCACGGTAGTCGAAACGGGTGGCACCCTTCGGGTCCACCCAGCACAGGGTGTGCTTCATCCACTGCTGGTCGTCGCGGTTCGGGAAATCCTCGCGCGCCTGGGCGCCGCGGCTCTCCTTGCGGTTTTCGGCGGAATGCATGGTCGCCACCGCCTGACCGAGCAGGTTGTCCAGCTCCATGGTCTCGATCAGATCGGTGTTCCAGACCATCGACCGGTCCGTCACCTGCACGTCGCTGAACGAATCGAACACCTTGCCGAGCTTGACCTTGCCGTCGTTCAAGGTCTCGCCGGTGCGGAACACCGCCGCGTCGCTCTGCATGATGCGCTGCATGTCCAGCCGCACGTCAGCCGTGCGCCGCGAGCCCTTCGCATGCCGAAAGCGGTCCAGCCGGGCCAGCGCCGCGTCGGCCGCGTCCGGCTTGAAAGCCCGGTGCGGCGTGCCCGGCTTGACCACCCGGGCGCAATGGCGCGCCGCTTCGCGTCCGAACACCACCAGGTCGAGCAGCGAATTGGACCCCAGCCGGTTGGCGCCGTGCACCGACACGCACGCGGCCTCGCCCACGGCCATGAGGCCGGGCACCACGGTGTCGGACGCCCCGACGGAACGCGACACCACTTCGCCATGCACGGTGCACGGAATGCCGCCCATGTTGTAGTGCACGGTGGGCAGCACCGGAATCGGTTCCTTGTTGACGTCGACGTTGGCGAAGATGCGTGCCGTCTCCGCGATGCCCGGCAGCCGCTCCTGGATCACCGCCGGGCCGAGATGCTCGAGATGCAGATGGATGTGATCCTTGTTCCTGCCGACGCCGCGGCCCTCGCGGATCTCCACCGTCATGGACCGGCTCACCACGTCACGCGACGCCAGGTCCTTCGCATTCGGCGCGTAGCGCTCCATGAAGCGTTCGCCGCCCGCGTTGGTGAGGTAGCCGCCCTCGCCGCGCGACCCTTCGGTGATCAGGCAGCCGGCGCCGTAGATGCCGGTGGGGTGGAATTGCACGAACTCCATGTCCTGCAACGGCAGGCCGGCCCGCAACACCATCCCGCCGCCGTCGCCGGTGCAGGTGTGCGCCGAGGTGCACGAGAACCAGGCCCGTCCGTAACCGCCCGTGGCGAGCACCACCTGATGCGCACGGAACCGATGCAGGGTGCCGTCGGCCATGTCGAGCGCGACGACGCCGCGGCACTCGCCGTTCTCCATGATCAGATCGAGCGCGAAGTATTCGATGAAGAAGTTCGCCTCGTGCTTGAGCGACTGCTGATACAGCGTATGCAGCATGGCGTGGCCGGTGCGGTCCGCCGCGGCGCACGTACGCTGCGCGGTGCCCTTGCCGAAATTCGTCGTCATGCCCCCGAACGGGCGCTGATAGATGCGTCCGTCGTCGGTGCGCGAGAAGGGCACGCCGTAGTGCTCCAGCTCGATCACGGCCGCGGGGGCTTCCTTGCACATGAATTCGATCGCGTCCTGATCGCCCAGCCAGTCCGAGCCCTTGACGGTGTCGTACATGTGCCAGCGCCAGTCGTCGGCCCCCATGTTGCCGAGGGCCGCGGAGATGCCGCCCTGCGCCGCCACCGTGTGACTGCGCGTCGGGAACACCTTGCTCAGGCAGGCGGTCGACAACCCCGCCTCGGCCAGGCCGAAGGTGGCACGCAGCCCGGCACCGCCGGCGCCGACGACGACGACGTCGTAGGTGTGATCGATGAATTGATAGTCGCTCATAGTATTTAAGTCCCGAATGCCACGCGCAAAATGGCAAATATGCTCGCGCCGCCGAACAGCACGTGGAGGAACCGCAGCAGCATCAGAGTGACGACCTTGAGGCCGTGCGCATGGACGTAGTCCTCGACCACGACCTGGGTTCCCTGGTACGAATGATGGGTCATGACGGCCAGCAACAGCACGGCCAGAAAGCCGCTGATCGGCAGCATCAACCACGCCTTGACGGTGGCGTAGTCCAGCGCAGGCAGCGCCAGCAGCGAGATCACGAACCACAGCGTGAGCGGCACCAGCGCGACGGAACTCAAACGCTGCGTCCACCAATGGCCCGTGCCGTCTTTCGCCGAACCCATGCCGAGCACCCGGCCGAGCGGACTGCGCAGGCTCATGAATGCGTCCCGTGCCAGACCAGCAGGCCGGTGCCCAGGGTGAGCACCACGGCGCCCGCCACGGCGGCCCAACCGCTTAAGCGCCGCGCGTCGCGCTCGAACCCGTAGCCTGCATCCCAGAACAGATGCCGCACGCCGTTCAGCAAGTGGTAGAAGAACGCGAACGTCCAGCCGGCGAGGAACAGCATGCCGGGTGCGCTCGCGAACACGCGTTCCGCGACGGTGAACGGCTCGCGGCCGCCGGCGAGTGCGATGAGCCAGTAGCTGAAGGCCACCAGCCCCACGCTGAGTGCCAAGCCCGTGAGGCGGTTCAGGATGGACAGGGTGTTGCCGATCTGCCAGCGGTAAACTTGAAGGTGAGGCGAGAGCGGCCGGGCGCGTACGGTCATGAGTCAATCCTTGAGGTCAAAAATCAATGCAACGACCCCGCAGCTCCCAATCACCATAACGGGTCGGGTCCGGTCCCTCGCGGCCACCCCCTTCATGCGGACGGTCGGCAACGGGAACGACGGCCGTCGACGAGGAAAGGTCGGCGCCGGCCGCGGCGGGTTCGGCCGACGCGGGGTCCGCGACGGGCGGCACGGTGCCGTGGCGTGCGGCGTCCGCTTCGAGGTCGGCGGAGGGATGGGAGGGGTCGTCGGTCACGGGTGAAAGTTTGCCAGAAAACGAGGCGGCAAAACCACGCCGGAGCGATTCAGTTCGCCGCGAGTTGCACCCGCCACCATGGTTTGGAGCTGAAACGGCCCTTGACAGCGCCTTGCGCGTGCCCATCTCATGACGTCATGAACAATGTCAAACAGCACGTGCAAGACGCCGGCCTCCTCCCCCATCTCGGCGTGCTTCGCTGCGCCGGCCCGGACGCGATCG
Organism: uncultured Steroidobacteraceae bacterium; assembly: GCA_964658215.1. Classification (GTDB taxonomy): domain Bacteria; phylum Pseudomonadota; class Gammaproteobacteria; order Steroidobacterales; family Steroidobacteraceae; genus Bog-1198. The sequence goes on along the minus strand of CAZZYJ010000052.1, from coordinate 289 downwards.
CGTTCCTGCAGGGTCAGCTCTCCAACGACGTCCGCCGTCTGTCGACGCCGCAGACCCTGCTCGCGGCCTGCTCGACGCCGCAGGGTCGCGTGGTGGCGATCATGCATCTGCTGCCCCATTCGAGCGGGATCGTGGCGGTGATGCCGCGCGAGGTCGTGCTGCCCACCCTGGAGCGTCTGCGCAGGTTCGTGATGCGTGCCAAGGTGCAAATTCAAGATGTCAGCGATGAATTCGCGGTGGCCGGTGCGTACGCTGCGGCGCCTGCCGAAAATGCCGGCTATCTCGAGGT
>CAZZYJ010000051.1:0-16686 GCA_964658215.1 uncultured Steroidobacteraceae bacterium | reverse complement strand
AGGAGGCGGCGATATTTGACGTCGCTCAGCACCAGCCGGGCGGCCTTGACGAAGGAGACCTTCTGCGGATTGCGGGGCACGACCGGCGGATCGCGCAGGGTGAGCGCGGGCATCAGCATGGTCAGCAGGCAAATGATGCCGTAGACGTAGGACATCTTCTCGTAGCCTGCGATGCCGCCGCCGAACCATTCGATCAAGACACCGGCCGAACCGCTGAGATTGAGTCCCACGGCCAGAAATGCCATACGGTAGGCGAGCAGCCGGGTGCGCTGATAGGCATCCGACGACAAATCCGAGGCAAATGACAAATAGGGTACCGAGTACACCGAGTACATGGCGAAGGCGACGCCGATGAGACCGACCATGTAGGCCGTACGCAAGCCCGTGTCGGCGATCGTCGGCACGTTGAACATCGCCACGAATGCGCATCCCGACAGCAGTGCGCCGCAGACCAGAAACGGACGGCGCCGCCCGGCGCGGCTGGCGCTGACGTCGGAGTAGAAGCCCACCAAGGGATCGACGAATATCAAGAGAAGTTTGGGGAGGAATATTGCCAGGCCGGCGTAGGCGGCCGGAATCTTCAAATAATTGGTCATGAACACCAGCAGCAGCAGCGCCGGCGCATCCCGGAACATCCGCTCGCCCACCATGCCCACGCCGTAACCCACGCCCTTGCCGAGGGTGACGCGCGCCGCTCGAAGACTGTGTTCCGTCAATTCGGCGCCCGGCAGTAGGCTCAACGTTTCAGTCATCGGTTCAGCGCTTGCGCGCGCCGCGGATGCCGCTCACCTGATACACCTCCTCGAGGTACGCGCCGGGCTGGGCGACGACGAACACGTCCTCCTCGGCGAAGCCGACGGCGGCACAATCCTTCGGAAAATTCAGCGTACCGCTCGCGCGCTCGTAGGGCTCGTTGTTGTGCCTGGTCGTCCAGGCCATCATGAAGGCGTCATAGGGGTCGGTGGGCCATCCCAACAGATCATGATGGACCATCACCCCGCCCGGGCGCAGCAACCGATGGCATTCGCGCAGCACGGCGAGGATGACGGGGCGAGGCATCTCGTGCAGCATGAGGGTGGACACCACGAGGTCGAAACTGGCATCCGGGAAACGGGTGGCCTGGGCATCCTGCTGCGAGAAATGCAGGGTCCGCCCCAGGGAGGCAGCGCGCGCGGCAGCATAGCGAAGCATGGGTGCACCGATGTCTATGCCGTAGACCTCCGCCTCTGGGAATACATCATTGAGCGGCAGGGTCGTATGGCCCGCCCCACATCCCATGTCGAGAATTTTCTGCGGCCAAAAGTCCGGGAACTGGCGTCGTACTGCCTCCGCGGTGGCCGTCCCCAATTCGTCGTTCAGGGGCCCGAGTCCGCCGAAGGCGAACAGATGCACCCCGCGATCGTAGAGCGCACCGGCAAAGACGTCGTCATCGGTCAGATCGGTGTGAAAGCCGCCGGGCATCAGGTGGATGTCGACGGCGGCCACATACTTGGGCAAGGGCAGGGCGGGGTCGAGTTCCAGAGAACCCCGCGCCGTTCGGGCCTCTGCGGCGCGGGCTATCAATTCGGGCAACTGGCGCTCGACAGCCCCACCGACCGTGTCCCATAACAATTCCTGGGTACCTCGCACCAGCAGGCTATATCCCACATAGAGCTGGCTTGCCTCCATGACGGCGCGGACGCGCTCCGGACTTTCCGGCGGGGCGCCGTTGCGGGCGGAATAGTCCGGAGCGAGCGTGGTGTCGTAGTGCTGACGCAGACGCGGATAAAGGTCCGCCATCGTGAATTCGCGCAGGCTCGAGATGAAGGCGTCACGAGCCCGCTCGTCGTGGGTTTCTTCGATCATCATGGGGTGCTGGAATTGCTGCATGGCTCAACTCTCCTCTGAGGACTTGGCCGTCGTGCGCGGCGCGACGGGCTCGATCAACACCCGTGCCACCCGGTCGATCAGCGTTCGCCGCGCCGCGGCACGCTGGCTCTCGACACCGCCGTCGGGCTCGAAGTGTTCGACCGCCCGGGTCGTCGCCGCCTGTGCCGCATCGGCCAGCCGCTCATGCGTGTCCAGACGCTCGCGAAGCGCGGAAACCTCGGCCGTGAGCGTCAGAATCATCATGACTGCACGGTCGGCGTCCTGGCTCTGCAAATACTTCGGCCGCGCCGGGCCGTTTGCGTAACGCCGTCGTTTGATGGCGGTTTGCATGCTCATGCCAAGGAACTCATGCGAAGCCGAGCGCCCCGGGATTCATCAGATGGCGCGGATCCACCGTGTTCTTGATGCCGTGCAACAGGTTGAGCGGCGCCGGCTGACGGTTCTCCAGATAAGGATAGGCCTTACCGATCTGGAGATGCGCGAGGCCCAACTCTGCATACAGCCGCGTAAGTCCGTTGCGAAGCGCCTCGACGGCCGCAGTGGCCCGCGGGTTCTGTTCGAGGCGTGGCAGCCGGCTCAGATGTTGCGGCTGAATCATGCGCTCATGATACGCCATGCGCCGATCCGGCCAGTAAAATAAGGGTTCGATCAACGTGGTGCGGGTGGACACCGCGAACACCAGATAGCCCCACTCTATGCCGTTCGCTTTGAGCGAGTCCTCATGGCTGTCGAAGTACTGCTCCATGGCGCGTACGACTTCCAGAGCCCGGGAATGAGGGGACAGGGCGTGCGTGGGCACCCAACGCTCGCCGCGGTCGCCCAGGATGTCGTTCGGATACGTGAAGGGCAGGCTGCGGATGGCACGCGGCACGGTGGCCTCGAGTTCCCGGCCATTTTTGGCGGCGAGCGACCGCAACAAGGCAATGTGCGCATCTGCGGCCTCAGGGCTGCTCTCGTCGAGCGAGATGTTCAATACGAAGTTCTCGCCGCCGAGGGAACGCCGGCCTTTCCATACCATGCGGGCGGCGGCGCCGAGTCCGGCCATCACCGAGGACTCGTTTTGGGCCACGGCCTTCAGATAGCCGAAGTCCTTGGACAGGTTCTGTTCATGAATGCGACGGGACTGCACATAGGGGTCGGTGCCGAAGCATTCTGCGGCCAGGCCGGACCGAGAAACCGCCGCCAGTGCGCCCAGCAGATCCTCCGCCGTCTGGTAACTGAACGAGAGGTAGCGGTTCTCCGCGGGAAACGGAATGAGCTGCAGGGTGGCGCGGGCTTTGAAGCCGAGCGCACCGCAGTCCCCCAGAAACAGCCCGGTCAGATCGGGACCGTAGGTGCGGAAGAACGGCGATGGCCGCAACGTCCCGGACGCGGAGCCGGTCTGCAGCAGCGCTCCGTCGGCGAGTACGACGTCGAGCGACAACGTGGTTTCCGCACTGGTCCCATGACGGGTGGAGCCGAGAAACACGCTTCCCTGCGACAATGCCCCGCCGACGGTGGATTTGAATCCCGACATCGGCCCGAAATAAGGAGTGCGCAGCCCCTCGGCCTTCAATGCGGTGTACAACTGCAACCAGGTGCAGCCCGCCTCGACGGTGACGTACATGTCGGTCTTGTTGATCTCGACGATGCGCGTGAGCCGCGACATGTCGAAAATGACGGAACGCGTTCTCAGTGGCCGATAACCACCGGTGTAGGACAGACCGCCGCCGCGGCCGATGACCGCGAAGCCGCGCGACGTGCAGGCCGCCACGGCCTTCTGCAGCGCATCGACCGATTCGGGCGCCACTACGAAATCGGCGATCACCCCGGCGGAGTACACGTCGCTTGAATAAAAACTGCGGTCCTCCGCAGAGGTCATCACCGCCGATTCGGGCACTATGTCGAGAAGTGCTTTGAACAGCGAATCACCGTCGACTTTGTAAATATTTGAGGTGGTCATCGAATGTCGCCGCACATCACGCTTGTTTCAAGCAACCCGGCGACGTTAGTCGATGGCGCCAAAATCGTAAAGAATCCTGGCCGGTATCCGGTCAAGCCCAGCACGATGCCAACACGCCGGCACGGCCGGCAACGTCACCCGGCAGGGTCACCGACGGATGCGGCGCGGCCGCCCACACGACATCAGCGCCATGCAATGCGTGCCACGGATCGACGGCGATGACGAGTTTGCGTCGCGCCGCGTCGAGGGGCAAGCCCGGATCCCATGCCAATACCGCGTCCACCAGCAAGTGGTACGAACTCCATTGGCGCATGACGTCGCAGGTCCAGGAGTGAAGGTGATCCGCATCGAACACCACGGGTTGACGCCGCAAGCTATCGGGGTCGCGTGCATACCATGGCCAGCGCACGAGCGAATTGCGCAGCATCAACCACACGCGGTACCAATGACTGCCGTCATCGGCGAGGCCGATGGGCGGCGCCAGGCGGCCGATCATGCCGCGGCGTTCAGCGGCACTCTCTCGCAGCACCCCGGTTAAACAGAGTCCTTTCACCCGATCCGGGTGGCGGGCGTTCAATTCCAATGCGACGGCCGCGCCGAAGCCCACGCCATAGACGTCGACACAGGGTAAGTTCCTGGCGGCAAGCATATCCGCCAGGGTGTCCGCCCAGGCCGATAGTGCCGGTGAACCTCCCGCCGGGGGGTCGCTTTCCCCGCAGCCTGACAAGTCCGGCAGCAACACCCGGCCATGAGCCGAGAGCGCGGCCTGTAGCTCGGCGAGCTGCCTTCCGGCGCCGGGTGCGTCGTGCAATAAAAGTACGGGCGTCGCCGACCCGCTCCCTGTGTCCCGAACGAACAGCTGACCCTGCTCCAGGTCATGAAAGCCGTAGTCCGTACCAGGAGTGTATCCCTCCAGCACGACACCGGGCGTTGACGGCGGCAGCGATCTCAGCGCCGCCTCGGTTCGCGCCGGCACGTCCTTGAAATCCATGATGCGCTCGATGCGCTGGCCCGCGGCGAGCAGCGGAAGACGGTCCAGGTGCGCAAACAACATGTCGCTGCGTTCGGCCATGTATACCCCTGGCGTCCCGACCTCCCCGGCGGCCGCGAGCGCCGCGGCGCCGTAGCCTATGGCAGCGCGATAGACCGGCCGATATTCGTGCCGTTGCGCCTGAAAATACATCTCCACCCAAAGGTGGATATCCGCCGCACTGCCCGCGGCGGATTCATTGAGATTCGCCGGACTACGTTCGTACCAGGGAAACCATGTGAATTGGTCATGAAAGCGGGTCCAGGCCCGTGCGTAGTGCCCCCCCAGCAGATCCGGCTCCAAGGGAACCATGTAATTAGGCGCGAGCAGGGGCCGCATTTCTTCTTCGGTGAACGCCGGCACCCCGTCCAGAACGAAGCCGGAAATCCGCGAGGGGTGCCTGCGTGCCAGTTCCAGCCCGAAAGCCGCTCCTGAGTGAGTGCCGTACACCATGACGCGTTCGACCCCGATCGCATCGATGATTTCGCGGTATGCATCGGCCACCTGCGCCACGGTCAACGTAGCACCCGGCAGTGGCTCGGAGGCGCCGAAGCCTGGCGTGTCTACCGCGTAGACCCGACAATGTGCGGCCAGCCGCTCGGCCAACGGGCGAACCAACCAAGCGTTTCCCGGGGAACCATGGATCAGGATCAAGGCGGGGCCGGTGCCCCCGGTCCATAGATGCACTCGCCTGTTGCCGCACGTGATGTAGCGGCGACGCAGCTGGTTTGTCATACGGATACCCATGGCATGTGTTCGATACTCTGACGGCGGTTGACTGAACGCCGATGCTAAAGTCGAAGACGGGAACGCGGCAACCATCGTCGCCGAATATCGGTCAGTCGGTTGTGCAGCGCTACGCCGCAGAGCAAAAGCCTGGCCCGACGGGTGCTAGCATCGGTCTTGCACAACCAGAGCAAGGGATTACACATGGGACGGCTCGACAACAAGGTGGCGTTGGTCACCGGCGCGGCAGGCGGCGTGGGCAGCGCGGTAGTGAGCCGGTTCCTCGCGGCAGGCGCGCGGGTCTTGGCCGCGGACCAGGCCGCGGTGCAGGGCGCCGTCAACCGCGCATCCGACGCAGGGCCGTCCGCGGCCGCAGACGGCGACCTCCGGCATCTGAGTTTGGACATCACCGACGAAACACAGTGGCAGGCCGCCGCCGAGCTCGTTCGTGCCGACTACGGCGGGTTGGACATCCTGGTCAACTGCGCGGCGTTCCTGCAGCCCGGCATGTCGGTCGAAAGCACGACCCTGGAGACCTGGCGCAAGACCTTTGCGGTCAACGCCGAGGGCAGCTTTCTGGCATGCCAGTTCGCCATCCCGCTGATGCGCGGCCGGCCCGGCGCGTCCATCGTCATGGTCGCCTCCGGCGTCGCCATACGCGCGTCGGTGAAGGCCCCGGCGTACGGCGCGTCAAAGGCGGCCGTCATCGCCCTCACCAAGTCGGTCGCCCTGCATTGCGCGCAGCAGGACTACGGCATCCGCGCCAACGTCATCCTGCCGGGCGCGCTCGACACGCCGATGCTGCGCAGGAACATCGTCCATTCCGGGCTCTCTGAACACGAGTATCTCGAGCGCATCCGCAAGACGCATCCGCTCGGGCGCATCGGCCTGCCCGAGGACATCGCCGCCGCCGCCTTGTTCCTGGCCGGTGCCGACAGCAGTTTCATGACCGGCACGGAATTCATCGTCGACGGCGGTCAGACCCTCTGAGTGCCCAGCCGCGGCATGGGGATCTGATCGATCGCGATCGACGTGGTCTTCCATTCGGTGAAGAAATCGGCGCTGGAGCTCGCCCCGTCACGACCGACGCCGGACTGCTTGTAGCCGCCGAAGGGCGCGCGCAGCTCGCGCATCATCGGCGTGTTCACCCAGATGGTGCCGGCGCGGATCTCCCGGCTGCAACGCATGACGGTTTGCAGATCACCCGCCCACACGTAGCACACCAGGCCAAAGGGCGAATCGTTGGCGATGGCGATGGCCTCGTCGAGCGAGTCGTAGGTGAGGAACGTGGCGAAGGGCCCGAAGATCTCTTCGCGGCAGACCCGTGCCGAGTTGTCCCTGGCGAGCACGGCCGTCGGCTGCATGTACAGCCCGCGTTCGAAGCCCGCTGCCCGGCCGCCTCCCGTCAATACCGTGGCCCCCTCCTGCCGCGCAACGTCGACGAACGACAGCACGCGCTCGAGATGTGCCTTGAAAGCGAGCGGTCCGAGCTCGCTCGCCGCGGCCAGCGGATCGCCGATACGAATGCGCTCGGCACGGGCGACGAATTTGGCGATGAACTCGTCGGCGATGGAGCGCTGCACCAGGATGCGCGAGCCGGCGAGACATTGCTGACCGTTGTTCGAGAAGATGCCGAGCAGGGCCCCGTCGAGCGCCCGTTCGATATCCGCGGAAGAATGGACGATGCAGGCCGACTTGCCGCCGAGCTCCAGGATGCAGGGCTTCAAATGCGCGCCCGCCGCGGACATGATCGACGCGCCGGTGTGCGTGCCGCCCGTGAAGCCCACCATGTCGATGCCGGCGTGTCCCACCAACGAAGCGCCGGTGATGCCGCCGCGGCCGTTGACGAGATTGACCACCCCGGGCGGCAGCCCGGCCTCGTGGAACAGCTCGACCATCTTGAGCATGGAGACGGGCGTGTACTCGGAGGGCTTGAGCACGCAGGTGTTGCCGAACGCGATGCAGGTGGCGACGCGCATCGAGGCGAGCGCCAGCGGGGCATTCCACGGCGCGATCAACGCGCCCACCCCCTTGGGTTCGCGCGTCACGTAGGTCAGGTACCCGCTCGCACCGGTGTACGTCTCGCCGCTCAGGGTGCTGGCCACCTCCGCGAAGAACTCGAAATTCTTGGCCGCCCGCTCGATGTGCGGATAGATGCCCGCCAACGGCAGTCCCGTGTTCAGGCACTCGAGGTAGGCAAGCTCGTCCCGGTGCGCGAGCAGGCGATCGCGGATCGCATAGAGAATCTGCTTGCGTGCCTCGAGCGCCATTTTCGGCCACGGGCCGTGATCGAACGCCCGCCGCGCCGCGCCCACCGCCGCGTCGACTTCGCCCGCATCTGCTTCCTGCAGCGAGCACATCGTGGCCTCGGTGATGGGCGAGATCACGGGCAGCTCCGTCGCGCCCGCGCGCGCACCGACGCTCACGCCGGCGATGAAGCTTACGACTCGCGCGGGCATGGTGAATCGCGAATGGCTTGCTCCTACATCACGCATGACTCTGCTCCTCTCATTGGATGCGGGCGGCGGCCGCCGAGCGTCGCCAGAGATGCAGGGCGAGCACTGCACCCACCGGCCCGGCGCCGGCATCGATCACGGGCTTCATGGCGTCTACGATGCCGTCTTGACCCACCCGCCGTCTGCCGTGACGCTGTTGCCCGTGGCGGCGGCGAAACGATCCGACAGCATCCAGGCGGCCAGAGCCGCCATTTCGGCAGGCTCGGCGATGCGTGCCTGGGGCGCGTCCTTGACGAGCTGGTGCTCGGCCTCCTCGACCGACGTGTTCGCTTGTTTGGCGAGCATCTGCGTATAACCCACCAACCGTTCCGTACGGGTCGGGCCGGGATTCAAGATGTGGAAACGGATGCCGAACCGTGCGGTCGCGTCCGCCATGCCCTTGCTGACCGCATGCAATGCGGCGCCCACCGCCGAACCGGGCAACATGGTCATGTTCGGCTGCCTGCCGATGTTACCCACCACCGTCACGATCACCCCGCGCTTCTGTTCCTGCATCACCGGCACCACGGCGGCGATCAGGCGCAAGGTGGAAAAAAACTTGAGCTCGAAACTGCTACGCCAGTTCGCCTCGGTGAGCTTGAGAGGATCCCCACCGCTGGTCGCGCCGGCGCAATTGAGCAACCCATCCACGCGCCCGAACCGCTCCCGCGCCGCGGTAACCACCCGTTCCGCGGCGCCCCCCTCGTTCAGATCCAGATTCACGGCAAGCGCCTCCGTCGAGGAGGATTTCACGGCCGCCTCGAGCGCCACGGCATCGCGGGCGACCAGGACGAGCCGGGCGCCCTCCTCCGCGAGAAGCCGTGCGCTGGCCGCGCCGATTCCGCGGCTCGCACCGGTGATGACGATAACCCTGTCTTGCAAATCCAGATTCATGAATACCTCGGTGGTGGTGGACGGCGCAGCCGTCGGTCTAATAGGAGCGCGGCAGCTCGAGCACGTGCTCGGCAAGATAGGCGAGGATCAACGAGGTGGACACCGGCGCCACCTGGTACAGCCGGGCTTCGCGGTATTTGCGTTCGACGTCGTATTCCTCGGCGAAGGCAAAGCCGCCGAAGGTCTGCACGCAGGCCTCGGCCGCCGCCCACGACGCCTCGGACGCCACCAGCTTGGCGATGTTGGCCTCCTCGCCGATACGCGCCCCGGTTTCGAAGCGCGCAGCGGCGTGGGAGACGGCGAGCGCCGCCGTGCGAACGGCCGCGTAGGCGCGCGCGAGCGGGAACTGCACGCCCTGATTCTGTCCGATGGGACGTCCGAACACGCGCCGCTCGCGCGCATACGCCGTGGCTTTCTCGATGAACCAACGGCCATCGCCGATACATTCCGCGGCGATCAGCACGCGCTCGGCGTTCATGCCGTCCAATATGTAGCGAAAGCCGCTGCCCTGCTCGCCCACCAGGGCGCCGGCCGGCACGCGCAGGTTCTCGAAGAACACCTCGGTGGTGGCGTGGTTCATCATGGTCCGGATCGGTCGGATGGTGAGGCCTTGGTGGAGCGCCGTCCGCATGTCGATCAGCAGCACGGACAAGCCTTCCGTTCGCGTCGCTACCTGTTCGCGAGGGGTCGTGCGCGCGAGCAACAGCATGAGATCGGAGTGCTCGGCGCGGGAGGTCCAGATCTTCTGGCCGTTGACGACGTAGTGATCGCCGTCGAGCACCGCGGTGGTGCGAAGCGCCAGCGTGTCGCTGCCGCTGGTCGGCTCGGTGACGCCGAAGGCCTGCAGGCGGATGTCGCCCCGGGCAATCTGCGGCAGCCACGTTCGTTTCTGCTCATCGCTGCCGTGACGCAACAAGGTGCCCATCATGTACATCTGCGCGTGGCAGGCGCCGCCGTTGCAGCCGGTGGCATGCACCTCCTCGAGCACGGCCGCGGCGGCGCTTAGCCCCAGGCCGCTGCCGCCGAATTCCTCCGGGATCAGGGCGCCCAGGAAACCAGCCTCGGTCAACGCCCGCACGAACTCCGTGGGGTACGTGCGCGTGCGGTCGAGTTCACGCCAGTAGGTGCCCGGGAAACGTGCGCATACTTCGCGCACGGCGTCGCGAATTTCTGTGATGACCGATGCGTTGGCTGACGATACGAGGGCGGGAGCAGCATCCATGGGTTCACATCCAGGGGTTAACGATCCGGAAATTGCGGGGCTCGCCGTTCGAGGAAGGCGAGCATTCCCGCGGCCGCGTCTGCCCCGAAAAACGCGTCCGCCGACCGTGCATCGTGTTGCGTCGTTGCACCGGTAGCCGGGGACACGCCGGTGGCGGCGCGTTCGAGTTCGATCAAGTGCTGCTTCATGTGCAGCAGTGAAAACGGCGAGGCCGCCGCGAGCTCCGCGCCTAGCGCCGCGACGGTGCGTTCGAGTTCATCCCCGGCCACCAGGCGTTCGACCAGACCGAGCGTGAACGCCTCCGCGCCCGCAACCTTGCGGCCCGTGAACAACAGGTCGCGGGCGCGAGCCGGCCCGATGCGCCCGACCAGACGCGACAGTTCGTTGCTGCTGTAGAGCAGCCCGAGGCGCGCAGGGGGGGCGGCGAAGCTGCTCGCCTGGGTGGCCACGCGCAGATCGCAGGCCAACGCCAGACTCAGACCCGCGCCGATGCAGTAGCCGTCGATGACGGCGAGCGTCGGCATCGGCATTTCGTACAGTGATTCCTGCGTCTCGCGGAGCAGCGCGTAGTAGCGCCGCATGCGTGCCGGCTCCCGCGCCATGTCGTGCATCTCGCGGATGTCCGCACCGCTTGCGAAAGCCCCCCCCGAACCCGTGATGATCACGAGCCGGCACGACCTGTCCGCCGCGGCGGTCGACAAGGCCCCGCGCAGCGCCCCGCACAGCTCCTCGGTCAGCGCGTTGCGCGTCTGCGCGCGGTCGAAAGTGAGCCGCACGACGGCATGTGCACGCTCGACGACGAGCGGGCCGACTGACTCGTGCGTCGGCATCATGAGCTCAATGGCGAACCGTCAGCTTCAACGCCTCGCGGGTCTGCGCCGGCGTCATCACGCCCACACCGATCAGCTGCAGTATCCGCATGGCCTTTTCGACCAGTTCGCCATTCGACGCGAACCGCCCGGCCTCCAGATACAGATTGTCCTCGAGCCCCACGCGCACGTTGCCGCCGAGCAACGCCGCCTGGGCGACCATCGGAAATTCCGCACGGGAGATGCCGAAGGCCGCCCATTCGGCCCCCGCCGGCAGCGCGTTGCGCAGTGCGAGCATGGATTCAGGGGTGGCCGAGGCGCCGCCCGCGATGCCGAGACACAGTTGAAACAACGGCACGCCGTCGATCAACCCGCTGTCGATCAGATGGCGCGCGATGCCGATCTGACCGAGGTCGAACACCTCCAGCTCCGGCTTGACGCCGAGCCCCTGCGCGATCCGCGCCATGCGCTCGAGGTCGCCCACGCGGTTGATGACCACGTCGGCCCCGAAATTCATGCTGCCGCAGTCGAGCGTGCACATCTCGGGCAGCAGCTCGACCACGTGCGTCATGCGCTCAGCCGGTTTCGCGAGGTCCGTGCCGGCGATCATGAGCGAAGGGTCTTCACGGTCGAGCATGAGTGCGCCGCCCATGCCGCAGGTGAGGTTCAGTACGATGTCGACGCCCGACTCCCGCACACGCGACACCACTTCCCGGTACAGCGCCGGATCGCGCGCACCCGCGCCCGTGACCGGATCGCGCACGTGCACATGAACGGCCGAGGCTCCCGCCCTGGCGGCCTCGATGCACGCCGCGGCGATTTGCGGCGGCGTGACCGGCACGCCGGCATGCTTCTGGGTGGTCGCTCCCGCACCGGTGACGGCGCAGGTCAACATGACTTTACTTTTCATCGGGCCTCCCAGCCCGACACGCCGCCGAGGTCGATTTCCAGGTGGGTATCGAGCCGTCTGACCAGCTGACGCTTGACCAGGTCGCCCCCCTCGCTCTCGAAATGCTCATCGTGTTCCTCGAGGTTGCGGTTGGTCTCGTTGGTGACGATCGCAACGAAACTGGTGCGATCGACGATCGGAAAGGGTACTTCATGCCACGTGCCGATGTGCATGCAGATCCCCGCGCTGCCGTCGAAATAAAAGCCGCGCACCGTGGACAGATCCGGCAGATCCGGGTGCCGCTCGTCGAGGCTGCCGTCGGGACGGCGGCGCGTGGGCGCGCCGAGCACCATGACGAACGGGCGGCCTGCCAGCGGGATGAATGTCTGGGTGTGCTTGGTGTGGTACTCCATCCAACGGATGATGGGTGCGCGGCGATTGAACGTCACCAGGTTCAACATCATGTCGTCGTTCGACACGAATTTCGCCGGTGTACGCACCTCCACGGCGTTGCCGTAATAGTCGATCCGCCCTTTCAGCTCACTCTCCGGCGGCCCGATCAGGTAGCCGTAGGGAGCAAGGCCCGACGTGGTAGCGGGTTCGAGCGTGACGCGTTGGGTCTTCGATGCGAGGATTTGTTCCATAGGGTGTGTCGCGCTCTTCAAGGTGTGTCGATCTGAGCCCATGCAGCCGCAATTTGCGCCCGGGTCGAGGTTGCGGCGGCGGGCTTTGCGGCCACATAGTCGAGAAAATCCCGGTATGCACCGATCCGGCCGGGCCTGCCGATGATACGCAGATGGACGCCGAGCGACAGCATGCGGACCGTGGCCGACCGGGTGGCCTCGGCCACCAGCCAGTCGAGCGATTGGCAGGCGTAGTGCAGCCATTGTTGCGGCGTGTAGGAAGGATGGGCCCACATCTTCATGTCGTTGGTGTCGAGCTGATACGGGATCACCAGCAGCGGTTTGGTGTACGTGTTGTCCCAGAACGGCACGTCGGACGAAAAATCATCCATGTGGTAGGCAAACCCTTCCTCGACGAGCAGCCGGCGCGTGTTCAAGGTGTTGAAATACCGCGACAGCCAGCCCTGCGGTCGAACTCCGCAGCTGCGTTCGATGGACTCTGCCGCCTTGCGGATGAAGTCACGTTCGGTGGCCTCGTCCATGCGCAGCTGCGGAATCCAACGCAGGCCGTGCGCGCACACTTCGTGGCCCCCGTCCTGGATCAGCCTGACCACCTGCGGCGCCCCCTCGAGCGCCTGCGCGGCACAAGTCCAGGTCGCGCGCATGTCACGGTCGCGCAGGAGTTCCGCGACCCGTGGCGCGCCGTGCGTCAGGCCGTAGCGGTAATTGGACTCGTTCGGCAGATTGCGCAGGCTGCCCTTGGAGAACATGGCGAACTCGTCCACCGGTTCCATGCTGTCGTCGCCGCGCTCGATGCTTAGTTCCGAGCCTTCCTCGACGTTGACCACCAGCGAGACCGCGACGCGCGCGCCGTCCGGCCAGAATTCGGGCAGCTGCGCGGACGACGTGGGGGTAGGCTTCATCGCGGACGAGTTTACGGCGATCTGCCGCGCGGCCGAGTTTCAAGTCCACATTGCCCGAAATGCGGGCACGGGATGCTGCCGGACGTCGCAGCGGGGGCGATCAGGGTAGCGTGCCTCATGGCTTCCATCGAAGGGCTCACCGGGGCTTTCAAGGCGCGCAAACTGCGCGCCGTCGAGGTCATTGCCGGGCAGGTGCGGGCTGCCGTCGCGGCAAATTCGCACGGCCGGATCTACACCGCCGTCCTCGAGGAGTACGCGCTCGGCCAGGCCGCTCGGCTGCAGTCGATGCTGGATGACGGCGTCGGTCTGCCCGCGCTGGGCGGTGTCCCCGTCGCGGTGAAGGACAACATCGAGGTGATGGGTCTGGCGACGTCGGTGGGCAGCGTGGGTCTGGCACGAGGTGCCGCGGCACGCAGCGCCGCCGTGATCGAACGGCTCGACGCTGCCGGCGCGGTGCTCATCGGCAAGACGAACCTCGACGAGGCCGCGCTCGGCGCCAGCGGGCGCAACGACCGCTTCGGCGCCTGTCTCAACCCTCGCTATCCGGGCATGTTGCCCGGCGGATCGAGCGCAGGCTCGGCGGCGGCGGTCGCGGCCGGCCATGCCCTGCTCGGTATCGGCACGGACACCCTGGGCTCCATCCGCATTCCGGCGGCGCTGTGCGGGCTGGCCGGCTTCAAGCCCACCCATTCCACGTGGTCGACCGTGGGCGTGGTGCCGTTGTATGCGCCGTTCGACACCCTGGGTCTGCTCGCAGGCTCGATCGCCGACCTACGGGCCGCCGTCGCTGCACTCGGCCCGCACGCCGCCGTCGACGCGATCGCCCTGCAAGGCGCCGGGCCGGGGCGCGGCGCCTGGACGGGCGGTTCCGCGGCACAGGTCCCCCCGGCCCGGCCGCGCATCGCCTACCTCGCCACGGGGGCGGTCACGTGCGTGCGGCCGGACGTGGAGCAGAGCTATCGCGCCGCCGTGTCGAAACTCGAGGGGGCGGACTTCGAAGTGGTCGAATTTCCCCCTTTCGATTTCTTCGCCGTCGCGCGCGCCGCTTTCTGGGTGGTGGTGCATGACTTCCGCGAACGGCTGGCGCAGCGGCGTGACGGCGCCGGACTCGCACTCGGCGGGGAGCTGCACGCGCTGCTCCGCCATGCCGCGACTCTGCCCGCCTCGAAATTCGCCGCCGCGCAGCGTGCGGTGCACGCGGCGGCATCCGGATTGCGCCGCGCGCTCGAGCAATTCGACGGCTTGCTGACGCCCACCTGCCCGGTGGCCGGACTGCGTATGGACGAGGCCGTGCCGGCCACCCTCGCCACCTTCGTCGCCTGCGCCAACGTGGCCGGACTGCCGGCCGTCACCTGGCCCACGGCCGACCGCGGCGGTTCCGCGCCGCACAGCCTGCAATTGATCGGCCGGCACGGCGGCGACCGCATGCTGCTCGCTCTGGCGCAGCGTCTACAGGACGTGCTCGACGGGCCGGGCCCGCTCCCCTGACGCCTTGAGGTTCAGCCCGCGAGGCCGAGCAGCGGCGCCGCCGCCGCGCAGATCTCCGCAGCCAGGGTCTTCAGCGTCGCCAGCCAATGATCGAGTTCGGCGGCGTCGGCAATGGTTTCCGGACGACAGCGCATGGTGATGCAGCCGAGGAAATGATCCGCCTCGACCAGCGGCACGCTGACACGCGCCCCGGTGAAACAGGCCGTCGCACGGGCCACGTACCCTGCCTTGCGAATCGCCACGATGTCCTCGGTCGCATCCGCGCCCGCCGTGGCGCCCATGCCGGCCAGAGCACGCACGCCGTATGCCCGGTAGAGCGCGCCCACGGTCGACCCGTCGATGGGGATCACCTGCCCGGCGAGAAAACGGTCCACCGAAATCGGGCTCTCATAGTCGGTGGAGGCGCGTACCGTCATCAAGCCGCCGAGCAGCGTCGTCAAGACCAACGGCCAGTGATATTCGCGGGTCCAGGCCGACAGGCGCGGCGAAGCCACGTTGGTGATCCAGGCATCGTCGCGAAAGCCGTTCGACAGCTCGCGGACGCGCGCGCATAAAATATATTGATGCCCCAGACTGTCGTGACGCAACAGACCCATGGTAACCAGCACCGACAAGATACGGTGCGCGGTGGAGCGCTTGAGCTTCAGCGCGCGGGCGACCTGCCCGCTGGTTCCCGCGCCGAAACGATTGAGGAAGGCCAGCGCTTCCAGCCCACGCTCCAACGCCTGCAGGCGCTCGCGGGAGGGAACGCTCGACACACCGACCGCAGTCGCTTCGCTCTCGTGCACCTTCACCTTTTCGACCCCGTTGGCATCCTGGAATTTGCCCCGCATCATAGCGCGTGTTAAACCATCGACATGTTTTTATGCTAGAGAGCCATGGCCGCCCGAGAAGCCGATGACATTCAATCCCTGCGGGTCGGCATCGAAGCCTTGCAGCTGCTGAACACCCGCGGCTCGCTGTCCACCGGCGAGCTGGCCAACGAACTCGGCCTGTCGCGGGCGAGAGCCTACCGCGTGCTCAAGACGCTGCTGGCTCAGGGTTACGTCGCCGCCGAGGAGCGCCGGCACGGCACGCGGTACCGCTTGTCGATCCGTGTCCGCGGATTGTCCGACGGTTTCGACGGCGACGTACGCATGCTCGCGGCCGCCCAGCCGCTGATGCTCGAATACACCGCCAAGGACGGCTGGCCGCTCGCGCTGACGACGCCCGCCGGCGACCGCTGCTTCGTGCGCCTGACCACCGATCACGCCACCTCGCGCGTGATCAAACGCTATCGCGCCGGCTTCTACGCACCGACGTTGTATTCAGCCGGCGGACTCATCTGTCTGGCGAGCCAGCCGAGCACCATCCAGGCCTCGGTGGTGAAGAGCGTTCAGCACGTCAAGCTGCCGCCGTATGCCCGCGAGATCACCACCGAGGGTTACATGACCCTATTGCAGCAGATCGCCCGGCTCGACTACGCCACCTACGAACCGGTGGGGGAACGGGAGAACAGCATCGCCGTGCCGTTGCGCCATGGCGGCGTGATGCTGGCGGCGTTGACGCTGCGCTACATGCGGGTGTCGGCCGGGGCCCACAGCGGCGTCGACCAGAGGCTCGAACTGCTGCGCGAAATCGCCCGGCGCATCGAGACGCAGATGAACGACAACCGTGCTCCGGTCGAGCTGTCGGGTCCGGCCGACCGCATCTGACCCGCAGGCCGTTCGGCTGGAGGCCGTCCGGATGTCGGGCACACGACTCAAACCCATCGACACCCGAAGTGCGGGCACCTAG
>CAZZYJ010000050.1:8231-16748 GCA_964658215.1 uncultured Steroidobacteraceae bacterium | reverse complement strand
CTTAGCGCACGGGTTACTTCAGAAAAGCCGCATGCTCGCGCAGCGTCGCGGCGGCCGTTCGCACGGCGTCCTTGACGCGTTGCAGATGAGCCCAGTTCTGCTCGGAGGAATAAGAATCGATGAGCGGGTTGTAATCCCCCGGCCGATGTCCCTGCCCGACCAGTACGGCGAACCAGCTCGCATCCTTGAACAGTTCGTCCGTCGCCAGCACGATGCGCCCGGACGCGGCGAAATGACGCTCTTTGCGCAGCAGACCGGGCGGCAATTCCATGGCGCGGCACTGCGCCCACAGGGGGTCGAGCTTGGCCGTGGTGGAGTGATAGTGCAGGAGGAGGAAATCGCGGATACCCTCGAATTCCTCCGCCACGACGCGGTTGTATTGCTCCGCCAGCAGGGCGTCGCAATCACGGTCCGGAAACAGCGCCAGAAGCCTGGCGATGCCGCTCTGGATCAGATGGATGCTCGTGGATTCGAGCGGCTCGAGGAAGCCGCCGGACAAGCCGATGGCCACCACGTTCTTGTTCCATGCCTGGCGACGGCGCCCGGTCTTGAAGGCGATGAGTCGCGGCTCCGCGAGCGGCACGCCGTCCAGGTTCTTCAGCAGCACCGCCGAGGCTTCATCGTCGCTGAGGAAGCGGCTGGCGTAGACATACCCGTTGCCGGTGCGATGCTGCAGGGGAATGCGCCACTGCCATCCCGCCTCACGTGCGGTCGACTGCGTGTAGGCCACCAGGGGTTCGCTGCGCTCGCAGGGCACCGCCACCGCCCTGTCGCACGGCAGCCAGTGCGACCAGTCCTCGAAGCCGGTGTCCAACACGCCCTCGATGAGCAGGCCACGCTGACCGCTGCAGTCGATGAACAGGTCCCCCTCGATCCTCTCGCCGCGGTTGCTGTGCACGGCGGTGAGGAAACCCGTCTGCGCATGGCGGTCTATCTTCGTCACCATCCCTTCGTGCCGCCTCACGCCCCGGGCTTCCGACCGCACCCGCAGATATTTCGCGTATAGACTCGCGTCGAAATGGTAGGCATAGCCCAGCGTCGACAACGGCGAACGAGGGTCGTTGGCGGGGAATTCGAACTTTCCCGCGCGCGCCACCACGGAGTTGAGCGAGTACGCTTCGAAATCCTCCTCGCGACCTTCGAGCCGCGCCCGCAACCAGCGGTGCTGGAAGGACACCCCGTCGCCGGGGGCTCCGTAGCGGCCGAAGGGATGAAAATAACGATGACCGGGTTTCGTCCAATCGCGGAACTCGATGCCGAGCTTGAACGTCGCGCGCGTCGCGTGCATGAACTCCCTTTCGTTCAGCCCGACGATTTGATTGAACCAGTGAATCGTGGGGATGGTGGCCTCGCCCACGCCGATGGTGCCGATGGCGTCGGACTCGATCAGGCTGACGTCGCAGCGCCGTAGATCCACGGCCTGCGCCATCGCAGCCGCGGTCATCCACCCCGCCGTGCCGCCACCGACGATGACTATCTTTCTGACACGCCTGTCGTCCATGCCGTCGCCACTCCTCGAGGCGCGACGCTCACGCCCCTCGGCTTCGGCCCCGCGTTGACGGGCGGATCGCGACGCCCTTCCCGGGAGTCGCCGCGATCCGGACCCTCAGAACTTGTAAGTGAGGCTCGCCAGCGCGTTGGTGCTCGCGATGCCACGGCCGTAGAAATAGCCGCTGGCGTTGACCGCTTGAGTGACTCCCGAGTTCGGATTGCCCTCGGTCAAGCCCAGCTGATTGGTGACGTTGTACACGTTCAGGTTGAAGTTGAGCTTCGGCGTAAAGTTGACGTTGGCACCCACCGAAAGGACCCCGTATCCCGGCAGCGCGAGGCCGTTGCCCGCGTCGGCGTAGATCTTCCCCGTGTACTCGTAACGCAGATAGACCGCGCCCAGCTGGTTCGGGAAGTCGTAGGTCGGTTGGATGGCATACAAGAGTTCCGGCGTGCGATCCGTGACGTTGCCGTCGTACTGCGACGAAGCAGCGCTGTTGATGGTCTGCCCGTTGACCAGTTCGCCGAGAAACACGTTGGAGAGCTTGGGCTTCTGATACGTCGCGGTGACGTTGATCGAGAAATCGTGCAGCGGCTCGAACGTCGGCCGGTACGAGACGTCGAGGCCGACGCCGTTGATCGTGTTGTCGGCGATGAAATTTCCCGCCACCGCGAGATTGTCGGGCTGGATGTAGCTGTAGCTCTGATTGTTGAAAATGGTCCGGAACAAGTTGAAGGAGGCGAGCACCCCGTACCCCCCGTAGCGCACGCCCACCTCGGACAATGCGATGCGGGTGGGACCGCTCAGATTGTTGCCGCCGTTGGTCTGATTGCCGTTGGCGTAGCGGGCGTACACCGACAGCGCCGGCGTGATCGTGTAGTTCGCGCCCACCGTGTAGGAGGTCGGAATATACGTCGCCTGCGTCCGCGTGTAGGTGCCGTCGAACGCAGTACCCACCGTCTGCGACACGCCGGTGGTTCCGGCGGGAACGGCGACGGGAGTGGCCGACGTGTTGCCCGTGTAGAGCACGTTGTTGACGTCTTCGCGCCGTGCGCCGAAATCGATGTGCAGCTTTTCGTCGAGGATGGCGAGTTCGTCGTTGAAATACTCGGAGAAAGAGTTGAGAGTGCTCGAGAAGATGCCCGTACCCCAGTCGCCGTAATTCAACAAGCCGTTGTTGGTCAGGCTGCCGACCACCTGCCCGTTGGCGTTGAGCGCCACCACGTCGTAGATGGACGAATTGTTCGAGACGCCGTCGATCAAGGTCGCCACCGCGGATTGATCGTTGTACTCCCGCACCCGGTAATACATGCCGCCCACGGTCAGCGAGTTGCTCCAACCCTCGCCCGAAAGATTGAATTTCGCACCGAAGTCGGTGCCGAGATCCCGTGTCGAGAGGTACTGATGGTTCAGCACCGTCTGCTGCAACAACCCGTTGCCATTCAAGCTGTTCAGCGCCGCGACGTTCGATGCCGCGATTACCTGGCCCGTCGACAGGCTGCGCAGTCCGAACTGAGTCGTACCGGGAAACGCCTGGGATCCCAGGGTCAGCGTGCTGTTGATCGGCGACACACCCGGGGTGAGATAATTGAGCGCCGTCGTCAGCCCGGAATTTCCCGTACCGCTGCCCGGGAAGATCCCGTTGAAATCCCAATTGGTCTGCAGGTAGCGTGTATGCGCGAACACGCTCCAGGAATGGTCGATGGGCAGCTCCAGATCGATGCGGTACTGATTGCCCGTGCCATGGATGCCCTGCGAGCCGTTGAAGTTCCGGATGCAGTTGCCGGTCGCACACGAGTCTGGCACGCCGATGCTCGCGAAGCCGGACCCGAGCACGTTGCTCGACTGCGTGTTGAGCCCCTGGATGCCCTGGATCTGCCCGTTCACGTAGCGATACGGCATGTCTGCGTAGTACGGATCGTGTTCGTCCCAGCGCTTGTACGTGACCTTGACGAATCCGCCGCCGTCGAATTTCTTCTCGATGGCACCCTTGAAATGATAAGTCTGGTAGGTAAAGGGCGAACTGCGCACACCCTTGGTCGAATCGATGTAGCCGCCCGCGCTGAACGCGACGCCGTCGCCCAGGAAATGCAGCGGTGCGGTGTAGAAGAGATCGGCCCGTTCCTCGCCGTAGGTCGCGCCCGTGATGCGCCCCACCCCCTCGCCTTCCTCGAAATTCATCGGCTTCGACAGGAAGTTGATCGTCGCTCCGGCGCCGTTCGGCGCCAGGATGCCCGACGTTCCCCCCTCGACGGACTCGACGCGGTCGATGGTGATGTCGTTCTGGAAATATTCGTCCGCGCCGCCGCCGCCGTAGAGGATGGGCATGCCGTCCTCTTCCAGCGTGACGAACTGCTGGCTGCCGCCGCGCAGGCCACGCACCGAATAGTTGTTCGATACCGGCCCCGCCGTACTCTCGACGAAGATGCCCGGGATGAGCGAGAGGACGTCCGCGGTGGTACGCGGCGCCTTCTGCTCGATCTGCGTGGGCGTGGCGATGGTCACGTCGACGGAGGCGTCGAGCAGCGTGCGCTTCGACGTGGACCCGGTGACGACGATGGTCTCCAACCCCACGTCTTCGGGCGGTGCAGACGGGGGAGTGGTGGCCGCGGGCGACTTCTGCGCATTCAAGGTCGAGGTGGGATCGGCGGGCGTCGCCGCGGGCGCCGAGGTCGACGACCCCGGCTCCGCGGGTGACGCGGCCTGGCCGAACACCGGCGCAGTGGACCCGACCGAAAGTGCCGCAAGTATGCTGAAACGCAACAGGTCGCTGCCCGTTATATTCATGGTGTTCCCCCGACAGAATGTCTTTATTTGTTGGATAATCCAGCGGCGAAAATTACAGCACCGATCCCCTCCGCATGCAACCCCGGTGGTGCGCGGGCAACAGCGGATGCGCAGGTTAGCGGAGGCTCATTCCGTCAGGCGGCTGTGACGCGCCGCGTCCGGGTCCGCGTGCGGCGTGCCTACGAGCGTGGCGTCGGCCCGAGTAGGTCTCAGGAAACGCCGGAGCATTTGCGGTGCGAACTCGGCCCACTCGATGCCCAGCCCGTCGCTGCTCGTGCGGATGACATGAGCGACGAGGATTGCGTCGCCGACGACGCCCGCCGGCATCTTGATCTTCACCTCGATCAGGGCGTGACGGCGGCAACCGAAAAGCGTCTTGATGAGGGCGCCGCTCAGGCTCAAATTCCCGATGATGCCGCCGCGCGCGACACCACTCCCCGCCGCCGCCGTGATCACGGTCGGAAATTCGCCGTGCAGCCGCTCGCCCCATCGATGTTCGATTCTAGGGAAGGCGGTTTGCACAACGATCTCCTCGATCTCGGCATGAGCAGGTGTTCCCCGGGACGCATTGCCCGCCGCACGTCTCGGGGAAACACCGGGGTCGACGTGTCACCATGCGTCCCGGCTGCGGCCCGCGTCGGTGCGCCGGCCAACATAGCAGCACGTGAGCTGCACGAACCCGCACCTTTTTGACAATGCGGCGTCGTGACGCTACATTCCAAACAGCAGGCCGCAGGGTGACAATCTTCTGCTTCCCTCCCCCCCTAGACGCGGCTCGTGCGCCGTACTATTTATTGCCGACGCCATGCAGGGGGACGCATTGGACACAACCGCAGGCAGTCCGCCCGTCAAATCCCGCCTCAACAATTGGAACAACATCCAATACGTCATCGCGACCGCGAAGCTCGGCAGCTTTCAGTCCGCGGCGATCGCAGTACGCACCGTTTCCGGGCGGCGGTGACACAGCGGCCGGTGATCAACTGGACCAGTTGGTTGTTGACCAGCGACATGTCGGCATTCGGTGCGCGATACTGGTTCAAGCAGATGCCGTGGGAGGATCAGGAGACGTACTGGAAGCATTCACCGCTCGCCCTGGTGGGCAACGTCACGACACCGACCATGGTGTTGGTGG
This sequence comes from uncultured Steroidobacteraceae bacterium, assembly GCA_964658215.1. Taxonomy (GTDB): domain Bacteria; phylum Pseudomonadota; class Gammaproteobacteria; order Steroidobacterales; family Steroidobacteraceae; genus Bog-1198. Next base: position 11,340 of record CAZZYJ010000050.1, on the reverse strand, counting down.
GGTCGAACGATCTGCGCACCACCGTGGCCGAAGCGGAACAGTATTACCAGGCGCTGCAGCTGCGGCACGTGCCCACCGAACTGTACGAGATACCGGGGGCGGCGCATGTGCTGATCAGGCCGTCGCAGTTGGCGGCGCAGAGTGCGGCGATCGTCGACTGGTTCGGCCGATATCGGAGCGCCCCGGGCCGCTGACGGCGCGAAGAGGCGACAACCTTTGCAGGGAGATTTCATGCAGCGTCGAGATTTCATCACCCGCGTGGGCGCGTTGTCGCTCAGCACTGCGGCGCGCGAGGTCGCCTTCGCGACGGACCGCGGCTTCGATCCGACCGAGCAGTCGATGGCCGCGCTGCAGGCCGCCATGGCGTCGGGCAGGACCAGCGCCGAGGCGCTGACCGCGGCCTACCTCGACCGTATCGGCCGTTACGACCACTCCGGGCCGGAACATCGCTCCGTCCTGTCCTTGAACCCGAACGCCCTCGCCGATGCCCGGGCGCTCGATCAGCAGCGCAAGGCCGGCAAGTTGCGCGGCGCGCTGCACGGCATTCCCCTTCTCATCAAGGACAATATCGAAAGCGCCGACCCGTTGCCGACCACCGCGGGCTCCTATGCGCTGGCTCGTTCGATGCGGCCCGATGCGCCGCTGGTGGCGCGACTGCGTGCCCACGGTGCCGTCATCCTGGGCAAGGCCAACCTGAGCGAATGGGCCAATTTCCGTTCGACGCACTCGTCGAGCGGCTGGAGCGGCATCGGCGGTCAGGTGCGAAACGCCTATGCCCGCGACCGCAATCCCTCGGGATCGAGTGCGGGGTCGGGTGCGGCGGCGGCGGCGAGCTTCTGTGCGGGTGCTATCGGCACCGAAACCAACGGCTCGATTCTGTCCCCCTCGTCGATGAACGGTCTCGTCGGCTTCAAGCCCACGGTGGGCCTGGTGAGCGGCAGAGGCGTGGTGCCCGTGTCGCCGCGGCAGGACACGGCCGGCCCGATGTGCCGCACGGTCGCGGATGCGGCCCTCCTCGCCAGCCTCATCGTGGAGCGTCCACTGGGGTACGGCGGACACGGCACGTCGCTCGAAAAGTTCCGATTGAAGGGAGTCCGCATCGGTGTGATGCCCATTCCCGAGGGCGCGCACCCCGGCACGCAGGCACTCTTTGCCGAGGCACGCGCCGTCCTGGAAAAGGAGGGCGCGGTACTGCGCGATCTCAAGGATCCCGGCGCGTTCGGCGACGTCGAGCCCTTTGCCCTCGAGGCGCTGCTGTACGAATTCAAGGCCGCCATCGACGAGTATCTTGCCGGTCTCGATGCATCCCAGGTGGCATCGCGCAACCTGGCCGATCTCATCGCGTTCAATCAAGCACACAGGGACCAGGAACTGGGCGTCTTCGGGCAGGAGATCTTCGAGATGGCACAGGAGCGGGGCCCGCTGAGCGATGACAAATACGTCAAAGGCCGCGCGGGCCTCGACCGCGCCGCAGACACCGAGGGGCTCGCCACCCTGCTCGACGGCGTGGAGGTGTTGCTCTCACCCAGCAACGGCCCCGCCGAGCTGATCGATCCCATCTGGGGAGACCGGCGCGGCGGCGGCTGGTCGACGATCGCAAACGCGGCGGCGATCGCGGGGTATCCGAGCATCACCGTTCCCGCCGGGTTGGTGAGCGGACTGCCGGTGGGCATCACCCTGGTGACGAAACGACATCAGGACGGCCTGCTGTTGCAGGTGGCGCGTGCCTACGAGCGTGCCGCGAATGCACGGGTTGCGCCCCCTCTTGCGCTCTGAACTGACCCTGCTGGGGTGGCTGGCGACGCTGCTCGCGGTCGCCAGCCCGCTCCCTGCGCAGCCCGCGGCGGCACCGGAACCGACGCGGCACGAATTCGTGTTGAAAAACTTCAGGACCGAAAGCGGCAGCGTCCTGCCCGAAGCGCGCATCGTGTACGGCACGTACGGCGCATTGAACGACGCGGGCGACAATGTCATCCTGTTGCCGTCGCACTATATGGCCGATATGCACGGCTACGGCTGGTTGATCGGACCCGGCAAGGCGCTCGATCCCGGCAAATACCTCCTGGTGACCAGCGAACTGTTCGGCAACGGCCGCTCCTCCTCACCGAGCAACACGCCTGAACCTTTCCACGGGCCGCGCTTCCCCGTCACCAGCATCCGCGACAACGTCGCCATCGTGCATGCCATGCTGGTCGAGCAGTTGCACGTCAAACACCTGCGCGCGGTCATCGGCTTTTCCATGGGCGCACAACAAGCATTCCAATGGGCGGTCAGCCACCCCGACTTCATGGATGGAATCGTGGCCACGTCGGGAACCGCCAAGACCTACGGCCACGGCAAGGTACGTCTCGAAGGCGAGATCGCCGCCCTCACCGCAGATTCCACGTTCCAGAACGGCGACTACGCCGAGCAACCCGCACGTGGCATCGAGGCGTTCTCGATGGTGTGGGCGGCATGGCTCTTCTCACAGGAATGGTGGCGGCAGGAACTGTGGCGCACCGACGCGAGTTTCGGCGCGTCCTACGACGAAGTGGTCGATCATTTCCGTCATCGGTTCATTCCGGGCGCCGATGCCAACGATCTCATCCTGCAGATGCGCACGTGGGAGAAGCACGACGTCGGCGACACGCCACCGTTCGCAGGCGACGTCCAAGCTGCGCTCAGGTCCATCAAGGTCCCCGTTTTGTACATGCCTTCGCTCACCGACCTGTATTTCCCGGTTTCCGATGCGCGTTACGAAGCCGGCTTCATACGACGCTGCACGCTGACACCCATCCCCTCGTTGTGGGGACATCCCGCCGGCGCCGGCGTCGCCCCGGCGGACGCAAAATTCCTGAACGACCACGTCGCCGCGTTCCTGAAGAAACACTGACGGCACGGCGCTGACACCTGAGAACGAACTAGGAATCTTAAAGATGTACAACCCAGTAGCACGCTCGCTGATCGTCGCGGCGGCCATCTTCAGCGGTGCAGCCGTTGCACTCGCCGACGATTCACCCGCCATCGATCCGGCGGCGCCCGGCCTCCTGGCGCTGCACTGCCCCCGTCTGCTCGACGTCGTGAAGGGCCGCCTGCTCGGCGAAACGACCATCCTCGTCGAATCGGGGCG
>CAZZYJ010000050.1:0-8131 GCA_964658215.1 uncultured Steroidobacteraceae bacterium | reverse complement strand
CCATCGGCTCGACGGGCGGCCACGCGGATCCGACCGATGGCTACCGCAGCGATCTCGCCGGCGACCCCGGGCCCTCCCGGGGAATCATCAACGGCGCGGACGATGCCGCGAAGGCCGTGCGCCAACACTATAAGCAAGGCGATGACGTCATCAAGATCATGCCTTCGGGCGGCGTGCTCGACGAAAGCGCGAGCGGAGATAATTCACAGCTGACGTTGGAGGAGATTCGTGCGGTCGTGGCGACGGCGCACGACTACGGATTCACCGTGGCCGCCCACGCGCACGGCGCCGAAGCCATCCGCCGCGCCGTCGTCGGCGGCGTCGATTCGATCGAGCACGGCACGTACATGGATGAGGCGGACATGAAGCTCATGGTGGAGCATGGCACCTGGTACGTGCCCACCATCATCGCCGGCGACTACGTCGCCCATCAGGCGAAAATCCCGGGTTTTTATCCGCCGCAAGTCGCCGCCAAGGCCGCGGCCATCGGGCCTCTGATCCTCGCCACCGCCGGCCGCGCCTACAAGGCACACGTCAAGATCGCCTTCGGCACCGATGCCGGGGTCTATCCCCATGGCGACAACGCCCACGAATTCGAGCTCATGGTGCAGGCCGGCATCCCCGCCCTGTACGCAATTCAGGCCGCCACGATGAATGCCGCGCAGCTTCTCAAGCACGATCAGGAACTGGGTTCCATCACGCCCGGCAAGATGGCAGACGTCGTCGCCGTACCGGGCAATCCGCTCGACGACATAGGCGTGATGCGCAAGGTGAGTTTCGTGATGAAACAAGGCATCGTCTACAAGCTCGACTCGCAGAGCATCGCGCGCAACCCCTGAAGGGGCTTGCGTGCAACCTCTGAGCGCGCGCAACCTCTGAGCGAGAGTGCCGCAGAGGCACCCGGTCAGGGGTCGGCTTTGACGAACAGTTTCTTCGGGCACAGCGCATGGACGCCGACGTTGCCGTCGACGAGCTGGGTGATGTCCATGTCCACCGCCACACTGGCCAGCATGTAAGCGTCGTCGCGACTCAGGTGTTTCTCCGACTGGAGGAAGTCGATCATGTCGCGCAGCGCGTGTTCCGTGGCTTCCTTGAGATCCTTGCTGAACCCCATCGAGATGTAGTAATTAGGCGTCTCGGCACGCGGCCAGAGCAGGTGGCGGTCCTTGTGCACCACGAAGCGGAACGTGCCGCTCAGATAGGTTTCGAGCGCGGTGATGTCGACCTCACCGTTCCCCTGCCCGGCGTGCCCGTCGCCCGCCTGGAACAACGCCCCATGCACCGCCACCGGTATGAACAACGTCGTGCCCGCGACCAGTTCCTTGTTGTCCAGATTGCCGGCATGCGCGAAAGGCGGCGCGCTGTCGATCTTGCCGCCGGCCGGCGCCACCCCCATGCTGCCGAAGAAGGGGCGTAGCGGAATGCGGATGCCCGGCGCGAACTCGCCGAGCATCTTGGTGCGGTCGAGCGGAATGATCTTCGTGCGGCTGTACGGATATTCCATCGGCAGGAATCCGCGCCCCAGACCGAAGGCATTGCAGGCGAAATTGGCATCGATGTCGACTTTTAGAATCTGCACTTCGAGCACGTCGCCGGGTTCCGCTTCCGCGATTGCCACGGGCCCCGTCAAAATGTGGCCCCCGGGGCCCCGATCCTTGACCTCATCGTAGATGCGCTGCGTGTAGGGGGGAATATCCTCCGGCCTCACGCCATTTTCGATGAGCTTGGACGGCGGACCGCAGGTCGACAGACTCTGGATTCGGACCGTGTCGCCCGAATGCACCGAGAGCACCGGCGTCGACAGGCCAGAGTAATAGCCCCACGCCACGGTATCCGGCGTGGCCGGCAGCTCGTAGTCGGCGGCGAGCAGCGGTGTGCTCTGAGTCAACAACAGCACGGCGAGGAGAAAAGTCGGTGGGCGCAGCATGGCGTAGGGGCCTTTTTTAGGGACTCTGTCGAAGCCTATCAAAGACCCACCGCCGTCGGAGGGTTCCAGACGGAAGATGCAGTACACTCGAGCCATGCAGACCGCGACCACCTTCGAACTCACGGGCTTTCGCACCACGCGGACGCTTGGAGTCGTGCGCGGCATCACCGTCCGCACGCGGTCCCTACCCTTGAGCATCCTGGGCGGACTCAGGACGATGCTGGGCGGACGGGCCGGGATTTTTTCGGATCTTTGTGAGTCCGCGCGCGAGGAATCGTTCCAGTTGATGCTTGCACACGCCCGCAAGCTCGGCGCCAATGCCGTTGTCGGTATCCGCTACGACACCGGGCCGATGGTCGGTGCCGCCGAGGTCCTCTGCTATGGAACCGCGGTCGTCGTCGAGCCGCTCTGACCGACCCGTGCGGGGCGTTTGCGGCATGTGCAGCCGCGTGAACGCCGGCAACGTCGCATGGCAAAAATGGCATCGTCCGGCCGGGCGCGGGTGGTTGCCATCGCGCCTCGGCGCCGATGCGACCAACGGGTCGAGTATTTCAGGGACGTCGGCGGTCTTGATCGCGGCCACATCGACCGTGATCGACATCGTGAACACCGGCCCCGTCGGCGCACATCCTAAGCTGCGTCACTTTCGTGTTTTCCCGATCGCGCCATTCCTGCTGCCGGGCGGCGTGCCGCCGTGCCCCGCGGCGAGTGAGTTGATACCGGGCGCCAGCGCGTCGGTTCGAGGCCTGGCGGGACAGTGCCGCGCACTCGCCGGGGCAATAAATATTGCCGTGATCGCACCGATCGCAGATGCTGACCAGCATGCTGCAGCCCCGGCAGCTATACAGCCGGTAGGTCTTCTCCCGCTCTTGCACCGCACGCCCCCACAGCACTGGACAGCGCCGGGCTGCACGGGGCTAAATGACGTGCGGAAGATCGCCCCCACAGGCATCGCACCGCTGGAGGCCCGGGGGTTTTGATCGGTTCCCGGGCCTTCTTTGCTTGGGCGTCGCCGGGCAGCTTAGAGCGGAATACCGCAACGCGTCGCCACCGCGACAATCACGAGCAAGAACGGGTGCCGGAGCTTCTGCCGCCAACCGCGGCAGAATGCGCTTGCTCTACGTCTGAAACAACGTCACAAAACCAAAACAAATCCAAAATCCCCCACCCCGGCCACCGGCGGTCAAACCGCGCGTAACCCCGGAATCACGCGCTTTTCAATCCCCAACCACATAGGGCGACGCCCGAAACCTTGAAGATTGCCTTGCCTTTTGTTGTCATATATGACAACTTGCCCGGGAGACAATATGACAAGAACAACCCGCCCCATTTCCTGAGTCAGTGCCGCGCGCAAGGACTTCGCCGACTTCCCGGAAGGGGCACAAGCGATCTGCCTGGCGGCGCTGACCGTGGCAGCCGAAGGCGGCAAAGCGGATATCGCCAAACCGCTGAAGGGCCTGGGCTCGGGGGTGATGGAGATCGCGCTACCTTATCGCGGCAACGCGTTCCGCGTGGTCTATGCGGTGCAGATCGCCCAGGACTTATGGGTGGTACATGCGTTTCAGAAGAAGTCGACCCAAGGCATTAAAACCCCGAAGCACGAGATCGATTTGATCGCGGCTCGGGTGAAACGGTTGAAGGAGATGCTGCGATGAAAAACGAACCCCTGGAAGTGATCCGTGGCAGCGGCAATGTGTTCCGTGACTTCGGCCACGCCAATGCTGACGTGGAACAATTCAAGGCGTTGCTGGCGGCGGAAATCATTAAGGCTCTTGATCGCGACAAACTGACCGTGCGCGCGGCGCACGCCCGTACCGGAATCGCGGCGGCCGACTTTTCCCGTATCCGCAACGCTGACCTCGCCCGCTTCACCCTGGATCGCCTGGTCGGCATCATTAACCGTCTCGGTTCCCGGGTTGAGATCAAACTGAAGATCAAAGCAACAACGCGCACGGAGCGCACGGCGCTGGCTTAATTCGGCATTATAATAATGATTATCAGTCAACTCAATAGCAGTGAATCCCTAGATATTGCACGTTGATGGTGTGTGCAGCGAAGGGAAACGGCTGGTCAGTAAGCGCTTCGCTCGGGGAAGGGGGTACCGCGCCCGTTTTTGAGGTCATGTCCCCCGATGGGCCGAAGGCACTAAAACTTTATGATGCTAAGTTCTCCCTTGGCGAACAAGGCGAAATCGAGAAAAAGCGGATTGACCAACAGCTTGACCTTAAAGGGCACGACTGTCCTTTTCTCGTGCAAATATACGAAGGTGGCCGCTTCGAGAAGTTGCCGGCATCGGGACTGCGATGCGGACACCGGTAGCCGAGCGCAACTAACTCGCGGTCGATGTCCTCGGCTTTTTCAGAATCGGTCAGCAGGTCGATGTCCTGCGTGGCGCGGATCACTTTGTGAGACGCCAAGGCGAGCCCGCCAATCAACGCAAACCGCGCATCCACCTTGCTCAAGCTGGCGATGACTTCTTCAAGGTGTCTGCCGAGACGGGAGGCTGCTGCCACTGACACTGCCTGTTGTTGGTGCGCCTGAACGGGTTCGATCAGCCGACCCTCGGTTTCGAGAAAGACCGCACGATTTCGCGAAGAAATCGCCGGTCAAAGATCGGGAAAAATAAATCAAATAGATGGTGCGCCAAGAGAGATTATTCGGCGCTGCGCGCCTCACCCCTTCGGGGTCGCCGGCCGGGGCGTCGGCGATCGCCATCGCCGCTGCGCGGCGCTGTCGTCGAACTCGCCTTGTTGTCTGTCGGCGGTTCGAACCTTTGGCAACTGATGCAACCCAGACCAATAGGTGATACTCAAACCGCGCGACTAAATTGGTGCGCCCGGACGGATTATTCGGCGCTGCGCGCCTCACCCCTTCGGGGTCGCCCTAAAGGGCGATCGCCATCGCCACTTCGTGGCGCTGTCGTCGAACCGGCTTGTTGTCTGTCGGCGGTTCGAATCTTTCGCAATTGATGCAACCCAGACCAATAGGTGACACTCAAACCGCGCGACTATATTGGTGCGCCCGGACGGATTATTCGGCGCTGCGCGCCTCACCCCTGCGGGGTCGCCGGCCGGGCCGGCGATCGCCATCGCCGCTGCGCGGCGCTGTCGTCGAACCGGCTTTTCGTCTTCGGGAGTTCGAATTTCTCGCGCTGCGCATTCGATGTCACCCGCCATTCTCAAACCTAAAAACAGTGGTGCGCCCGGAGAGATTCGAACTCCCGACACCCTGGTTCGAAGCCAGGTACTCTATCCAGCTGAGCTACGGGCGCGCTGCGGTCAGTGTACCGGTCGCGGGGCGGATCTGAAACCTACGCCGTGACTCGTGTCGGGTAACACCGCTCCGCCAGCTTCCGGTTGGGCTACGCGAGCTGCCGTGCTTCGCCGCTACCGGCGCGCGGCGCGGCGGCCGAGACTCCGGCACGTTTCACGCTACGAGGAGTCCCCATGATCAAACGCGCCTTGTTCCTGCTCACCGTCGCAGGCATCTATATCCTGGTCAAACGCTCGGTCACCGCCGTGGTGGACGCGCCTACGGACGTCAAGGCGGATTCGCAGTGGGCCACCGAGGGGGGTGCCAACGCACCCGCGACGGTATAGGCGACCGCTCGGTCCCCCTCACGGGTAGACCGGGGCGCCGCCACAGCGGACCGTGGCCGGTCAAGCGGGCCGTAGCGCGCTGCGCGTGACGATCAACAGCCGCAGACCCCAGTTCGCGACCTTGGGATCGTACTGCCAGACCTGCAGGTACTCCGGCGCTCCCGCTCTTTCCGTGACGAATTTGCCCCAGGAGAACGCCATGCTCGAGTCCCCGGACCGTCGGGCGGCGCTCTGCGTCGGGTTTGCCGTCACGGGGTGCGCGACGAGGTGGCTGTTGGCCGCATCGACCCCGGGAAAAGGCGCCTCGCCGTCCAAGTACAGCATGAAGTCGTTGTTCCGGCCGTACGTGCGCAGTCCCGCGGCGAGTCCTTCTTCCGTCACCGTCGCGGTGAACTCCTTCATGGCCTGCCCCAGCGCATCGGCGCTGACGAGCGGGCGCGGGGGCGGGGCCCGCTCCGGCAGCGACAGCCGGTCGGCATCGAGCCCATCGAGCCGGGGCGGCTCGGCGGTGGAAGCGTCGCCGGAGGCGGCGTGTGCGATGCGCGCCTCCCGGACCACCTGCCAGCTGCAACGCGCCGCGCGCTGCCAGAGGGTGACGTATGAACCCTGCGATTGCACCCCGGCTGTATTCCCCGTCCATTCACCCGCCGTGAAGCCCAAATCGCCGGCGGCCGTCGCGTCGGCGAGCGTCGGGCGCAGGCCGGGCGGCGGGGCCGCGCCGTTGCCCCGTTCGCCAACCACCATCTGCCGCAGCGCCGCGCTGCCTCGGCTGCACTCTTCCTCTTCCACCACGTGCGTCCCCTTAGCTGCCCGGGGCGGGAACTTAGCACGCCGGGGGCGTTCGAAATTACATACACAATCAGCGATTTACCCCGCGGTTGGGGGACGCTGGCGGCCCGTGCCCCTTGGTCGTAAGATCGGGGGCGCCCGCGGGGCGTTAATTCCGATAACAGAGGATTCCCGATGAAGCCTTGGCTACCCATGACATTGGTTTTCGCGTTCGGTACGATTTCGCATGCCCAGGCGGCGTGCAACTATCCGCAGTCGCCCGCCGCGCCCCCCGACGGCAGCACGGCGAGCAAGGAGCAGATGATCGCCGCCAAGCACGATTTCGACCGCTACAACACCGACATGAACTCGTACCTCGACTGCCTGAAACTCGAGATCGATTCGAGCGCGGCGCCGAAGGATCCGACGAAGATGACCGCGGAGGAAAAGAAGGCGGCGGACGAGCGGCAGAAGTCCTTGGTGGCGAAGAACAACGCCGCGGTGGACGAACTGCAGGCCAACGTCGGACGCTTCAACGAACAACTCAAGATCTACAAGGCGAAGAACAAATAAGAGCCGAGGTGGCGGATCGTTCCGCCACCCGCTTCTACCACCATGCAGGCCGGTACGCTCATCACACCGCGGCTGGCCGAGGAGACGATCTACTCTCGGCTGACCTGTCTTCCCATCGAATCGCTGCCCCTCACGCAGTGTGTCGGCGGGACACTGCGGGAAAACGTTTACGCCGAGCGCGACCAGCCGCCCTACGACCGGGTCACCATGGACGGCGTAGCGCTCGACAGCGACGCCCTGCGCCGTGGCGTGCGTCAGTTTCACATCCAGGCCACGCAGGCCGCGGGCGCGCCCGCCATGAAACTCGCGCGCGGCGACAACGCCATCGAGGTGATGACGGGCGCCGTGCTGCCGCTGGGTGCCGACTGCGTCGTCCCCGTCGAACAGTACGCGGTGGCCGACGGGGCGCTGAGTCTCACCACCGCCGTGACGGCGACGCCCTATCACAACGTTCACCGCCGCGGCACCGACAGCCGCCAGGGCACCCTGCTGCTCGAATCGGGGACCTTGCTGCGTGCGCCCGAGGTGGCCGTCGCCGCCTCGGCCGGCATGGCGCGCGTCCGCGTCAGCAGCCAGCCGGCCGTGATGGTCATCTCCACCGGCGACGAACTGATCGAGCCGGGCGATCCCATCGCCGACTACCAGGTGCGCCGTTCGAATGCCTACGCCGTCGCCGCGACGTTGCGCAAGCGCGGCTTCGCCCGCATCGGCGACGACCACGTGGCCGACGATGCCGCAATGCTCAGGGAGCGGCTGGAGCTGCACCTGACCACCCACGAGGTGCTCATCTTGAGCGGCGGCGTATCGATGGGGAAATTCGATCTGGTGCCGAAGGTGCTCATGGAGCTCGGCGTCGAAGAGGTGTTCCACAACATCGCCCAGCGGCCCGGCAAACCCATGTGGTTCGGCATCGGCCCCCACGGGCAGGCCGTGTTCGGGCTGCCCGGCAACCCGGTGTCGACGCTGGTGTGCCTGATCCGCTACGTCGTGCCGGCGATCGCCGAGGCCATGGGCACGCGCCGCACTGCGCCGGAGCGCCTCGCGCTGGCCGCGCCAGTGACCTTTCAGCATGCGCTGACGTATTTCCTGCCCGTCTGGATCGAGCACGACGAGTGGGGCCGGCCCTGGGCCCACCCGCGTCCCCCGAACGGCTCCGGCGATTTCCTGAGCCTCGCCGGCACCGACGGCTTCGTCGAACTGCCGCCGGGTCCCAACACCTATGCCAAGGGCTTCGTCACCAGCCTGTATCGGTGGTAGCGGCATG
>CAZZYJ010000049.1:13861-16809 GCA_964658215.1 uncultured Steroidobacteraceae bacterium | reverse complement strand
CACCGCCCGGGCCACCTCGCCGGCCGGGCGCGCAGTGCCATCGTGCGCGATGCGCTGCCGCAGATGTCCCGCCAGCCGCAGTGCCAGCGCGACCAGGGTCAAGGTGGGGTTGGCCTGGCTCGACGTGGGAAACGTCGCCGCGCCGGCCACGAACAGATTACGTACGCCGTGTATCCGGCAATCGGCGTCGACGACGCTGGTGCGGGGATCGCTGCCCATGCGGGCGGTGCCGAGGTGATGTCCGCCGTAAGCCCCGTAGCGCGTCATCTCCGCCTCGACCGAGCCCGGATCGTAGTCGAAGGTGCCGAGACCGTTGTCGCGAAAATCCTGCGCCAGCAGAGCGATGGAGCGGGTCACGGTGTCGACGTCGACGGCCGTATAGCGCCAGTCGACGCGCAGCCGAGGCATGCGGAGTGCATCCAGGTCGCCGCCCAGGGTGATGCGGCTCGCCGGGTTGGGCTGTTGTTCGGCGTGGAAGTCCAGGCTGAACAAATTGGCCTTCGATTTGACGATGATGGAGGGGAATTTGCGCTCGGCGAGCTTGCGGTCGCGCAGCATGTGCCAGGCGAAGGCCGCCGCGTCGCCGAGGCCGAAGGCCACGTTGCGTGCATGGTGCAGCCAGTTCCTCAGGCCGCCGCTGCCCGCGCCGGCGAGACGCAGCCGGTACTCGTACGGAATGAACATCTGCGCGAGGTAGAGCAGCGACAGCACCGAGTTGCGATGATCGGGGTCGGTCATCCGCGGATGATGCAGACGTGCGACGAAGTTGCCGAGCTGCAACGCGCGCTGGGTGGACTCGCGCAGCGCGAAGCGGCGACGCACGTAGATGCCCTCGTCGGACACCTCGTAGCCGTGCCAGACGGACGCGGCGGGCTTGTCGATCCGGATACGGCCGATGGTGCCTGCGAGGTGGCACATGTAATACCGTCCGACGACGTCGTGTTCGTTGCCGATGCCGTCCGGCAGCGCGGCGTTGCTCGCGAGGAGCAGTCGCGGCACTTCGAGCCCACCGGTGGCCAGCACGAAATGGTCGGCGTGTACGGTCATGGCGTGGCCGCGCAGGTTGCGCACGCACGCGCCCTCGACGGACCGGCGCGCGCCGTCCAGGCTCAGGGAGGTGACGTTTGCGTGCAGTACCACCCGGATGTTGGCGGCCGCCCGCAGCGTGTGTCCATAACGGGCCGCAAAGTCGGTGGGGCAGCTGAAACGTTCCAGCGTGTTCGAGGTGAAGTGTTCGCCGTCGAAGCCTTCGACGATCGCCCGGCTGGGGCGCGCGAATGCCGTTTCGCTCGAGTAGGCGAACTCACCCGCCTCGCACAGGCGGTTCGCCCGGGGATAGAACGTCGAGAGCGCCTCGCGGGCGATGGGCCAGCCGCTGCCGGGCATGAAGTCGCGCGTCTCGAAGTCGATCGGATCGAACGGCATGCAGCGGCCGCCCCAGATCGTCGTGGTGCCGCCGAAACGCCGCTGCCGATATTTGTCCGGCGGGCTGTGCAGGCGGGCGTCCGCCACGCCCCCGGCGTACAGCGCCTGGGTTTGCGGCTCTGCCGCGAGCCCTCCCGCTTCGAGCACCAGCACGTCGATGCCGCTGCCGACGAAATCCAGCGCCATGGCGATGCCCGCGGCGCCGGCACCGATGATGCACACCCGCGCGCGCAGGGACTTGACGTCCGCCATGTCGTAGCTGTCGAGTATCACGCTAACGCCAGTGCGCAGTCACTTGAAGGCCGAGCGTCGTGTCGTTGTAGTTGTCGAGGTCGACATTCGAATTGCGCGAGGTGCGGTTGTAGTACGCCTTCAGGCGCAGCTGGCGCAAGAGGTCGTAGGTCACGTTCAGCGAAGCCGTGGGCGTCTTGTCGACGCGTCCGTTCGCCGTCGAGCCGGGGATGGCCTGACCCGCGTAATTGCTGCGTACGTAGCCATAGTCCGCATCCACCGACAGTCGATAGGTGGCGGCCCACACCGCGCCGACGGTGGCGGCGGTGTCGATCTCCGAGCCGCCGGCGGCGACGTAGCTGTTGACCGCACGCGATATCTGCACGTGGACGGACGTCTTGCCGGTCAGCTGCCGCACGTAGCCCAGATTGCCGGTGAGGCCCGAGACGGTGCCGTCGGGTTCGGTCTGCGCGCGGCTCGTGTAGCCCACCGCGCCGTTGAACGAACTCAAGCCGCTGATCTTGTAGTTCACCAGGAATTGCGCGGTGTTCTGGCTGTAGGCACCCACGCCGACGGCATGGGTGTAGTTGCCGGACAGATGATCGTAGGAGATGCCGTAGGTCAGATTGGCCACGCCCAGATAGCTCAAGCCCGCGTGGCTGATCGTCTCGTGCTCGGTGAAATCAGGGTAGAACTGCAGCGGTGCCTTGAGCGTGTGGAAGTTGACGCTGCCGTCGAGACGCCAATCCGGATTGAAGGTGTAGTTGGCCTTGCCGAAGATGCTGCGGTCGGTGTTGACCTCGAGCGTGTTGCTGTCGCGGTTCTCGAACGGGGCGGCCATTCTTTCCTGGCGCACCGAGAAGAGACCGTCCAATTCGCTGAGCACCTTCCAGTTCAACGCGAGGTCGGCCAGGTACTCCGAATGATTGATGTCGGTGAAGTGATCGTATTCCACCTTGCGCGCTTCGAACTTGCCCACGAGGCTTTCGCGTCCCCACAGGTACGTGCCGTCGGCGCCCACGATGTAGCGCTCGTCCGTGTCTCCCAAGGTGGAGTCGCCCGTCAGCAGCAGCGCGGTCTGGCGGTCCTGCAGTCGAAAGATGTTGGAGTCGTGCTCGACCTGGGCGGACACGTAGGGGTTCACGGTCAACTGGGCGTGGCAGACGCCCGGCACGGCGAGCAGCGCCGCGATGAGGATTGCCCCCAGCCGGGCGGCGCAACCGTCCGGGCGTACGCCGCTCTCAAGCGAAATTTCACTCATCGTAGGGTCCATACTGTCGTTCGGGCTCGGG
>CAZZYJ010000049.1:0-13851 GCA_964658215.1 uncultured Steroidobacteraceae bacterium | reverse complement strand
CTATCGCTGGCCTGGCGGACTATACGGCACGAGCGGGGGGTGTTTCGTGAAGGCCGTGCGCGGCGGACGCGGCAAACGTGCAATCTGGTCACGATTCGCGGAAATCAGCAGGCGATCGGCGCGAACCTACAGGGAATTATTCCAGAACCTGCGGCCATGCAGCCATTTCTTGATCTTGTAGGCGGTCCGCTGCCGGGCGGTCATCGATTTCATGAAGCGGTGCTCGCGGGCGGTCTGCTTTTCCAAATTCCACGGGTAGTCGCGCGTCAGCAGGTTGCGCTCGGTCTTCACTGCATACCCGAGCGCATAGGCCCGGCGTGGCTCCGGTCCCGTATTCGCCCCCGCCGAATGCAGCGTCAACGAATGGTGTATGACGACGGCACCGGCCGGCATGCAGATGGGCACCGCTCTTCCCGGTGGCGGAGCCGTGGTTTCCAGGCCGTGGATGCGCGGATCGTTGGCGGGACTATGATGCGGGTGGAGCGGCCCCAGATGGCTCCCGGGTACGTACCAGAGGCAGCCGTTCGCCTCCGTGACGTCCTGCAGCGGCATCCACAGGGCGATGGACTCGAGGTATCCCGAGCCCTTGGTGTTGAACGACTCGTCCTGATGCCAGGGGGTGGCGGCGCCGCGCAGTGCGGGCTTCAAGATGGCGTGCTCGTTCATGTTCTCGGCGGCCGAACCCAAGATCTGACGGGCGATGGACTGGCAGTTGCGCCGGATGAGGGTGTCGCGGAAAAACGGCTCGTAGCGTGAGGGCCAGAGCATCTGCGGCAGGGTCAAACCGCCCTCGAGATCGTCCGGCGAAACCATGTCGAACAGGTCGCCCTCGTGCCAGCCGGCGTTCCGCTCGAACAAGCGGTCGTAAACCACCCGCATCTGTGCCAGCTCGGCATCCGTAGTGCAGTGCGGCAGAACCAGGTATCCATCCCGCCGGAATGCCTTGATCTGGTCCTTGGTCAGAACCACGTCGCCCTCGTTACGCTCAACCCGCTCGGCGCCCGCCCCGGAGGTGGCGACTGCGGCCGAAAAGCCCCGTTTCGCAGCGACGACAGCGACATTCATACCCGACGGCTCCTTGGAACACCTGAGTTGTGCGACCTGTCACAAGTATAAGCTGGGACGCGGAAAAAAATGCGATCCAGCGCGCGGTTCCGGCGCCGGTTTTCCCCTAAACAACCCGAGCGGTGGGGCTTGGGTCCGTCAGGTGCCCTCGCGGCCGGTGCGAACCCAGCCGGTCGATTCCCGGCGGCGCAGGGCGAGCCAGACCTTCCACGCCAGGAACCACGGCACCCGCGCCAGATCCCACACGCCGCGGGCGCCCACCCCGCTCAGCTGCCAGCCGCGCAGCACATAGACGGTCAGGCAGGCCGCGCACGCCGCCGCCCCGGCCAGCCACTCCCAGGGAGCCCACCGCAGCCAGGCCGCCGTGGCCGCCCCGGCCAGGAAGGCCAGCGTCAGCAGGGCGATGTAGGACAACGGCAGGACCAAAAGATCGCAGGCAAGATCGAAACACAGGGCGCTGCGCCGGCCGATCGCCGCGCGCAGCAGGGGCAGGGTCTTGGTGCGGATCAGGGCGAACCGGCCGTCTTCCCAGCGCTGGCGCTGCTGGCGTGCGATGTCTTCGCCCGAGACCATGTCGGCATCCGCATGCGCTTCATCGGTGTACGCCACGCGGTAGCCGGCGAGTCCGATGGTGATGCCGTATTCGACATCCTCGGTCAACGAAAAAGCGGCATAGGGGACCCGTCGCAGCAGTTCGTGGGTCACGCACCAGCCGTTGCCGCGCAGACCGCAGGACAGCCCGAGCCGTTCGCGCGCGCGTGAGCGGACGATATGAAACGAACCCTTCGCGATGGTGATCAGACGCGTGCGCCAGGAAGCCATTGGATTGCGCACGCCGTAATGGGACTGCACGGCCTGCACGCCGGTCGCGAGCCTCGCCGCAAAGGCCTGCAGGAGGTTCGGCGACACTTCCGCATCCGCATCCACCACCACCACGGCGTCGGCCCACTTCGTCTCGCGGCTGGCGTCGAACGCGTGTCGCAGGGCGTAGCCCTTGCCACGCTCGTCGGCGTCGCTGCGTTCGAGCACCCAGGCACCGGCCGCGCGGGCCACCGCGGCCGTGTCGTCGGTGCAATTGTCGGCGACGGTGATCACGCGGAAGCGGTCCGCCGGCCAGTCGATGCGCTGCAGGCTGGCGATGGTGCGCGCGATGATGGCCGTCTCGTCGTGTGCCGGCACGATCACGTCGAAGCGCAGCGTGCGCGACTGCAACGGGGGGATTTTGGGTCTGGCGGACAGCAGGGTCATCACCAGCAGGTACAGGCAGGACAAACCGGCGGGCAGCGCCAGGCACGTCAGCAGCAAGGCCGCGATGATGGTCATGGGGACGTATCCGGTGATGAATACTCAGTCTGCGGCAGCGGCGGAGCGGGCACAAGGCGGGCATCGGCAAAGCGTGCGTCGCATCACGGCGCTCAATGCACGAATTTGGCGAGCAGTTTCACGTATCCGGACTGGTAGTAGATCGCCGGCTCGGTGATGGCCCACGCCGCTTCGGGACTGGCGACATTCCAGTCCTTGTAGGATTTTTGTGCCGGCTGGCCCGTGGGGGGCGAAAGATAGGCCGGCACCCCGCTCTGCGCCGCGCCCACGTTCGGGCCGCCGGGAACGTAACCGGGCGGCGGTCCGCATTGCGACGCGAGGGCGTCGCTCCAGCGCGTCCCGTGGGCGAACCAGGTGTGATAGATCTCGTTCGCGGAGCGGGTGGCCCCCAGCGAATACATGTTGCTGAGGTACACCATGGCGAATGGATTGACGCCGTGGAAATAGTGCAGGATTTCCTCGGCGCGCAGGCGAAAGTCCGCCTCCCGATCTCCGGCGATGCCGGAGCCGATCATGTCCAGGTTGGTGTTGCCGTAGGCCGCGCGGGGATTGTTGCTGCCCCAATGGTATTGGGCGTCGTCGAGGAAGGCCCGGTACAGGTCGTCCGCGGCGCGAAAACCGTACACCTGATTGCCGCCGCCGGCATCCTTCGACTTGTCGGCGAGGATGGCGGTGCGCAGTGCCGCGTCCGCGTGCGGCAACCGGGTGTAGAAGAGCAGCGCCTCGCCCTGCTCGGGTGCGTAGCGCGACCAGCCGACGTCGTGGTACGGCTTGGCGTCGTGATAATTCGCGCGCAGGTAATCCTGGTATTCGGGATTGTCGGTGACGGCGTACAGATAAACGGCGGCGACCACCGCCGCCGCCTTTTGCTCCGGCTCCGGCCAGTCGGCGTTGCCCGAATGCACGACGTTGCTGTCGCACTGCGTCTGCTTGCGCGCGGCTCCCTGGTAATTGCGCCAGGCGGCGATCGCGCGCCGGCGCAGATCGACGGCCTCGCCGGCGAGCGCCGGCAGGTCGCCGAACACCAGCGAAGCATGAGCGAACATGCCGGCGGCGGCGATGGTGCTCGAGGTGCAGCTCGGAATGTAATAGCGCGTGTTGTGATCCGAACTCGGCGGTGCCGCCGCGGCATAGACGATCTCGCCCACCTTGAGCGCCGAACTGCCGTCGGCGTACTGCATGCGCTTCAGCCAGTCGGTCTCCCATTTCACCTCGTCGAGCAGATCGGGGATGCCGTTGCCCGATTCAGGGATGCCGAAGTCGTCCGTGAAGACCTGCGGCGTCTCCTGGTAGGCGGTCAACAACTGGTGCACCGGCTGGGCCGCGAAGGTGACGTACTTGTTGGTGTCGCCGGCATCGAACCAGCCGCCCGCGACGTTCCTGAATTTCGCCGGGTTGTCGCGGTCCGTGATGTCGCGCGCCTGCATGTCCTGGCCCGGACCCAGGTATTCGGCGCCGTCCGCCCAGCAGGAACCCGCGTAGAGCGCGGGCTTCTCGGTGCCGCTGCGCTGGTAGTAGTACATGCGCACCGCCGTCCTCAGCACGTCCTTGTAGACGTTCTCGTCGATCTTGAACGGCGCCGACCGCACCTGTCGCTCGGCATCGTAGATGAAGTAGCCGCCCGGAGCCGTCACCGCGGAGAAGTCGAACCACCAGCCGCTGTCGCCGGACGAACTCTCGACCTCGCCCCGGTTCCAGGCGACGGGTGCGCCGGTGAAGACCACGGACCCGTCGGCGGTGCGGCGTACCTGGTAGCGGCTGCCCGGTTGGAATTGGTCGCCGCTGTCGTAGCCCGAGTGCGGGTTGCGCAGCACGGCGACCTTCGCGTCGGCCGGCCGGTAGCCGAATTGATCCACCAGGACATGGGCATCGAACGGCACGCTGCCGCTCATGCCCGGCGTCGGCGCGGCACGGGGGTGTCCGCTCGACGCCGCGGAACAGCCGCACACCGCGACCAGCAGCAGCCAGAGCACGCAATGCCAGGCCGGTGGCGCGCCGCCGGTGCGGCCCGGCGCGGGGTGCCGGAAAGCCGGCGAGCCCGAGCTGTTATAGTGATCGGAGAAGGGGCTGACTCGGGGGCTCGCCGCGGGCGGCGGGCGCGATGCACGGAGAGGATTCATGGCCGATGATCATACAGAGCCGCCGGCGGTGTTTCCGCGGGCGATGCGCGGCATTCGCATCGGCGTCGCGCTGCTCGCGTGCGCCGCGGTCTGTGCGGGGGCGGCGCACACGTCGGCTGCGGCTTCCGGCGCCGCCGCAAAGGAGGGCGTGTTCTGGGTCTATCGCCTCGGCGCGTTCAACTGGCAGGGGGACTATTCCTGGGGCGTCAAGATCGACTATCGCGACGCGTCGGCGGGCCCGGCGCAGGGGAAATACGCGATCTCGGTGCGCGGCGTGGGAGGCTTTCAACCCTATGCGCAGAACAACGATTTCGATCCCTCGCGCTTCAGTTATCTGACGTTTTCCCTCAAACCCACCCTCCCCGACCAGCTGTGGGACAGCGGCTTCGAAGCGGTGGGCGACGTGCCGGTGGGTAAGCTCATCAACCTCGCAAGCTTCGGGCCCAAACCCGTCGTCGGACAGTGGGGCACCTACAAGATTCCGTTGGGCGAGGGCGGCTATCAGATCCCGCGCGGCACCCACATCTACAAGTTCATGATCCAGGACCAGACCGCGGATCAGCCCGGCGGGAAATACAAGACGAACCTCTGGTACGTCGACGACATCGCCTTCACCGCCGACTGAGCGCTCGACGTCCGTTCAAAACGGCAGTCCCAGATTTCGCTGCAGCTTTCCATATTCCGAAGGGATGAAGCGCCGCAATGCTCCATAGCCGGCATCGAGCCGGCTCAGCTGCGCGCGCAGCGAGGCGGGGCAGGGGATCTTGCGGTCGTAGGCGAACACGTAGCGGGTCTGTTCGGCCTCGTTCAGCCTGTAGCGCCGCGTGTACAGAATCGCCGTCTGCGGGAAGCAGAACAGCATGGTGCCCGAATGGGCGGACAGACCGTTGATCGGCTCGGCCACACCGATGATGCGTCCCTGCGGCGGTTCCTCGGCTTCGAGGTAGCGTTCGCGCTCGACCACCAAATACTTCGGAGCGTATCGATCGATGAATTGCTCGCCGCGCCCGGCCGCCCGCTCGCGCGCGAATTCGGGGGAGGCGACCAGTCCTTCCGTATGCAGGAAGCCGAAGCCGTTGTCCAGCCAGTAACCCAGCCCGCCGGCCCGATCGCCCATGACGAGCACGCCCGGTGGCTGCCGGCTCAGAAACTCCCGTTGCAGGGTCAGGTTCATCTTGTTGAAGGACCGCAGCGGCAGCGACGACGCCGAAGCGGCGCGGTAGGCGCCATAAAGTTCGCCGTCGTCCGCCAGCGTCAGGCGTACGAATTGCAACGAAACGCCGAGCAGGCATGCGCCGAGCAGAGCCCGCACGGCGATCGACGAGCGCTGCCAACCGCCCTCGTCGAGCACGCTGCGCATGAGGCGCGCCAGCCGCGCCCCGAGGAACACCGTCACCAGGGCGCTCGGCCAGAAATACCAACCCCACAGCCGCCATCCCGACAGGAAACCGTAGTACAAGAAGCTCAACAGCAGGGCGAGCAGGCTGCAGGCGATGGCCCGCAGGTAGGCGCGCTGCTCGGGGAGCCGCGACTCGCGCAGCAAGCTCCCGACCAGGAACGTCACCACGAGGAGTTCACAGGGCCAGCGCAGGGTGAGCACGTAATTCAAGCCGATCGCGGCGTTTTCGCCGACCCGGTTGCCGATGCTCTTCGCGATGCCGCTGACCGGAACGGGAATGCCGTAGAAGTGGAAGTTGACCCAGAAGTACACGGCGCACGTGGCGCCCACCAGCGCGGCCGCGCGCACCCGGGGCAGTTTCACGCCGGACTCGAGCGTCGCCGCCACCGCGAGGAAGCCGGCGAACAAGCTCAAGGTGTCCAGCCGTACGAGGAACAGCAGTGCGAAGAAGACGGCGGTGGGGAGGGCGGGCCGTTGCTGCCCGAGGTCGCGCACGAGACGGTAGAAAAATGGCACGAAAAGGCTCAGCAGGGTGGTTTCCAGCCCGCGTAGGAATACGTCGGAAAAAATATAGATGGCGGCGAACAGGCCGTAGCCGACGTAGCGCAGGTCGCGGTCTCTCGAGAAGAAGCACAGCGCGAGTCCGCCGAGGTGGGCAAGGTAGGTGACCACCACCGCGAAGGTCACCAGGTCGATCTTGCTCAGCGTGCCGACGCGCGCCGCCGCGGCGAGCAGCAGCATCCACAGCGGTTGAAAACCATTGGTGAGCAACGGCTGGACGAACACCGAGCCTGCGCCGGCGGCAAAATTTCTCGCGACGCCGAGATAGTAGTACGCATCGTCGAAGAGGAAGTCGATCGTGTCGAGGGGGTCGAGCGTGCGCAGCGCGTACAGCCGGACGAGCAGCTCCACGAGCATTGCCGCCATCAGTGCAAGGGGCAGCACCGCGACCCGCTTCTCGTACCCGGCGACCCTCATGGCGACATCCTTCGTTCTCTGCGCCGCAGTGTGCCACACGTCACGGGGCCGCGCCTTTTTCTGCGCGCCTCGTCACATTCGATGTCTTGAGAAGCAGACAGTTTTCGCCGTCCGGTGGAACCGCTTCAATGCCTGCACGTAATGCTGCGCCCCCGTCGCGGGGCGATTCGACACTGCCGAGAGGTTCGTCCATGACTTCGATGAAACGTATGACCGCCCTGGTGCGCCATCTCCCGGCCATGACGGCGTTGATCCTGCTCGCCGCATGCGGCGGCGGTTCCTCCGACACTGCCACGTCGGCAGCCACCTCCACGTCGGCAGGCACGTCGACGGCCGCAGCGCAATCCACCGTCGCCACCCAGAGCACGGCGCCGGTCAGCGGTGCCGATCCGCTGGCGTTTTCCGCGTCGAATTTCTCCGTGTCCGAGGACGGCGGCTCCGTGTCGCTCACCGTGAACCGTACCGGACCCGCCGTCAGCGTGGATTTCGCCACCACCGACGGCACGGCGCTCGCCGGCACCGACTACTCCACGGCCACGGGCACGCTGCAGTGGGCGGAAAACGACGCCACGTCGAAGGCCATCACCGTGGCTCTGCTCACGCCCGTCGCGTACCAGGGGGTGCGCATGTTCAGCGTCGCCCTGAGCAATCCCAGCGCGGCCGCCCAGATCTCGAATCCCGACAGCGCGACGGTGACCATCTCGGGCACCCAGGCAATGACCGCCGGCAGCGTGCAGCTCTCCGCGGCCACCTACTCCGTCTCACAGAGCGCGGGCAGCCTCACCGTCACCGTCAACCGGGTCGCCGGCACCAGCGGCGCGATCTCCGTCGGTTATGCAACCACCGACGGCACCGCCAAGGCAGGCAAGGACTATACCGCGGCGACGGGCAGTCTGAGCTGGGCGGACGGCGACGCTTCGTCCAAGACCTTCCAGGTGGCGATCGCCACCGCGCCCGCCTTTTCCGGCACGTCGACGTTCGGCGTGGCGTTGTCGAACGTTGCGGTGGCGACGCTCGGCACGCCGGGCTCGGGCACGGTCAGCATCGTCGGCGCGGCCAGCGCCCCGGCAGGAGCGCTGCGGCTTGACGCGGCGAGCTACGTGGTGGCGCAGAACGCCGGCACGGTGTCGGTCAGCGTCAACCGTACCGGCGGCAGCGCCGGCGCGGTGTCCGTCGCCTATTCGACCACCGGCGGCAGCGCGGTGGCGGGTACGGATTTCACCAGCAGCAGTGGCACGCTCGACTGGGCGGCAGGCGACACCGCCGCGAAAACTTTTTCCGTGCCCATCAACGGCACTGCGTCGTTCAGCGGCAGCCGCGCGTTTTCCCTGGCGCTGAGCGCGCCGGCGGGCGGCGCGACGATCGGCGAACCGGGCAGCGCGACGGTGACGATCAGCGGCGACGGCTCGGAGGCCACGGGAGTGCTGCAGTTCTCGGCATCCAGCTTTCCGGTCGCGCAGAGCGCGGGCAGTTTGACGGTGAGCGTCGCGCGCACCGGCGGCAGCGCCGGCGCGGCCTCGGTGAGCTATGCGACGCAGGGCGGCACCGCCGCCGCCGGCAGTGATTTCACGGCGGCGCAGGGTACGCTCAAGTGGACGGCGGGCGACGCGGCCGCGAAGACGTTCGTGATCGCCATCGCCGGCGCGACCCCGTTCTCCGGTACGAAGTCTTTCACCGTGAGCCTGTCGCAGCCCGCCGGCGCCTCGCTCGGCAGTCCGGCCACGGCGGGCGTGGTCATCAGCGGGTCGTCGGCGGCCGCGGTGGGCAGCCTGCAGCTCTCCGCCGGCACCGTCGCCGTCGCCCAGGGCGGCGGCGCGGCGGCGCTCACGGTGAACCGCACCGGCGGCACCAGCGGTGCGGTGAGCGTGGCCTACGCCACGGCGGCCGGCACCGCGCTGGCCGGCACGGATTTCACGGCGACCAGCGGTACCCTCAGCTGGGCCGCGGGCGATGCTGCGTCGAAGACGGTGTCGGTGCCGGTGAGCAATGCACGGCCCTTCACGGGAAGCAAGGCGTTCACCTTGACGTTGTCCGCACCGGGCGGCGGCGCGACGCTCGTCACACCCTCGAGCGCCACCGTCACCATCACGGGCAGCGGCGCCGTGGCGGGCAGCGGCGGCCCGTCCGCACCCGCCAACCTCTTCGTGACGGCGCAGGCGGCGAGCAGCATCTCTCTTTCCTGGTCCGCGGCGTCGGCCGGTGCGAACGCGGTGGCCAGCTACAAGATCTACCGCAACGGCCTGTCGTATGCGACCTCGTCCACCACGAGCTACGTCGACGCGGCGGCAACGAACGCCACCGTGCCCACGTATTCGGCGGCCGCGACCATCTATACGTATGCCGTGGCGGCGGTCGACACGCACGGTAACGAGGGTGCGCAAACCACTCAAACCACGTTCTCGGTATACGCCGGCGGCGTGTTCTCCTGGGAAGGTGATTACTCGTACGGCGTGTCGGTGAGCTACACCGACAGCGCCGGCGCACCGGTGAGCGGAACGCACGACATCGCCGTGACTTCCAGCGGCGCGGGCGGCGGCTTCCAACCGTTCGCGGGCAAGGTGGTGCCGTGGTTCGACATGGAAGCCGGTGCCTTCGGTTATGTCTCGATGGACCTCAAACCCACCAACGCCGCCCAGGTATGGCGTTTGTCGGCGATCTCCCGGCTGCCCCCGGGCGACGTGTATCCCTGGTCGTCCGTGAGCCTCGCGGATTACGGTCCGGCGCCGGTGGCCGGCAAATGGGCGACCTACAAGATTCCGTTGTCCGCGCTCACCGTCGGCGCGACGTCGTTCCACGGCTCCATCGTCGGCACCAAGTTGACCGTGACCAGTCAGGAGTCGGGAGTCGGCGTGGATGCGGGCGGATTCATCAGCGGACCGGGCGTGGCGGCGGGCACGTACATCACCGGTCACGACCAGAACGGCGGCCCCGGCACCTACACCATCGCGCCGTCCCAATCGGTGGCGAACACGGCGATGACGGAACAGCGCACGTCGCTGTACAAGCTCGACCTCATCGACCAGACCAACGCGTCGTCCAACACCTACTACGTCGACAACCTCAAGTTCACGGCCAACTGAAACGCGAGCGTCGGCGCGGTATTACATAATACTGCGCCGCCCGCGCCGCGCTCTTTTCCCGCCTCGGCCCGCACCGCGTCATGCCGGTGTCGCTTCGTTGAGACATTTGCACGCCCTTGCGCTTTGCGAATAAAACACCCCCTGTGTTCAACGTGCCCGCGCCTGCAACCGCGGAGCCTTCGCCAATCGACCCCGTGCCACGACACGGGCACCACGAGGATCAATCAATGTTGAGACGGTTTTCCGCAGCGTTCGGGATGGGAATTTTTTGCGTCGTTCTAACCGTGGCAGCCGCCGGCTCCGCGGTGGCGGCTGCGGCGAGAGGCACCCTGACCATCGCCCAGTCGAGCTACACCGTGGCGCAGAGCGCCAAATCCATCTCCATCACCGTGAAGCGCACGGGCGGCACCAGCGGCAAGGCGAGCGTGCACTACCTGACCGCGGCGGGAACCGCGCTGACCGACATCGACTTCACCCGTTCGTACGCACCGCTCAACTGGGCCGACGGCGACGGTTCCGCAAAGACCTTCAGCATCCCCATCAGCGATGCCAAGACTCTGAGCAAGAGCCGTACTTTCACGGTGAATTTGCTCAATCCGGTGGGTGCCGTGGCAGGCTCTCCGAAGTCGACGTCGGTGACCATCACGCCGAGCGCCGCGACCGCCACCGCGGCGGTGCCGGGCACGCTGGTGCTCGCGTCCTCGAATTACACGGTCCCGGTGAGCGCCACCACGCTGACGGTGACCGTACATCGCACCGGCGGCTCGAAGGGCGCGGTGACCGTCGCTCACGCGACCGCGAGCGGCACCGCGGTCGCAGGCCAGAATTTCACGGCCACGTCGGGCACGCTGAGCTGGAAGGACGGCGATGCGTCCGCGAAGAGTTTCTCGATTCCCATCAAATCCACGACTTTCACCGGCAGCAAGAGCTTCACGGTGTCGCTCTCGAGCCCGAGCGGCGGCGCATCGATCAGCACACCGACGGCCGCCCAGGTGGCGATCGACGGCACCGGCACCACCTCCTCGAGCGGCGCGCCCGCCGCGCCGGGCAATCTGCTCATGATGGGACAGATGGCAGGCAGCGTTTCGCTGGCGTGGAACGCCGCCACGGGCGGCAGTGGTGGCATTTCGTACTACAAGATCTATCGCAACGGCGCCGCGTTGAGCAACGCGAGCGGCACCAGCTTCACCGATTATTCGGCGCTCAACGCCACGTCCGCTTCCTACAGCGCGGCGGCGAACATCTATGAATATGCGGTGTCCGCGGTGGACGGCCAGGGCAACGAGGGCCCGCAGACCGACAACATGACCTTCCAGATCTACGCCAACGGCGTGTTTTACTGGGAGGGGGACTATTCCTACGGCGCCACCATCAACTACAAGGACACCTCCGGTGCGCCCGAATCGGGGGCCTACGACATCGCCGTCAAGGTCGCGCAGGGCGGCGGCTTCCAGCCCTATGCCGGCAATGTCGTTCCGGTGTTCGACATGGAGGCGGGTGCGTTCGAGTTCGTCTCGGTCGACCTCAAGCCCACGATCAGCGGTCAGGTGTGGCGGATGAGCGCGATCTCGCGTCTGCCGCCGGGCGACGTGTATCCGTGGGGGCAGGTCGATCTTTCCGACTACGGTCCCGCGCCGGTGGCCGGCAAATGGGCCACCTACAAGATCCCGCTCGCGATGCTGACGATCGGCAAATCGAGTTTCCAGGGATCGATCTCGGGCACGACGTTGACCGTCACCAAGCTCGATTCCGGGGTGGGTGTGGATGCCGGCGGTTTCATCAGCGGACCGGGCATCAAGGCGAACACGTACATCACCGGCCACAATGCCGACGGCGGCGCCGGTACCTACACCATATCGCCCGCGCAGACCGTGGCGAGCACCACCATCACGGAGCAGAGGACCAGCATCTACAAGTTCGACATCATCAACGACAGCGGTGCGTCCACGTACTACGTCGACAATTGGAAGCTGCTGAGCAATTGAGCCCTGGGCCCGGGCCGGCGCGTCACCGTCCACCGCCGAAGGTGGGCGATGACGCTCGGCGCCGCGGGCTTCAGCGGCCGTAGATGAGCCGCCGCGGGTCCACCGCCGCGGCTCAGCCCAGGCCTGCGAAGCGCTGGCCGATCATCTTGAGATAACGCCGCGACCAGTGATTCGCGGCCCGCGCCGAACTCCAGTCGATCATGGTGTCGTTCACGTCGTAGTGACCCCGCTGGCCTTCCGGCACGGTGTTCGTCTCGATGGTCGCGATGAGTTCCGGCAGGCGCCGATAGAATTCGGCGGAGCGGTAGGGCGGGTGCAGAGTCCACATGCCGGGAGTGCTGCCCAGATAGTCGATGCGGCCGAGCTGCGCCCTTTCCAATGTTTTCGACAGCAGGACTTCCGCCTCGAGCGCGTCCGGGGAGTTGCCGAGCAAACGCGACTTCACGCGCTGCAGGAAACCCGGCCGCAACAGCGGCAGGGTGCCGATCTCCGTCTTGAACCGGTTCAGATCGATCAGGAAGATCCGGGTGCTCATGTCGCCGTGACGCAGCGCCATGCTGATCGGCGTGCCGTCCGTCGCGTGCATGGGGCGGCAATTCCGATGCCCGAACACCTGGCCGTCCGACCGGGGCGGTCCGGGAAACGGCGCCATCAGGAGCACGTCCCGGTGCCGGTTCATGAGCTCCACCGCCTCGTTCATCCAGGTCGGGCTGCCGCCGCCGAAGAGGATGTCGCCGTCCAAGTGCATGACGTACTGGGCGTCCGCGATGAACAGGCCGAAGAAGTAGGCATAAAACGGTCCGCCGTCCCACGCCTTGATGGGCAGGGTGTCGGCGCCGAAGAAATAACGCGCGACGGCGCGCCGCGCCGGCTCGGAATAGTCCACGTCGAAGATGTGCAGCTTCGGACACGTCAGCTGCGCGGCGGTCAGCACGCGACGCAACTCGTCGAGGCGTTCCTGAAAGCGGCTGCCGCGGTAGCGTCCCGAGCGGCTCTGGTGGGTGTCGATCGTGATCACGATCCGGTCCACCATGCCCTGCAGCGCCTCGATCTGATGCGGCAGCAGATGTTCCACGTGCGGCAGGTCCATCGGGTACGTGCTGATCTGCGCCACGCGTCCTTGTCTCATCGCCGTAAACTCCGCCATCATGATTCCTTATTTTGCAGAGCCGGTATTCGGGTCGGCCCCGGTCCGTCGGGATTCACGCACCGAGAATATGAGTATGCCTGACAGATTGCAAAACTCACCGACCATCAATCCCACGAGAGCGCCGAGCGCGCCGAGCCGCGGCATGGCGGCGATGCTGACGGCGAAGGACAGGATGGCGCTCACCAACGTGATCAGCGACGTCAGCCGGTAGTGCGCGCGCGCCACGAGAAAGTACAGCATCTGATCGCGGAACAGGGTCACCAGCGCGATGCCGGCCCAGAACAGCAGCAACAGATCCCGGTCGGCGAAGGTCTTTTTCATGACGTGGCTGAAAATCCAGTCACGGTCCAGCCACATGACGCCCAGATAAGCGCTCGACAGCAGGGCGAGTCCGAGTGCGAAGGCGGCCAGCCGGCCGAGCACGGTCGCGGCGCCGTGATCGCGGGTCCATTTCGCCGTGGTGGGCAGCATCAACGTGCCGATGCCCGTCGACAGGAGGCTGATCGGCATGATCAACAGCCGCGTCGCCGCCAGCGCCGCGACCGCGCGCACGTCGAGCATGCCGGCGACCAGGTAGTTGTAGCCCTGGCCGAACAGCCAGTGCGTACCGCCCCCGAACGCGGACCACGATGACTGGGGCCACATCTCCTCGAGCGCGCCGCGCGGCGCGGCCGGGTTCCACGGTTCGTACGCCCAGAGTCGTTTGCGCAGCAGGTGACCGCCCAGCAGGGAAGCCACCGCGATGGAGAAC
>CAZZYJ010000048.1:2925-16949 GCA_964658215.1 uncultured Steroidobacteraceae bacterium | reverse complement strand
CCCCGCTCACGCCGTCACCAAACGCGTGCCTCATGGTTCGCTGCCGCAGGCGATGGGGGTTTTCCAAGACCCGGCCGCAGCGGCGGCGGCGGGCTCGGCGGGCGCCTGGGCTGCCAACCATACGGATACCTCGCGAATCTGCGCCTCGCTCAGGCGTGAAGCGATGAGGGACATGCAGTCGGGGACGTTCGCATGCCGCGTACCCACCCGCCACGACACCAGTTGCGCAGCGATATAGCGGCTGTCCAAACCGAGCAGCCCCGGAATGCCGGGTTCGAGCCCGGTCAAACGCGTGCCGTGGCACTGCGTACAGGCAGGAATTCCATGGGCGGGATCGCCGCGCCCCACCAACTCGCCCCCTTCCGCGCTCCCTCTCGCCGCCGACCCGGCGGCTTTCTGTGGTAATACCGGCTGCGCCGCGAAGTACGCCGCGAGCTCCTGCAAGTAGTCGTCGTGCAGATAGGCAAGCAGGTAGTTCATGGGCGGATAACTGCGCCGACCGTCGCGGAAGTTAAGCAGTTGATGGGTAAGGTATCCCGCGGGCTTGCCGGCGATGCGTGGGAAGCTCGACTCCGCGGTGCCGTCACCCTGCGCACCGTGACAGGTCGAGCACCCCAGGGCGCGCGCCGCGATGGTGTCGGGCGCGGCCCCCGTCTCGGCCGCCGCGGCGGTTCCGATTAGGGCAAAAGCGAGCAGCAGGGGTGTCCAGGCACGCATGGGGCTAGTCCGCAGTCGCAGCGGTTTTTTCAGCGTAGTGGCGGGTCACCGACAGGATTTCCGCCGTCGTCAGCAGGCGTGCCTCGTTGCGCATCTGGGCGTTGGTGTCGTTGCTCCTCGAGCCGCCGGCGAATGCGCTGAGCTGGGTTTCGAGGTAGAGCGCCGGTTCGCCGTCCAGGTTCGGCGCGCCGATCTTGCGATCACGGGATCCGTGGCACGAGGCGCAGGGCGCCACGTTGCGCATGGGATCGCCGACCCGCACCAAGGCCGGCGCGGCGGCCAACGGACGGTCTGCTGCCGCGCGCGGCAAGTAGGCATAGTAATGCGCGAGGTCGAGCATGTCCTGGTCCGTCAAGGAGGCCACCATGGCGCCCATGACCACGTCGATGCGGTCGCCGCGTTGAAAATCGACCAGCTGCTTGTAGATCACCTCCGAATACTGGCCCGCGAGATTCGGGGCATCGGCACCGCTCAGCCCGCGCGCACCGTGACAGGAAGTGCAACGCAGCGCGAGTGTCGCCCCGTGACCGATTTCCCGCGTGGTGCCGGTGCTCGACGCCGCACGCGACAACACCACCCGCGTATGCCCGGCCGCTGCCGATGCCGCACCGGGTTGCACCACCTCCGCGACGGCTCCCGCGGCGCGGCAGATGCGCTGCCACACGGTTCCCCGCGCCTCACTGCTCGGCATGGCATAGAAGCCCAGGACGAAGGCAGCACCGGTGATGGCAGCCACGACGAGCGTCGCGGTGCCGCCGAGACCGTGCACATCGCGCCGTTGCGTCATCGGCCGTCGTAGAAGACTGCCGGGACACTGGTCCCGGCGGTCAGCAGTTGCAGGAGGGGCACGCCGTAGTTGGCCACGGTGAGGGCGATCATGAGCGTCACCCAGACGGCGAAGCCATTCAACGCCTTCGGCACCGTGGCGGAAGGGTGCAGCGACACGCTGAAGCGGTATTCCGGGGGGGTGATGCGCATACCGCGATGTCCTCGGATGAGAATGACGACGAAGAGTCCGGCGGACGCCAACATCAGGGCGCCGCCCACGACCGCCGCCACCACGGTCCAGGCCTGCGGGGCGATGGCCGGATTCGAGTAATCGAAGTAGGCCATGCGGCGCGGCATGCCCAACAGGCCGGCGATATGCCAGGGTACGGTCATGACGAGCGCGCCCAGGAACCAGAGCCAGAGCTGGGTACGGATCCACCTCGACTGACCCAGGGTCCGACCGGTCAGCTGCGGCCACAGATCGTAGGCGATGATGAAATACATGATCACCACCGCGCCCGCGAATATCAGGTGGAAGTGCCCGGTGATCCATTGCGTGTTGTGAATGGTCGAGTCGAGCTGGTAGCTCATGTTGATGAGGCCACCGGCGCCGCCGAACCCCAGCATGACGAAGGAGAATGCCAGGCCGAGCATCGCCGGATTCTTCCAGGGCAACGCCCGCACCCAACCGAGCAGGCCCGCCCCACCGCGCAGACGGGCGGCGATCTCGACCGATGCGCAGATCGTGAACACCGTGAGCAGCGTCGGGATCACCACCATGGCCGTGAACACCGAGTGGACAACCTTGAAGCCCGACCCCACCTCCGGATCAGCAAACAAATGGTGTACGCCGATCGGCATCGCGAAAACCAGGAACAGGGCGAAGGACAGTCGGGCCATCACGTCGCTGTACAGTCGGCCACCTATCGCCCGCGGCACGATCACATAGAAGGCGATGTAGGCCGGCATCAGCCAGAAATAGACGATGGCGTGCAGCGTCCACGAGAACAACACCCTGGCGAGACCTGCATCGATGGTGTGCTTGAAGCCCAGGGAGACCGGCAGGATCTGCAACAGGATCTCGAGCGCCGCGCCGACCGCGGTCCAAGCCCACAACGCCGCGCCTGAGACGTTCGCGTACATCGCGAGCGGCACCGTCTGGCCGCGGTGTGCGCGACGCCAGACGTGCAGATTGATCACCATCAACGCGACCCAGATCCAAGAACCGACGACCACCAGGACGATGCCGAGGTAGTAGAACGGACTGCCGATCAACGGCGGGTAGAACGTATACAGCACGGAAGCCGCGCCGGATGCCACCGCCCCCACCGCACTGAGCGAGCCCGCCACCACGAGGCCGAACGCCGTCCAGGCCCAGCGCCGGCCGACGAGCGTCTGCTTCAGGGACGTTTCCGTGATCGCATGACCGAAACCCATCGCGATCAGCAGCGGAAACACATAGGCCATCACCGTGCCGTGCCCCGTCACCGACCGGTAGTAATATTCCGGAACGTTGATCCAGGCATGCAGCGGGCTGCGGACGACCATCTGCCATTCGCCCAGTATCACGGCGCCGAGGAACAACGCGAACGCCAGCCAGAAATGCACGAGGATCAGACGACGCGACTCAATCACAGCGACCGCCGTGCTTCGCGCCCATGAGGCGCCGGAACTCCTGCTGCGGCACCACCCGCAGGTGCGCCCACATGGCCGCGTGCCCGGTGCCGCAAAATTCGTGGCAGGGCATCAGGTGATCGCCGACATGCGAAAACGTCGTCGTGAACGTGGTGACGTAGCCGGGTACCAGCATGGCATTGGCGTTCGTGCCGGTCACCAGAAAGCCGTGCAGGACATCGGCGCTGGTGCCGCGAAAAATGATCCGGGTGTCGACCGGAACGACCACGCATTGCGGATTGAAGGAATATTGCTGCCCGATCAGCCGGACGACGACCGCGCCGTCGGCGCGGACCTGCGACCCCAGATTCTGCTCGACGAACTCCCCCGACACGTGCAGCGACGTGGGATCGATCGGTTCGATTCCCGACGGCGGCATGCTGGCCCAATGGATGCCCGTGAAGGCGATGACGCCCAGGACCACCGCCATCATCGACACAGAGACGATGGCCCAGTGTCGTTCGGCGCGTTCTGCTGCGTCGGGTTGGGCCGGACCGGCGGTGGTCAATGAAGCAGGCCCCTCGGCAGGAACACCAGCAGATAGAAGGCGGCCCACAGGGCGAAGACCACCGCCACGCCGGTGCCGGCGACGGTCAGGGCG
This sequence comes from uncultured Steroidobacteraceae bacterium, assembly GCA_964658215.1. Classification (GTDB taxonomy): domain Bacteria; phylum Pseudomonadota; class Gammaproteobacteria; order Steroidobacterales; family Steroidobacteraceae; genus Bog-1198. Next base: position 13,189 of record CAZZYJ010000048.1, on the reverse strand, counting down.
CCGGCCGGCGCCTGCCGGTACAAGCGCTCCAGATCGGCGCCGTCCGCTTCTCGAAGGTCGTCGGGCTCAAACATACGGTGGACGGCACGGGGCTAGTGACTGCATGCCAGCAGCATCCACGTCGTTGTCTGTTTGGTCTGTTCGTTGGCGTACGCTGCGGACCCGATCGACCCTGGAATCGCCACAGTCGGCGCAATGTACGCCGGCCCACTGTCATCCGCGCGATCGGCGTAGACGCTCAAGATTCTCGGTCAGCAGCAACTCTGCAGGACATCGCAATGACTTCAAAATAGGCGCTCAACGCTGAGGAACGACCTAATCCTCGGTAGACGCCATCGACTGGGAGGATTCGAAGGTGATGGTCGATCTCACGTGCGGCAGCTTGCCAATTTTTCAGCGCGTGAGCCCGATCCTGGCGTGATGCACGGCGTGAGGAGGGGTCCCGTCCTCGGCAGTCCTCAGGCGTGGGTCGACGTGGCGTCCTATTTGAACAGGGCGCCGTTCGACCGCGCGACGTTGCAGGGGAACGGCAGCCAGATCGCCCTGGGCCGCGGCATCTTTCACGAGCAGTGTGCGTCGAGTCACCAAGCGGACGCGGTTGCCGACTATCTGTCCCGCCTCCGGGGACCAGGACGCCAGCGCAAGGCAATGCGCGACAACTGGGTGGTGGTCGATTGACGCGGTGACTGCATGTTGCGGGTGTTCCGGCTTTCCGTACGGCGGCATACGGAGTGCAGCCCCCCTCTCTCTGTCCTATGTACGTTGGCGAACGGACAGAAATGGACGGCGGACGCATTCTTTTGAATTCGCCTCCCACCGTGCAGAAGAATTCATGCCGTTACCGGTCGATTTCAAGAAAAATCACCTGTTGTCTTCGCTTCCGATCGATCAATGGGCTCACTGGCACAAACAGCTGGAACTCGTGCAGATGCCTCTGGCGCACGTGTTGTACGAGCCCGGCATCGCCATGGAGCACGTTTATTTTCCGCTCACCTCGATCGTCTCGCTGCTCTACGTGATGCACAACGGCGCGTCGGCAGAGATCGCGGTGGTGGGCAACGAGGGGCTGGTGGGCGTGTCAATATTCATGGGCGGCGCCTCGACGCCGAGCCGGGCGGTCGTGCAGAGTGCCGGTATCGGTGGCAGAGTCAAGCGCAAGTTCCTGATGGAGGAATTCAACAAGGCAGGGCCCGTTCTGCATCTGCTCTTGCGCTACACCCAGGCGCTGCTGACGCAGATGGCACAAACGGCCGTATGCAATCGCCATCATTCGCTCCATCAGCAGTTGTGCCGATGGCTGTTGCTGAGCCTGGACAGGCTGCAGGGTGACGAACTGGTGATGACGCAGGAACTAATCGCCAATATGCTCGGCGTGCGACGCGAGGGAGTCACCGAAGGGGCGTTGAAGCTGCAAAAGGCCGGACTGATTTCGTACGCGCGCGGGCGCATCACCGTCTTGGACCGCAGAGGGCTTGAAGTGCAAGCCTGCGAATGTTACCAGGTGGTCAAATGCGAATATGACCGGTTGTTGCCGCAGAGAATCGCGGTGTGAGGCGGTCGCCGGACGCCACCGTGGCCTTCCTCGAAGCCACGGTGCCCTAAACGCAGCAGCGGTCAGGCCGGAAGCGATCCAGCCATTCCGGGATCAAGCATATTCTTTCCAAACGATGGCGCGCTGGACGCCAAGCTCGCAGCTGCCGCGATCTCCCTTTGCTCGGACTGCCAGGCCCTCGCGTGGCACAGAAACGAGTCTGCCTGTGCAACGTCGGAGCTGTCGCCGTGCACCAGCAGTACGTATTTGTCCGCCTTGAGCGCCGTTTCGTATTTCACGATCTGGTCCTTCGGCACGTCGAGCTGGGTCAAGGCGGCGACGAGGCCGGATACGCCGCCGACCACCACGGCGCCTTCGAGCGCACCCACCAAGGCGGCGACGATCGGCCCGGCCATGGCCACCAAGCCCAAACCCGGCAGGACGAAGACCGCGGGCGTGAGCAGCAGCCCCCAAATCCCGCCCCAGAAGGCCCCGGTGCCCCCCCAGGCCTTGATCCGGTCCCCCATCGTGTAGAACCCGATCGGGTACTCTTCGCTATGATAGCCCTTGCCTATCAGGGAAAGCTTCTTCACATCGAAGCCCGATCTCCCCAGCAAGCGGATGGCTTCCTCCGCATCGACATGGGTGTTGTAGATATATTGCGCTGAAATGATGTCTTGCATGATGTTCCTTCGACTAATTTCGTATCGATATCTTTGCAGCTTGGTACGGTCAGTAAACTATGTTGAGACTGTCAGAAACGTTGCGTACGCCTGGTGTCGACCAGGCAGAACTGCGCGCGGCGTCCCTTTCGGACCAGCTGTGCACCGTCCCGCTCAGGGTCACGTCCGCGCCGTCGACGTCGACCACGATGTGCCGTGCGTCCGAATGCATCCGGCGCTTCAACGCGGCTTCGATTTCTGACTTCTCCGGTGCGGACTCCGCATCGGGTTTCACGACGATCTGGTTGCTGATGCCCGTGACGCCCATCAAGCCGCGTACCGCACGTTGTGCGGCTTTACGCTGGTAGTCCCAGTCGAGCTCGCCGCTCAGGGTGACCCAGCCGTGTTCGACGACGACTTTGACCTGGTTTTCAGCCCAGTACGTGCTCCACTGCAGCACATTGCTGGCCGCGCGCGCGATGTCCACGTCGTTGCGAACACTGGACCCGGGCAGCGCCACGTCCATCTCGACGGCCAATGCGGTCACACCCGCGACCCGTTGCGCAGCACGTTCCGCCTCCCATTTCTCCACGTAGCTGCCGACATGGCCGGCAAGCGTCACGATGCCGTCCTTGACTTCGACGCCGATCTGGCTGGAATTGATGGAAGGCTCCCACGCGAGTTCGGTGAGGACATCGCGTTGTAGTTGGGTATCGGTTTTCATGACTGTTTCTCCATTCAAAGGTGTAAATCAGTAGGCGATCGTCAGGCGATCCACCACGTTGCGAACACCTGGTGCGCTCCACGCCGAGTCATTGGCGAGTTCGCGCTCCGCCCAGCTATGCACCGAGCCGCTCAACGTGACTTCACCGCCATCGACCACGACCTTGATGTTCTTTGCATCGGTCGTCGCGCGGCGCGTCAACGCTGCATCGATGTCGGCCTTGACGATGGTCGTCGATACGCTGGGTTTGATCGTCACCATATTGACGACGCTCTTGACTCCGACGAGATTGCGGATGGCATCTGCGGCGTCTCCGCGCTGATACTCCCAGTCGACCGCGCCGGACAAGGTAATGTTTCCCTTCTCCACCTTGATTTGTACCGTCGCATCCGCTGTATCGGTGGTCCACTGTAAAACGTCCTTGGCAGATCGCGCGATGTCGCCGTCCGTCCGGCAAGTGGCCCCGGCGAGGGTGACGTCGATTTCGACCACGAGGGCTTTCACGCCGTAAACGCGCTGGGCGGCGTGCTGCGCATTCCATTTTCCCGCATAGTTGGCGACGTGGCCCGCGAGCGTGACGATGCCGCCGTTCACCTCCACGCCAATCTGGGCGGCATCGACGGCGGGTTCCCATTTCAGTTCGTCGATGACGTCTTGTTGGATCTGTGCATCGGTCTTCATGATGTAGTTCCTTGCGATTGATCAGGACGCCAAGTGTGTGCGCGTTGTGACGCGGCGTACCGTGCGCCAGCGCGCTTAAGATGGCGGCTGATCGCGGCTTGCAGCGGTTCTGCAAAGTGCGACGTGCCCGCGAAATCTTGCGGCCCGCGAAGTGTCCGTCCGCGCACAGACCTCAGTCTTGGATGGCTGATAGGATGTTGTGGATACATCCCCAGGACTTCTCAAAGGATTTCTTATATGACCAAAGCAACTCCCGTCGATGCAGAGACAAAAGCGCAAATGGCATCGGAAAAAGTAGAGGAGACGCCGGGCGCTCGTCCTGATGTCGAACTCCATTTGAATGGCGAAGACGACTCACTCTACGACGACGGACTCGATGTCGACCATGAAGACGATGGTCTTGCCGGCACCCGCGGCAATACGCCCGGCATAGCGAAGCCGTAAACGCCGTCCGGCCACCGCAAGACACCGGCGTGCGCGCAAGCATCGACCGGCGCGGGATCGAATGGCCGCTCGGGCATGAACTACCCGCTGAATCGTGTTCATCGCCTTTCTGCTGCAGGCCTTCACAGCGCCCGACCGCGCCGTCAGTGTCCGTCGGCGCACATAGGACGGCGTGATTGTTATAGACTCTGAGGTGTGCGGGTGCGGCTCGCTCCGGGGCCTCACGACCTTTCACTTCTCCAAATCCTCGGGCTCCATGCCGGCATCCATCGATTTTCGCCAGAACAAACTGCTGGCTGCGCTCCCCGATGCCGAGTGGCGGCGCTGGGCGCCGCAGCTGGAACGGGTCGAAATGCCGCTGGGCCTGGTGCTCTACGAGGCCGGCGCCACGCTGAGCTACATGTATTTCCCCATCACGGCCATCGTGTCGCTGCTGTACGTGATGCAGAACGGGGCCTCCGCCGAAATCGCGGTGGTGGGCAACGAAGGTCTGGTCGGCGTGTCCTTGTTCATGGGCGGCGAATCGACTTCCAGCCGGGCGGTCGTGCAGAGCGCCGGGACGGGATGCCGCCTGAAGTCCAAGGTCATGAAGGCTGAATTCGACCGTGCGGGGCCGGTTTTGCACCTGCTGCTCAGATATACCCAGGCGCTCCTCACCCAGATGGCGCAGACGGCCGTCTGCAATCGGCACCATTCGCTCGATCAACAGTTGTGCCGTTGGCTCCTGCTGAGCTTGGACCGGCTGCAGGGGGATGAACTCGTCATGACCCAGGAGCTCATCGCGAACATGCTGGGGGTGCGGCGCGAAGGGGTCACGGAAGCGGCTTTGAAGTTGCAACGGGAAGGCTTGATACGCTATTCACGGGGGCGCATCACGGTGTTGGACCGCAGGGGGCTCGAGGCGCGGACCTGCGAGTGCTACCTGGTCGTCAAACGCGAGTACGAGCGCCTGCTTCCGCCCACGCTCGCCATTTAGCCGGTCGGTGCTGTAACGAACAGACCCGACGAGTCGTTTGGGCCACGCTCCGCCGTTGATCCTAGAGTGGGGAGACGTGTTGCCTGTCCAAGCCTCGGCGCCGGTGAACAATCGACTGCTCGGCGGCTTGTCGGGCGCGGCCCGGCGTCGTCTGATGGCGATGGTCGAACCCGTGGAGCTCGTCTTCGGCGACATATTGTGCGAGGCGGACCAGACCATCGACCACGTGTATTTCCCGCTGAATTCGTTCATCTCGCTGATGGTCGGGGTGGAACACCGTGCGCCCCTGGAAATGGGCCTGGTCGGCAACGAAGGGATGCTGGGCGCCACCTTGAACCTGGGCATCAAGACCGCCCCCATGCGGGCCATCGTGCAGGGAGCCGGCGTGGCCTTGAGGATGAAAAGCGCCCAGCTCCTGCGCGAGGCCCAGGCCGGGGGATCGTTGTTTCGCGCCATGAACCGGTATCTGTACGTGCTCATCGCCCAGATGGCGCAATCGCTGGCCTGCACCCGTTTCCACGAAATCGAGCCGCGGCTCGCACGTTGGTTGCTGATGACCCACGACCGGGCGCATGCGGATCATTTCTATCTCACGCACGAATACCTCGCCGACATGCTGGGCGTGCGCCGCAGTGGCATCAGCATCGCTGCGGAAAATCTCAAATCCCGCAAGCTCATCCATTACAGCCGCGGCGAAATTCGCATTCTGGACCGCCGCGGGCTCGAAGCTGTGTCCTGCGTGTGTTACGGCGCGATGGTCGAGGATTACATCAACTTGTTTGCGTAACGAAGGATGCGGCCGGGTCTGGTACGGTCAGGGTGCCGCAGCCAGCGCTTCAAATCCGCTGATCACCTCGAACAACTCCTCGTCGATGGCTTCCTGGCGGCTGCGATTGTACGCGAGCGTGAGTTCACCGCGCAGCTCCTCGATGTTGCGTTCCGCCCGTTGCATGGCTGCCAGGCGGCTTGCATGTTCGCTGGCCAGAGCCTCGGCGCTGGCGCGGAACAGGACGACGAACAGATATTCCCGGATGAAGCCGCGCAGCGCCTGCCGGCCGCCGACGACCTGCGGGATGCGGCGGGTGGGCCACGAGGCCTGCGCGAGTCCTTTGCGCCATTGCCGGTCGAGCGGCAGCAACTGCGTGTGCGCCGGCTGGTAGGCCGCGCCGGCCAGCGGCCGGTTGTGAAATACCTGGATATGCACATCCGGAGTTCGTTCGAGCTGCGCTTCGATCGAGATCAACAACCGATCGACGAGCCCGGCGATGGCCTCCACGGAATTGGGCACGGGCAGCGCTGCAAACGTCGGCAGTCCGGCATCGGTCACGAGTTCCTCCATCCGCTTGCCAACCGTCCAGATCGGGCCGCGGACACCGGGCAGCAGCTGGAGTGCGGCGCGTGCATGGTCGAACAAGATGCCGTTGTAACGGCCCACCAGACCTTGGTCCGAACCGAACAACACGGCGCAGGTCGCGCCGCGGGCGTCGGTCATCTCGGCCGCGTGGGCGCGCGCCGAACTCAAGCAGGCGATCAAGCCGAGCTCCACGGTACGTTGATAGTCGCCCAAGGACGATACGGCCCGCTCATATTGCGAGATGCCCGCCGCCGCCAGTGCCTTCATGGCGCGCACGACGGTGGCCAGATCTCGTGCGGTGGCGAGCTGCCGGCCGAGGCCCTCCGCCGCGCTGTTCACGTCGCGGGCGGCTCCGCTGTCCCGGGCGCCGCGGCTCGGCTTCTACTCGGCGCCAGTGCGGCAGCCGCAAGCACCAGCAAGAATTCGCGGTCGGCGTCGGCGAGGGTTTGTCCGACCATCCGCTGCGAGAGGTCGACCGGGACGCCCTGTGTCGCGCGGCGAAGCGCAACCAGGGCGGTGATCATGTCGCCGACGGCCACCTGCTCGAACAGACCGTGCGCCAGAGAAAGCATGACGATCACCTGCTCCGTCAGCGCGAGCGGGCAGCCTTCCGCCTGGACGAGACAGGCTCGGATGCGCCTGCCGTGCTCGATCAGGCGGCCGGTGGAATCATCGAGGCGCGTGCCGAAGCGGGCGAAGGATTCCAACTCGGTGAACTGCGCATAGCTGAGCTTCAATCCCCCGGCGATCGCCCGGTACACGCCCCGCTGTGCACTGCCGCCCACCCGCGACACCGATTTTCCCACATCCACCGCGGGCAGAATGCCCAATTCGAACAGCGTCGGCGACAGGTAAATCTGACCATCGGTGATCGAGATCAAATTCGTCGGTATGTAGGCGGAAATGTCCTGAGCCTCGGTTTCGATGATGGGCAGCGCGGTGAGCGAGCCGCCGCCGCGCCCCGCGCACAGGTGGGTCGATCTCTCCAGGAGTCTTGCGTGGAGATAGAATATGTCGCCGGGGAAGGCTTCGCGTCCGGGCGGGCGCCGCAACAGCAGCGACAGCTCCCGGTAGCTGCGTGCATGATGGGTCAGGTCGTCGTAAACGATCAACACGTCACGTCCCGCCTCCATGAAAAATTCCGCGATGCTCGTCGCGGCATAGGGCGCCACGTAGGCGATCCCGGGGGCTTCGTTTTCCGCGGCGACGACGACCGTCGTGTACGCCATCGCACCGCCGGCCTGCAGCGTCGAGATCACCTTGGCCACGGCGGAGGCACGCTGCCCGATGGCGCAATAGACACAGATCACGTCGTGGCCTCGCTGGTTGCAGATGGCGTCGATCGCGATCGCGGTCTTGCCGGTCTGCCGGTCGCCCAGTATCAATTCGCGCTGGCCCCGGCCGATGGGTATCATCGCGTCGATGGCCGTCACTCCGGTCTGCAGCGGGACCGTGACCGGCGCGCGATCCAGGATGGCCGGCGCCCCGCGTTCGATCGGCCGGCGGGCCGCGGTAGCCACGGGTCCTTCGCCATCGAGCGGTCGCCCCAGGGGATCGACGACGCGACCCAACAGCGTCGCGCCGACACCGACGTCCATCACCCGGCCCGTGCGCGTCACCGCGTCGCCCGCGTGCAGATCTTCGTAATCGCCGAGCAGCACCACGCCGACGGACGCGGCGTCGACGTTGAACGCGATGCCGAGCATGCCGTTGGCGAAGCTCACCAGTTCTTCGAAACCGACCCCCGGCAGGCCGTTCACCGTCGCGATTCCGGTCGATACAGTCGCCACCACGCCGATGTCGCGCAGGGCCGGCGCCGGCGAATAGACCTCGCGCGCGCGGCGCATGGCATCGAGTGCATCGGCGAGCCCGGCCCGTCCCGGGTTTTCCAGCGCGCTCATGGCAGCACCAGGACGGCGGGTGGCGTTGCGGCCGTGGCCGGGAGGGCACCGGGATCCAGCAGCAGGCGGGCGCGCTCCTCGAGAGAGCCGAGATAGCCGTCGATGCTCCAGGCAAGCCGGTGTCCGTCCACGGAAATCTCGATGCCGGCAACCATTTCCGAGGCCTCGACAAACTCGAGCTCGAGCGTCGATGCCAGGGCTGCGTTCAAGCCCAGCTGCAGGCGCGTCCGCTCGGCCGCTGCCAGAACGAACCGCGTGCTTACCCGCGCGGCGTGCGCCGACCGGGTGAGGGCCGAGGAAAATGCGGCCCTGGCATTGGCGTCCAGGTCGCCGAGGAGACGGATCAGCGTGTCGACCATGCGCGCCTCGAGGCTCGCCGAAGCGAGATCCGTCAAGGCCCGGCGGGCGACCTCGTAGACCTCGGTGGTGACCAGACGAGCCAGGAGACCTTGGAGTTGCGCAGAGTCCGCGCTCATCGCGGCGGCGTGCTGTGCGTTGCGATTTTTCATGTCCTGTTCCGCCACCCTCAACAGGCTGGCACGGTCGGCTGCCGCCTGCTCGCCTGCGTTCGCGAGCAACTTCTCCCGTGCGCCGTCCATCAGCGAGCTCTTCTTCGTCAACTCCTCGAGCAGCTGCCGTGCCATTGCCGCCTGGGTGCCGGCGGCGAGAACGGCGGCCGAATCGCGCTTCTCGCGCAGGTCGATGGCGTCGAGTATCGGCCGGTACAGATAGCGCTTGAGCAGCCAGACGAGCACCAGGAAGTTCACGATCTGCGCGCCGACGGTGAACCAATCGATGAGCATGCGCTTACTTGCCCGGCGCTGCGGCGATGACGTGCGTCCAGAAGGGGTTGGCGAAAAGGAGGATCATCGATACCACGAAGCAGTAGATGGCGAGCGATTCGATCATCGCGAGTCCCACGAACAGGGTGCGCGTGATCGTCGCCGAGGCGTCCGGCTGCTGTGCCAGCGAGCGCAGCGCGACCGCCACGGCGCGGCCCTCGCCGAGTGCAGGGCCCATGCAGCCGAGGGCGATGCCAAGGCCCGCCGTGACTATCGACGCTGTTGCAATCATCGTACTGTCATCCATGTTGAACGCCTCGCTGAGTTGGACTGGTGGCTGCCGCGATATAGACCGCGGCGAGAATCGAGAAAATGTAGGCCTGGACCAGGCCGGTGAGCAATCCGAGGGCCGTCATGACCAGCGGAAAAAAGAAGGGGGTGATGGTAAGCAGGATTCCGACGATCATGGCCCCGCTCATCATGTTGCCGAACAGGCGCACCGCGAGCGCCAGGGTCCGCGACAGTTCGCTGATGATGTTGAAAGGCAGCATGAGCCACGTGGGCTCCGCGTAGGTCTTGAGATATCCGGTCAGTCCGCGCGAACTCACACCGAACATCGGCACGGCCAAGAACACGCACAACGCCAGCGCGGCGGTCGTCGACAACGAACCCGTGGGCGGCTCGACACCGGGGAGGAGCGTGGACAGGGTGCTCGTTGCGACGAACAGGAACAGCGTTCCGAGGAAGGGCAGGTAGTCGGAGGGGGTTGCAAGTCCCACCTCGCCGATCTGGGCGGCGATCGAGGTGACGACGATCTCGAGTGCCGCCTGCCAACGCGAGACGGGACCCTCGAGCGCCAGATTGCGGGTCGCGAGCTTCGCGGTGAGGGCCATCCCCGCCATCATGACCCAGGTGGTCACCAGCGTGCCGTTGAGTTTGACGAAGCCGTGCTGCCAGTAAACCTGCTGGTCGGAGCTCAAGTTCACGGCAGCCTCACCGCAGGGCGCGACGGTCGCTCTGCGCCGGCGCGTACCGCCCGGCGAATAAGGGCGGTACGCATCATCAAGAAACCGGCGAGGCTCGCCAGCAGCCGCCGCCAATCGCTGCCGGATACAGCGTAGAACCCGGCGAGGGCGCCGCCGCTGCGCAGCAGCAGGCTGACGGGGAACCAAAAAGTCGGGCGCGCCGCGCCCGCGCCGCGCTTCACCG
>CAZZYJ010000048.1:0-2915 GCA_964658215.1 uncultured Steroidobacteraceae bacterium | reverse complement strand
TCCAAGCCAGTCCGACGAAGAACAAGACGCCGAGCAGCATCCCGGCGCCCAGTGAAAGCGCCAGTTCGACATTTTCACGCATCGCCGGAATCCGTGGAGGAGTCGGCGATGGCGGCGTGCTGCCGGGAAATCCACATTGCGGCGTTCACACACCCGAGCATCAATCCGGCAACGAGCAATGCCAGCGTCCAGGTATGCGGGCTTGCCGAATGACGTTCGATGAAGCCGCCCAGAAACGCGCCGAGAAGGGTCGGCAGCACGATGGACCAGCCGACGATACCGATCATCCCGAGGCCCGACCAGGCGGCCTGCGGACCCGCCCGCCGCGCCAAGGCCTTTCGCGCGGCGTGGGCGCGTACGGAGCGCACGAAGGCGGTGTCGTGGTCATCCACGGTGAAGATCCTCGAGACGTCTCAAGATGCCGGTCTCCATTTTCGCCATCGCTGCGCGCGCCTCCGTCTCCTGCGCGTAACCATCGCGGAACTCGCGCTCGACCGCGCCGTGCAGCGCTGCGAGGTCGGTGCCATCGGCGGCACGATGGGCCGTAACCTCCACAGCCGTGCCGGCCTTGACCAGGACGCCACCGTCGATGGCGACGTACCGGGTCCTGCCGTCCAGCGACGTATAGGTGAGGATACCCGGGCTCAACACAGCCGCGCAGTCGAGCCGTTGCGGCAAGATGCCCAACGAGCCCTGCGGCGTTTCGGCGACCAGGCCGGTGATCTCGGCGCGCAGGTGAACTCGAAAGGGCAGGAAGATCGTAAGAGTCACGGAGCGGGCTGCGTCGAGGTGGGTGCGGCGCCGGGGCGGCGGCCCTGACCGGCGGCGGGCGACGGCTCCCGTCGCGCCTCGCCGATGGCGCCTATCATGTAGAGGGCGCTCTCGGGAAAGTCTTTGAACTCATCGCGCAGGATGCGTTCGCAGCCCTCGAGCGAGTCCGGCAGGCTCACCAGCCTGCCCTGGATGCCGCTGAATTTTTCCGTCGCGAAGAACGGCTGTGTCAAGAATCGCTCCAGACGGCGCGCGCGCCCGACCACTTTGCGATCCTGTTCGGAGAGCTGCTCCAACCCCAACATCGCGATCACGTCCTTGAGCTCGTCGTATTGGGCAAGCGTGCGGCGAATTTCCTGGGCGAGTTGATAGTGCCGGGTGCCGACGATCCCCGGGGTCGCCATCTTCGAATTCGACTGCAGCAGGTCGATGGCGGGGTACAGCCCTTCGCCGGCCCGTTTGCGTGAAAGTACGATCGAGGCGGAAAGATGGGAGAACACGTGAACCGCCGCAGGGTCCGTCAAATCATCGGCCGGCACGTACACCGCCTGAATGGAGGTGATGGCACCGGCGTGCGTGTTGGCGATCCTTTCCTGCAAGGCGGCGAGTTCGGTGCCCAGCGTCGATTGATAACCGAGACGGGCCGGCATCTGGCCCATCTGTCCAGAGACTTCCATTCCCGCCTGGATGAAACGGAAGATATTGTCCATCAAGAGCAGCACGTCGCGGTGCTCCTCGTCGCGGAAATATTCGGCCATGGTCAGCGCCGCGTGGCCCACCCGGAACCGGCTGCCGGGCGGTTCGTTCATCTGACCGAACACCATGACCATGTTTTCGAGCACGCCCGCGGTTTTCATGTCCCGATACAGTTCCTCGCCTTCCCGGCAGCGCTCGCCGATGCCGCAAAAGATGCTCACGCCTCGTTGCCGGCCGATCATGTTGTGGATGATCTCGGTGAGGAGGATGGTCTTGCCCACGCCCGCACCGCCGAAGAGGCCGGCCTTGCCGCCCCGTTCCAGCGGGACCAGCACGTCGATGGCCTTGATGCCGGTTTCGAATATCTCGGCTCGGGTGACCCGTTCCGAGAGCGGCGGAGGAGAACGATGGACGCTGCGCCAGGAAATGCCCGATGGCGCCGGCAGAAGATCGATGGGCGTGCCGAACACGTCGAACATCCGGGCAATGATGTTTTTCCCGACCGGGGCCTGCAGGGGCAGTCCCGTATCCTCCACCGCCATGCCGCGGGCCAGCCCCTGGGTCGCCGTCAGGGCAATGCCGCGAACATGGCGCGCATCGAGCTGGGTTAGCACCTCGACCACTGTTTTCGACCCGTCGCCCGTGCGCAGGATCGAACGTATCGACGGCAGACGGTGTTCGAAGCGGCTGTCGACGACGCTGCCGCGGACCGCCGTGACGACACCGAGGCTGCCAACAGCCGTCATGCGTGGCTCGGAGAAGGTGTTCGCTGCTGATGAACGCCCTGTGTCATGCTCTTGAAACCCGAATGACGATGGTAGGAGCAGAGCATGGACGGCGCATGGTCTCGGGTCGGTACGTCGCCGCACAGACCCACCGCCGCATTCGAGCTACCTTGCGCCGTGGTGACTTCATCTCCCGCAATACGCCACGTGCGGCGACCGCGCCCCGCCATCCTGCTCGCGGCGTTGCTCTGCTGCCCGGCGGCGCGCGCGCAGCAAACGCCTCCGGTCTGGAGCCACGACGGCAAGCTCTCTGCGCAGGCAACGGCGCTGGTGTCGGTGATGGGCGCGGCGCAGACCTATGGTTTGCGGGCCGAGGATTATCTGCCAGCGAACCTGCGGGAGGAAATAGCCGCGGCCGCCGCCGATGGCGCGGCCCGCGGCCGGCTCGACGCCGATCTCACGCTCGCGGCGACGCGTTTCGTCACGCACCTGCACTATGGCCGGATCGATCCGCGGCGGGCTGGATTCGAACTGGGCAGCCCGCGCGAGGATCTCGACGTGGCAGCCGCGGTCCGCGACCTCGCGGCCGCCGCGAACGTCGAAGCGTCGATCGCGGCCGTGGAGCCGACCTTCCATCACTACGGGCTGCTGAAGGAGGCGCTCGCCCGCTACCGCGCGCTCGCCGCGGACGGCCCGGGCGGCGCGCTCGCCGCCGGCGCGGTC
>CAZZYJ010000047.1:0-16968 GCA_964658215.1 uncultured Steroidobacteraceae bacterium | reverse complement strand
CGCGGCTGCACGCCCCGACCGCGCCGACCGATTCTCACAAACGAAAATGCGCGCGACGAGGTCGCGGGCCGGCTTCGATTTCATAGGGAGGTCCTCAAATAAGCGCGCGAGCGTAGCCGAGCAAACCGGCCCGGTCGAATAGCGAATCGGCATGCTGACCTGCCGGATGGTTATGACGTCGCCCTGCACGTCGACGCACCGCTCCTGCAGCCGATCGACAGAATCCGGGCGGGGAAAATTCTCCAGACTCGTGCGGGTGGCGGCCGTTGCCGCCCGGCACCTGGCGGGCGACGGGGCGAAGCTCATCCGCGGTGCGCGCCGACTCGACCGGCTCAAGGCACTGGCAGCCGACCTGCATCTACCTCCGCAATCGGTGGTGCACCGAGACCGACATCGCCCAGGGGGTGAGAGATTTTTATTCCGCATACGCCATCCGCGCACAGCTTCGCACGCATGGTCGCCTTTGCGATCAGCCAGCCCGACGACGTCGACATCAACGAAATCCGGTTCCACCCCACGGCACAGGAACTCTGACGCAAGGCGCGCCCGGCACATCCCCTCATGTGACGAACGGCGTGGGGTCTCATCTTTACATCTGACGAAACAAATGCAGGTAATTGCGGCTGACGGGCAGCACCTCGGCGCGGCCTTTGAGATAGATGTCGGCCGTCTCGTTGGCGCCGCGCACGATGCGGGCGATGGAACTCAGGTTCACGACGACGGCGCGATGAACCTGCGCGAATTGCGAGATGTCGAGCTGCGCGGCCAGTTCCTTGAGCGGTATACGGATGACGGCTTCGCGGGACCTCCCCCGCTCGTCCCGCCGGGCGACGACGGTGTACTTCTCGTCCGCGCGCAGCGGGACGAGCCCCGTGCCCAGTCCCCGTCCATCGCCTGCAGGCCGACGCCGGTATCGGTGACTCGCACCAGACATCGGCCGGACTGAACCCTCGGGTCGATCTCGATGGTGCCGCCTGCGTGGCTCGCGCCCGCCCAGACGCCGTTCATTGCAAACCGCTGGCAGCTGCGCGGCTCATTGCGCAGATACGATGTGGAAGGGATTGAAAACTAACGCACTGCCGTTTTTTTTCGGGGGTGCTCGACTAGGCGTTTATCCCCAAGAGAACTCTATCGGCATTTGAAGATTCGGATGCATGCTCTTGTGAACCGGACAGGTATGCGCAGCATCTTCTAATTGTTGTCGATGTTCATTGCTGACGGGGTGCGGCATATGAATTTTGACCGCCATCTTGGCGATTCTTCTCGCTGGAACATTGCTCATCTCCTTGCCCACCGATGCCGTAGCGCCCTTGATATCCACCCCGAGCTTGCGCGCCGTAATACCCATCACGCTCAAGATGCAAGCTCCGAGTGCAGTGGCGACCAGGTCCGTCGGTGAGAAGCTCTCCCCCCGCCCATGATTGTCCTTCGGTGCATCGGTGGTGAGTACTTTTCCGGAGGGACCATGCACGGCTTTGCAGTGCAAGTCACCCTGGTATTCAACTTCAATTGCGTTCATAGGCCACCTAAAGGAGTGTCACAACATCGCTTCTTTGAAAACTTGGAGGACGGCGTACGGGTCTGGTTATGAGGTTACCCGGATTTCTGCGGCAACGTCGAAATTAGCCTTTTTGGTGTCATCGAGATACCGCTCTCCTGCGGCAAGCGCCGACTTACAGGTCTGCCCACCGTGCCCGACGTCTGCATGCCCCGGCCGATCGTCGCCCGCCTGCGTGGCTCGCGCCCGCCCAGACGTCGCCCATCGCAAACCGCTGGCAGCTACGCGGCAGAGCGGCAACAGTACGGCACACGGTGCGCCGTGCGGTGATCCAAGGAGGTTGCCATGTCTCGTCTGCGCAAGATGCTCGGAGTCGCCGTAGTGCTTGTGCTGCTGAGCGCCGCGTCGCTGGTGGTGTTGCTCAGTCACGACGCCGCCTGCTCGCGGCATCTTTCTACGTCTGGTTCAGCATCACCAATCTGTTCATGATCTCGGTGTTCTGGAGCTTGGCTGGCGGACGTGTTCTCCGCCCGTCCAGGCCACGCGCTTGTTCGCGCTGATCGCCGGCGGGGGCGAGCTTGGCGCGATCGCCGGGCCCACTGCTCACGCGACTCTTGGTCGGCAGGCTGGGCCTGAGCGGGCTGCTGCTGGTCGCAGCGTCAGGGCTTGCCGTGGTCATCGTGCTGATCTATCGCTGGATGAACGAAAAGGCGCGGCTTCGTGAGTGTGTCGACGGGACCCAACTGTCGAATTTAAGTCACGCTTTGAACGGCAACGGCCCACGACGCGGTCCCAAGCGTCGCGGCCCATGACGTTGGCTGGCTAGTTTGCAAGGCGGTCGATTAACGGTATCATATGACCATGGCTATATGACCATGGGCAATTATGACGAATCAAATATCGAAATCTCAGTTCAAAGCCAAGGCGCTCGAGTTGTTCCGTCGCGTCGAAACCACAGGTTTGCCGTTGATAATCACTGATAACGGTCAGCCAAGACTCGAAATTCGGCGATATCGACCCCCCAGCCAGAATCCCCTCGAGAAATTGCGAGGGTCGGTGCTGCATTACGATCAACCGACTGATCCCGTCGGCGCCGATGAGTGGGAGGCGGCTAATTGATACTTTTGGACACTCACAGTCTGATCTGGTGGGTGAGTGATCCACAGAAACTTTCAGTCGATGCGGCAGCCGCGATTGCGGCGGAGAGTCCTGGCGGAGACATCCTGATTTCATCCATCACGACCTGGGAAATCGCCATGCTGGTAGCCCGGGGACGTCTCGGGCTGGCAACTGACCTCGGCGCCTGGTTCAAGGTGGTCGAGGAAATCGAAGAGATGAAATTCATTCCGGTAGATAACGCGATAGCCATCGAAGCGGTGGCACTACCGGGTGATTTCCATAAAGACCCGGCGGACCGGTTGATCGTTGCAACAGCCCGCAAACTCACCGCTCCCATCGTGACCGCAGATGAAAAAATTCGCGCCTATCCCCACGTTCGCACAATTTGGTGAGCAATCCCTCTGTCGAACCGATAAACCAAGACTGCCTGGCCGCAACGCTGATTTGGTAATATATGACACGTAGTGGCTGCTCGTGGAATGGGAGCCGCGCAGGTGGATTATCGTATGCATGGCATCACCGCATTGGATCTGGCGCGAACCCAGTTCGCCTTCACGGTGGCCTTTCATATTCTTTTTCCTTCCTTCTCCATCGGACTTGCTGCCTACCTGGCGGTGCTCGAAGGGTTGTGGCTGAAGACCGGCCGGCAGGTGTTCCTCGACCTGTTCCAATATTGGCTCAAGATCTTTGCCATCGGCTTTTCCATGGGCGTGGTGTCGGGCATCGTGATGTCCTACGAATTCGGCACCAACTGGTCGCAATTCGCCGAGAAGGCGGGACCGGTGCTCGGCCCGCTGCTCGCCTATGAGGTGATGACCGCGTTCTTTCTGGAGGCGGGTTTTCTGGGTGTCATGCTGTTCGGCCTGAACCGCGTGGGCCGGAGATTGCACTTCACCGCAACGTGTCTCGTGTCCATCGGCACCTTGATTTCCATGAGTTGGATTCTTGCTTCCAACAGCTGGATGCAAACGCCACAGGGATACACCATCGATCCGGTCACGGGTCGGTTCCTGCCCGCCGACTGGTTCAAGATCATCTTCAATCCGTCCTTCCCCTATCGCCTCGTCCACATGGGTCTCGCCGCCTTCCTGTGCGTGGCGCTCGTCGTCGGCGCCACCGGCGCCTATCATCTGTTGCGCGATGCCAGACTCGGCAGGGCGACGACCGAGGCGGTGCGGGTCATGTTCTCCATGGCGATGTGGATGATTACCGTGGTGGCGCCGCTGCAGATTCTTGCGGGCGACACGCAGGGTCTCAACACGCTCGAGTATCAGCCCGCCAAGATCGCGGCCATCGAAGGCGACTGGACGGGCAGAGGCCGTGCGCCGGAAATCCTGTTCGGCGTTCCGAACATGGCGACCGAACACACCGACTATGCCGTCGAAGTGCCGCTGTTGGGATCTCTGATCCTGACGCACCACCTCGACGGTCGGATCCCCGGGCTGAAGGAGTTTGCTCCTGCCGACCGGCCGAACTCCACCGTGATTTTCTTCACCTTTCGGATCATGGTGGGACTCGGTGTGTTGATGCTCGTACTTGGCGGGCTCGGCCTGCTGCTGCGCTGGCGCGGTTCGTTTTTTACGAACCGGGGGCTGCACCGATTCGCCCTGGCGATGGCGCCGGCCGGCTTCATCGCGCTGCTCTGCGGGTGGGTCACCACCGAGGTCGGCCGCCAGCCTTATACGGTTTATGGCGTACTGCGCACCGTCGACAGCGTCTCGCCGATCGCGCTGCCCGGCATCGCCACGTCGATGATCGTTTTCGTGATCGTCTACTTCATCGTGTTTGGCGCCGGAGTCGCCATCCTCCTGCGCATGATGCGCAGCGAACCGCACTTTGGCGAATCGGGCCCGGACGCCCGCGATCCGACCAGGACCGCAGGCACCCATCCCGGTCCTGCGCAGGGCGAGGCCGTCGGGCACGTCGGCGGGGCGGAGTAGGCGTTGACGACCGCGCACGTCTTGCCGATCGTCTGGGCCTGCATCGCGGCTTTCACGGTACTGGCCTATATCGTCCTCGACGGCTTCGACCTCGGCCTCGGCATCTTGTTCATCGTCGAGCGCGAATCGCACGACCGCGATGTCATGGTCAACACGGTCGCTCCCGTCTGGGACGGCAACGAAACCTGGCTGGTGTTGGGCGGCGCCTGCCTGTATGGGGTGTTTCCCGTCGCCTACGGCACACTGCTGCCGGCGCTCTATCCCCCCATCATCGCCATGTTGCTGGCATTGATTTTTCGCGGGGTCGCCTTCGAATTCCGCTTCAAGGCACACACACGCCGGCAACGCCGGCTATGGGACCTGTCGTTCCTCGCGGGATCCACCGTGGCGGCCGCGACGCAAGGTGTCATCCTCGGCGCGCTCATCCAAGGAATCAAGGTCAAGAACAACCAGTACGCCGGCGGTTGGTTCGACTGGTTGACCCCGTTCAGCCTGTTCTGCGGCTTCGCGGTCGTGATCGGCTACGCACTGCTCGGCGCCTGCTGGCTGGTTTGGCGGACGGAGGCGGACTTGCAGACACGCGCCCGCCGCTATGCCAAACCACTTGCCGTCATCACGATTGCCATGATCGTCATCGTGAGTTTGTGGACGCCGGAACTACAGCGTCAATACCTGCGGCATTGGTATGCATGGCCGCGCATCCTCTACGTCGCACCGGTACCGGTCCTGGTGACAGGGTTGGTGATTGCCTTTTGGCGCAGCATCACCGACGAGGCAGTGCACCTGACACCCTTGCTGTGTGTGCTCGGATGGTTTTTTTTGTGCTTCACCGGACTCGGCATCAGCATCTGGCCGTGGATCGTGCCGCCGGGCATCAACATCTGGCAGGCATCCTCGCCGCCGTCCAGTCAGTTGTTCCTGCTCACGGGTGCCGTCGTGTTGATCCCCATCGTGCTCGCCTACACGGCCTACTCGTACTGGATATTCCGCGGCAAGATCGGCCATGAAACGCACTACCACTGAGCATCCCGTAGATCGCTCACTGGCCAGGCGCCTCGGCTGGTTCGTAGGCCTGTGGGCGGCGAGCGTCGGCGTGCTGAGCGGCGTCGCCTATCTGCTGCGCAAGATCATTCTCGGCTGACAGTGACGTAAGCCAAATACAACTTATTGATTTTATTGGTGGTGAGAGGGGGAATCGAACCCCCGACCTCGGCGTTATGAGTGCCACGCTCTAACCAGCTGAGCTACCTCACCACGAAGAACCGCGGATTCTCCGGAGGTCGCGTCACGCTGTCAAGCCGACATTCCAGCCGATTTTAGCAAAATCAAGCACTTAACATGACGCCCTTGCCGCCATCTAGCCCTCGGCACTGAACGCCAGCGCCGAAACGGCATAGCGCCCCGATGCGCTGTTAGTCGGGTCGGTCGGACCGAATGCACCTGCCTGCCCGCGCTGAACACGGTGACCCGGCGTACACCGGAGTCTGCGAAACGGCAACGCCGAACAGAACACCGTCGTGCGGGGGCAACTGCCGCACACGGACGAATGGCAATCGTTTGCAGGCGAGCCGCCGGACCTGGCGACAATGCAGCGACGCAAAAATTTGCAAACGTTTGCACCCCATGCTAAAAATCAGCGACGGTCCGTAGAGGCCACCATCTAGGGTTCGGGGAGACGCCAATGAATTCGAATAAAGACAAGCTACGCTTGAGCATCCGTATGATCCTGACCGCCGCGGCCTTCGCCGTGGCCGCCGCGCCGTTGCACGCGCAAACCGAAGCTGCGCGTACCGAAAACGCGCCTGGCCCCGCTGCGGATGGCGACACTCTGGAAACCATCGTCATCACCGCCTCGGCGGGCGACAAGTCGAAGCTGGATACCTCGACGTCCATCAGTTCGATCAACACCGAGCAGATCAAGGATTTCGACGCCACTAGCACTGCCGAGCTCTACCGCATGATTCCCGGCATCCAGGTCGCCGGCACGCAGGGCGAAGGCGGCAACTCGAACATCGGTGTTCGAGGCCTGCGCACACCGACAGGCGGGTCGCCCTTCGTCCAGATTCAGGAAGACGGACTTCCAGTGGTGCTCTTCGGCGACATCCAGTTCGGCAACAACGATTATTGGACGCATTCCATGCCCACCGATGAGCGCATCGAGGCGATCCGCGGCGGCACCGCCTCGACGCTGGCATCGCAGGCGGTCGGTGCCGTGCTGAACCACATCAGCTTCACCGGCCGCAATGACGGCGGGTACGTCGAGGTCGAGAAAGGCGCGAACTACGATTTCACCAAGCTCAATTTCCGCTACGGCAGCAGCCTCAACGACACGACCTACTACAACCTCGGCGGCTACTACGACGTCGGCCGCGGCATCGAGCACGCCGCGTACAATGTGAGCAATTCCTACGCGATCAAGGGCAACATCACCAAGGAGCTGGCCGACGATAAGGGCTATGTTCGCCTGCTGTTCAAAGCCGCGAACACGCAGGAACCGAGCTACAATGGCTGCCTCAGCAGGGCAAGTCTCAATGGCAAGAGCGTGAGCGACATCGGCGCGTCCGCGTACTGCGACGCCCGCAACCAGGCTCCCGGCTACTCCGCGCTGAACTCGAGCGCTCTGTTCTCGAATGCCACGGGTCAGATCGGCCGGCAGCCGCTCGACGGCATCCTCACCGACGAAAAGTGGCTGCAGCTGCAGACGCACTACAACTTTGGCGGCGGACTGGTCATCGATGACAATGCCCGGGTCGCACGCATGAGCGGTTCCTTCGATGTCCAGTTTTACAACGCGGTGCCCGTCGCCAGCGTGCTGACGCCGGGCCAGTCGCTCATCTATGCCAATGGATCGAATGCCGGCCAAGCTTTCACCGGCGCGTACGTGAACAGCAATTCTGCGGTGCACACCAACATGAACCACATGGACCATGTTGCCAACGATCTCTCCGCCACTTACACCTTCGATCTCAACGCCGTGCATTTCGATTTGAAAGCGGGCTATCTGTACTACTCCCAGCGCATTGCCGAAGACTGGCATTCGAACCCGGCGCTCAACGATGCGACCGGCAACAATCCGGCCGAGCTCGATCTGGTGAGCAGCACCGGCAATTTGCTGGCCGCCGGCGGTCAGACGGGTTTCAATCAGAGCTGGAACCAGCAGTTCGACCTCACCTTCACTGACAATGCTCCCTATGCAGACCTCAATGTAGACATCGGCGACTTGAACCTCGATGGCAGCGTCCGCGAAGAATTCTTCCAGGGCTCAGGTTGGGCACAGGGCAGCACGGGCACTCAAGTCGCTCAGGCGTCCGTGGTGCAGACGGACCCGCGCACCGGTACGCAGGTGACGACGATGTTACCCGTGCTGGGTTACGACGGCGCCGTGAACGCGGTGGACTTCCAAGAACATGCCACCAACTGGTCGTTGGGCGCGCTCTACAAGCTGACGCCGGACCTGTCGGTGTTCACGCGGGCCTCGCACGCAACCCGTTTCAACGCCGACCGCCTGACCAACGCCAATCCCTCGTATTTCAATCCGAATGGTTCGCTGAGCTCGGCGGGTCTGGCGAACGCGCGCTTTCCGGTGAATCAATATGAACTCGGTTTGAAAAACCGGGGTGACGTGCTCGGCGGTCATTACACCGTGGAACTGACGACGTTCTATTCGACCTACACCATCTCCTCGCAGGAGATATCGGCGACGAACTGCCTGGCCATTCTCGGCATTGCGGAACAGACCTGCATCATCTCGGGAAAGTATCAGGACGCCGGCGTGGAACTGTTTTCGACCTACCGGATCAACGGTTTCAACCTTCTGTTCAGCGGCACCTACGATGATTCGAAGGTGTCGGCCCACCAGGGCGCGTCGTACTTGAGGTCGCCCAACATTCCGAACTTCACCTACACCGGATTGTTCAGCTACGACATCTTCAGCCAGGCCGAAGTGGGCCTTAGCCTCGACGGGCAATCGCGGGTTCTGGGCGGTGATGGCAACAGCTACCCCGGCACGTTGATCGTCGGTGCGTTCGCCAAATACGAGCCGGTGAAACACTTGCAACTCGGGGTGAACGTCTACAACATGTTCAACAGCTATGCGGATCCGGCGGCTGCCTCGTTCGTTGCCGGGAGCACCAGCCTGGTCAATGCCGGCGTTGCCCAGGGCGTCGCCGTGAAGGTTTCGGCCAGGCTCAGTTTCTAGGGGACGAGGGGTCCGCGCGCTTCCCCCGCGCGCGGGCCGCGATGAGGACACACGCCCATGACTGCGGCTGATACAGAGCGATCACCCCGTCGAATCCGCTCCATTCTGATCGTCGGCGGCGGTTCGGCGGGCTGGATGACGGCGGCTGCCCTGAGCCGGACGCTAACGCAGGGGTGCGCGATCACGCTGCTCGAGTCCGCGGAGATCGGCACGGTCGGCGTCGGTGAGGCAACGATTCCTCCCATCAAGCTGTTCAACCAGACGCTCGGGCTGGACGAGAATGACTTCGTCAAGGCGACCCAGGGGTCGTTCAAACTTGGCATCCAGTTCGTCGACTGGGCAAAACCCGCGCACCGCTACTTCCACCCTTTCGGCAGCTTTGGCCGGCCGTTCGACACGGTGTCGGTGCATCAGCACTGGCTGGCAACCCGCGCGACGGCCGACGTCAGCCTGGACGACCTCTCCATGGCGTGGGCGGCGGCGAGCCGCGGAAAGTTCGCACGGCCTTCGGCCGACCCGCGCAACGTGCTCTCGACCCACGACTATGCCTACCATTTCGACGCCGGCCTGTATGCAGCTTACCTGCGCAAGTATTCGGAGGCGCGCGGCGTGGTGCGGCATGAGGGCCGGGTCAGCACGGTGCAGCAGCACGCTGAGAGCGGCTTCGTCGAAAGCGTGACGCTGCAGGATGGCCGCGTCTGCGGCGCCGATCTGTTCATCGATTGTTCCGGCTTTCGCGGGCTGCTGATCGAGGGCACGCTCCAGACCGGCTACGACGATTGGAGCCACTGGCTGCCGTGTGATCGCGCAGTGGCCGTGCCCTGCGCCAGGGCCTCCGATTTCACGCCCTACACGCGCTCGACGGCGCGCCCGGCGGGCTGGCAATGGCGCATTCCGTTGCAGCATCGCACCGGCAATGGCTATGTCTATTCATCGGCGCATATCAGCGATGACGAGGCCGCGGCCACGCTGCTCGCCAACCTGGATGGCAGGGCCTTGGGCGATCCGCGCCCCTTGCGTTTTGTGACCGGGCGGCGCAGGCAGTCGTGGAACAAGAACGTCATCGCCGTCGGCCTGTCGAGCGGTTTCATGGAGCCGCTGGAGTCCACCGGCCTGCATCTCATCCAGGCGAACATCTCGAAGCTCCTGGCCTTTTTCCCCGACCGTGATTTTGATCCCCTGGTGACCGCCGAGTTCAACCGCGTGGCCAGCACCGAGACCGAGCGCATCCGCGACTTGCTCATACTGCACTATCATCTCAACACACGCGCTGAGCCGCTGTGGAGGCACTGCGCCACCATGAGCATCCCCGCCACGCTTCAGTTCAAGATCGATCATTTCCGGAAGTTTGGCCGCCTGATCGCGCGCGAGATGGATTTGTTCGGCCCGGTATCGTGGACGGCGGTGCATATCGGCCAGTTGAACCTGCCCGAACGTCTCGATCCCTTGCTCGATTTCCACGATGGCGACGCCGCGCAGTACCTGGCGAAGTTGCGGGCGGCGCTGCAGGCCGCCGCCGCCAGCCTGCCCACGCATCAGGCGTACATCGATCAGAACTGCAAGGCGGCCTGATGCGCACGCTGACCCGCAGAAAGCCGTGCGCCGACGGTCGTCACCGGGGCGGCGGCGGCCCTGTCCCGCCAGCCGGGGGCCGCATGATGTCGAAGGCGATGGCGAGGCGCTCGCCAGCGTCGAACGGCAGCGTTTCGTGCCACATCGTCGACGGAAACAGAATGAGCCGGCCCGGTTTGGGCGCGCACTGACCGAGCCCCGGCAGCTGCAGCCCCAGCACCGCAGGAGGCACACCGAAGCGGATGAAGCCCGCGGGCGCTGCGCCGAGTTGATCCGGCTGCGGCAGCGCGACGTAGAGCGCAGAGCTGATCCAGCCTAGGGGGTGTGTATGACTCACATGATGGCCCTGACGCGTGAGCCGCACCGACCAGCTGCCCGAGAATAGAATGCGTCCACGCGGCACACCGAGCAGGGGATGACCGGGCTCCGGTGCGGGCATTCCCGCCACGTACTCGTGAATCGCGGCGCAAATTTTTGCACGCACCGTTTGGATTTCGGGCTCCGCCCTGAAGAACAGCTGGCGGTCCGTATCGGTCTGGGTGCCGCCGCGCACCGATTGCTCGAGATGGGGAGCCCGCGTGGTATGCAGCCGGCGCAGCACGGCGGCGAGTTCATCCAGTTCACCGGGCGAACAACCAAGATCGAACTCACGAATGTAGGGCGGTGCGCCGTCCAGCCACTGCGCCCGCGGGTCGCCTTGCAGCCGCCAGATGAGCGACAGGTACGGCCAGATCAACGGCGCCGACCGGCCCCTCACCAGTTCCAGCGCGAGGTGTTCGGCTTTCTCCACCTGCGCTGTGCGCAGGCAGTGGCGCACGTGGGCAATGCCCAGAGCATCGTCGCGGACTGCGGCCGTCCGCGCGAACCACTCTTCGGCGGCTTCACGGTCGCCCGCCTCCGCGGCGACAACGGCTCTGGCGGCGGCCAGCGCGGGTGAGGCGCCGAGCACTGTTTCGCCCTCCGCGACGATCCTGCGCGCCGCCTCCCAGTCGCGCGCCTGCGCGAGCGCGCTGAACCAGGCGAGTCGCAGCGACAGATTCCGCGGCTGCGCCCTGCAGGCCACGGCGTAGCTTTGCGCGAAGCGCCGGCAGTCTCCCGACGTAAAGCGCAGCGCCGCGAGACGTTTGTGCCCGACCAGCCAGTCCGGGTGGCGCAGCAAGGTATCCGCCAGCAAGGCCTCGGCGGTCCCCCGCTCACCCTGCGCCGCCAGTGCCGCCGCCCGGCCATCGACCGCGGCGAGATCGCCGGGCGCGCACGCCTGCGCATGGGCGAACAACGCCGCGGCCGGAAACCCCGCATCCAGGCTCGATCGCGCGTGGCCGAAAGCGGTGCGCGGCTCCTCGGGATCGAGGCTCGCGGCCTGCGCAAATGCGCGCACCGCCTCAGGCATGCGCTGCTCCGCAGCGTACGCAAATCCGAGCAGCTGCCACGCACCGGCGCACGGCGCGCGCACGACCAGCGGCTCGAGCATGATCACCGCTTCGCGACCCTGTCCGGCCTCGAGCGCGTCGCGGGCCCGCTCGATGGCAGCGCTGATGAGCACAGGCTCGCTGCCGTTTACCGCCATGAACGGCGGATCATGGCGTTGGGCGCAGGCCGGCTGCGGCGGCTGGCGCGGCCGAGGTGAACGTCAGGTGGTCGATCCGCCCCGCCTCCGAATGGTTCAATTCGTAGACGGCGGTGGCCAGGTCGACCGTGAGTTCCGCAAAGTGTGCGTCCCTGACCCAGCGCATCCGCAACGAGCCCGCCGCGGTATCGAGCAACGCAAAGGTTCCGTCGAACGCCGGATGCCCGTTGCGCAGGCGGATGAGCCGCACCAGGTCCTCAACCACCGGCCGCCTGAGCTCCGCCGCGATCTCCGTCAGATCGTAGTGGTGACGGTTGATGTCGCGGCCGACGCCGCTGCGCTCCAGGAGCTGCATGTCGTTGCCACCGGCCAGCAGACCCACGTAGTAAACCTGCGGAATGCCCGGCAGAAAGAATTGAATGGCCCGCGCCAGAAGGTAGCGCCGTTCGTCACGCGCCATCGCGTCGAAAAAGGTGCAGTTCACCTGGTACAGGTCGAGATTCGATGCGGCTGCACCGGTTGCCTGGCGGCTCTGGCCCTGGCTCGCCGCATGAATGCGCTCGACCAGCTCGTCGATTTCCTGCGGCGGTACCAGACCGGGACGCCCGCTTCGATCCGTCGGGTCCGCGCCGATGTCGACGATGCCGATTCCATCGTGGGTGTCGAGGACGGTGATGGCGTTGTTGGGCCGCAGTCGGATCCAGTTCTTGAGATACTCTGCGGTGCCGAACGCAAACGCGTGCAGCACCAGCGGCGGCAGCGCGAAGTCGTAGACTCGGTCGACGTGCCTGGCAATTTCGATCTGCCGGCCGTAGTAGGAATGAACCTCGACCAGCACCTCCACCCCGAGCGCGCGACCGTTCGCGGCGATTTCACCGATGAAATCGAAGGTCTCCGGCAGCATGAAACACGACGTGCCCGGCTTCTTGATCGCATAGCCCACGGCATCCAGCCGGATCATGCTGACACCGTTCGCGGCCAGCGTCGACAACACCCTCGCCAGATATTCCTTGCCGAGGGCGTGGCCGACATCGATGTCGAGTTGCTGCGGCGTGAAGGTGGCCCACAGCGTGACCCGCTCGCCGCTGCCCAGCGTCACGTCGATGAACGGTGAACCCGGCCGCGGACGATAGATCGTCGCCAGGTCCGCCGCAGCGGCGCCGTCCGGAAACACGGCTTCCCGCGTCAGGAACAAACCGCTGAAGGGCGACGCCGAGCCGCGTTGGGCATAATCCAGAAACTGCGGTGAGCGGTCCGAGATGTGATTGACGATCACATCTGCCATGACCCCGAAATCGGCCGCCAGATCCTTGATGTGCGACCAATCACCGAGCCGCGGGTCGACGCGGGTGTGGTCGATGGGATCGAAACCGGCATCGGCGCCGTCGATCGGGTCGTAGAACGGCAGCAGGTGCACGGCGCCGAAGACAGCGTCGAGCGGCCCCGCCAGCAACGCATGCAGATCAGCCAGGCCGCCGCCGCCCAGTCGGTCCACATAGGTGATCAGATGAACCTTGTTTTTCATGGTCGCCTCGCCATCCCCTTGCCGCGAGGGCCCAGGATAATATCAATTGTAAACGATTGCTATGCGGGCAGAACGCGATACGCTGCGGTGTCGAGCGGCGCGGTTGCTATCATGGCCGCTCCAATGGCCCGATCGACTCATGCAATGAAAAAGAAGAAGAAACCCCCGAAACCAGCCGTCTTGGCGGCTGGCGGGGCCGGTAAATTGCAGATGAAGGACATTGCGCAGCTGGCCGGTGTGTCGATTGCGACCGTGTCGCGCGCGTTGAAGCAGAGCAGCCTGGTCAATGCTGAAACCCGCGACCGGATCGTAACGCTTGCGCGCTCGCTCAAGTATTCGGTCAATGTGGGTGCGAGTAATTTGCGTTCGCAGCGCAACAGAACCGTGGCCGTGGTGCTGCCGTTCGATTCGGTCACCCGGCAGAGCGTCTCGGATCCTTTTTTCGTGATCCTGATGGGCAGTCTCGCCGACGCGCTGACGGCGCGGGGTTACGACATGCTGGTTTCGCGCATCGACGCCGAACAGCTGACGCTGGCCGGTGAGATAGCCGCCTCCGGCCGCGCCCTCGGGGTCATAATGATCGGCCAGTGGCATCATCACGATCAGCTCAATGAGCTGGCGGCGCGCCATTCGCCGGTCGTGGTATGGGGTGCGCAGCTTCAGCAACAGCTGTACTGCACCATCGGCGGCGACAACGTCGCCGGCGGCATGCTCGCCACGGAACACCTGGTGGCGCAGGGTCGCCGCCGCATCGCGTTCTTCGGCGACGTCGGACTGCCCGAAATCGGCCACCGCTTCGAGGGCTACAGGAAGGTCTTGCAGCAGCACCGCGTCGCGCTGCTTGCAGAGCTCGTGCAGCGCACACCCTTCATCGATGGCAGCGCGAAGGAAGCGGTGACGAAACTGCTGCGCAAAAAAATCCCGTTCGATGCGATCTTCGCCGCCAGCGACCTCCTCGCGATGGAGGCCATCGGCGCCCTGCGCGCGCACGGACGGCGGGTGCCCGACGATGTCGCCGTGGTGGGGTACGACGACATCGTCGTCGCGCGCCACTACCATCCGACCCTCACGACCATTCGCCAGCCGGTGATCAGCGGCGGCAAGGCCCTGGTCGATGCGCTGCTCGACCTCGTCGACGGTAAACGACCGAAATCTCAGATGCTGGCCACCGAACTCATCGTCCGCGAGAGCAGCGTCAAGTCGCTGCCGTGACGGACACACCATATTCACGCGCGTCGAGTGCCGCCAGCCGCACCCGCGTGGGCTGACGCAGACAGTTATAACCCAGGCCGGCAAGCAGGAGCGCCGCAAACGCGGTTGCCAGCAGAAACGCATACTTTGGCGAGCCGAGCGCGTCGATGACGGCGGCCATGGCCAGCGGCCCGAGCACCGCACCGCCACATGTGAAAAACAGGATCACCCCGGCGACCGCCCCGTGTTCGGCTTTGGCAAAACAGCTGATGCCCTTGGAGTTGAGGGTCGGATAGATCACCGACATGAACAGGCCCGACAGCGGCAGCAGGAGCACCGCAGCCGTGACCCCGCCCACGACGCTGCCCGCCAGGCACAGCATAATTGCGAACGTAAAGATGGCGAGCACCCAGCTCCAGTCGAACTTTGCCAGCATCCAGACGCCGAGAAACCGGCCGG
Organism: uncultured Steroidobacteraceae bacterium; assembly: GCA_964658215.1. Classification (GTDB taxonomy): domain Bacteria; phylum Pseudomonadota; class Gammaproteobacteria; order Steroidobacterales; family Steroidobacteraceae; genus Bog-1198. The sequence continues at coordinate 1,899 of CAZZYJ010000047.1, read as the reverse complement.
CGGCCCGCAGGAAGAAGAACGCCGAGATCGCGTAGGCCGCCAGCAGCGTCCACGGTCCTCGATATGCGGCGAGATACAGGGGCCCCCAGACATAGACAGAGGCCTCGATCGCGACGTACAGCAACGCCGCCACGCCGAACGCGAGCGCGTACGGGTTGCCCATCATCCGCACGGTCCGCCGCAGGTCGACCGGCTCGCCGGGCTGTTGCATGGTCGTCGGGTAGCGCACCGACAGCGCCACCAAGATCAAGAGGACGCACAGGGTTCCGGCGATGGAGTACAGCCACTTCCACGAGACGCTGGCATGGATGAGGAAGGTGACGAGGGCGGGACCGATGATGGCGCCGATGCCGAAGAATCCCTCCAGCAGATTCATCGTCGCCGTGTGCTGTGCGGTGGAGGAGGAGATGTCGCCGATCAGCGCGAGCGCCCCCGTCTTGAAAATGCCGATCGCCGCGCCCGAGACCGTGAGCAGGCATAGAAAAAAGGCAAAGGTGTTGCCGAAAATGAAGAGATAGGAATTGATCGCGAAGACGCTCAGACCGAGCACGATGGTTTGTTTGCGGCCGAGTCGATCCGCCAGGAAACCCAGCAAAATGGCCGCCGCCGCGATGGCCGCCATGGTCGCATAGTGAAACGCGCCCGCCGCGGTCAGGCTGAGGTCGAACTCCTTGACGATCTGCGGAATGATGACGCCGACCGAATCCGTGGTCATGGCGAACATCATGAACATCAAAAAAGTCAGCCAGCGGATGACGACGATGTTTTGAGGTGCCGCTTCGCTCATCCCCGCCACCCTTCGCGTGACCGCGATGTTGTTGACCAGCGCCGGTCCCAACCGCTTCCTTGTCACCGGCGGGGCAATTTATGCTACCTTACAAACGTTTGCAAGAGAACGGATCCGCGGTGCACGCCGATGACGGCGGCACCACTCGTCATTCACCGGCGTGTAGCGGGCGGAGGTGCGCGGTGTATCTGATTTGTGGTGAAGCCCTTTACGACGTCTTCGTCGATCCGATGGATGTCGATGTGCGGCGCAAGCTCAGCTTGACGGCGAAGGCCGGTGGCTCGCCCTACAACGTCGCGATCGGACTGGCTCGGCTGGGGTGCCCCGTATCGTTGGCCACCGAAATCGCCGGCGATGCCCTGGGGCGGCAGCTCGAGGCGCGGCTGGTGCTTGAGGGGGTTGACCGTCAATTCCTGCGCCGTACGGCCAGGGCGACCCCGCTGGCGATGATCGACGTGGACTCATCCGGCACGCCGCGGTATGCGTTCTATGGGCTGGAACACATCGTGTTTCACCCCAGTCTGGCGGCGGTCAAGAAACAGTGGCCTGCGCTTCTGGGCATTCATGTCGGTTCGATTCCAATCGTGTCGTCGCAGTCCGCGGAGCAGTTGCTCGAGCTCGTGACCACCGTTCCTGCGAAGATTCTCGTGAGCTTCGATCCGAACATACGCCTGGCCATCGAACCGGATGTGGGGCGCTGGCGCGCGGCGGTGGAACGTTTCCGCCAACGCGCCCATCTCATCAAGGTGAGCGAGGAAGACCTCGTGAATCTATACGGCCCGAACGTCGATAGTGACGCGATTGCGGGCAGCTGGCTCGGTGAGCGCTGCCTGCTTTTGGCAGTCACCCGGGGCGAGAACGGCGTGACTTACTATTCCCGCTCGGCAGGCCGCATCCAAATCCCTTCGATTCCCGTCGTGGTCGCCGACACCGTGGGCGCCGGGGACAGTTTCCAGGCGGCAATGCTCGCCTGGCTGGCGGAACATCGGCACGCCTCGCCGGCGGAACTGGCCACATTGACGGCCAGGCAGGTCGGGGACCTGGGCCAGTTCGCGGTGCACGCCGCGGCCGCGACCTGTCGGCAGAAAGGCCCGGAATTTCCCTACCGCAAG
>CAZZYJ010000046.1:5440-17141 GCA_964658215.1 uncultured Steroidobacteraceae bacterium | reverse complement strand
AAATACCGCCGTGCAAACACTGAACGTCGATGTCGGCCATTCCCGCTACCCCATCACGATCGGGGCGGGATTGCTGACCGAACCTGCGCTGCTGGGTTCGTGCGTGACCGGCCGCGACCTCTTGCTGGTCAGCAACACGACGGTGGCGCCCCTGTACGCGCACGCCGTGCATGTGGCGTTGCCGGGACGGCGCATCGTCGAATGCGTGCTTCCCGATGGGGAGCGGCACAAGACGCTGGCGACGGCCGCCCGGGTGTTCGACGCGCTGGTGGAGGGCCGCTTGAACCGCGACGCGACGATATTGGCGTTGGGCGGCGGCGTGGTGGGCGACATCGCCGGATTCGCGGCCGCCTGCTATCAGCGCGGCATCGGCTACGTGCAGATTCCGACCACGCTGCTAGCCCAGGTGGATTCCTCCGCCGGCGGCAAAACCGGCGTCAATCATCCGGGCGGTAAGAACCTCATCGGCGCCTTCCATCAACCGCTGGCCGTGATCGCCGATACGGACACGCTCGTCACCCTGCCGGATCGCGAGCTGGCTGCCGGACTCGCCGAGGTCATCAAGTACGGGTGCGTCTGGGACGGTGAGCTCTTCGCGTGGCTGGAGGCGAATGTTGCGCGGCTCGTCGCGCGCGATCCTGCGGCGCTCACGCATGCCATCGCGCGCTCCTGCGAGATCAAGGCGGCGGTGGTGGCGCAGGATGAACGGGAGCACGGCATCCGCGCCATCTTGAATTTCGGTCATACGTTCGGGCACGCGATCGAGTCGGCCTCCGGCTACAGCGGATTTTTGCACGGCGAGGCCGTGGCGCTCGGCATGTTGATGGCCGCCGATCTGTCGTGCCGACTCGGTCTGCTCGACGGCGCCGTCGCTACGCGTCTCTTCACGCTGTTGGAACGGGCGGGGCTGCCCACCACGGCGCCCAGGATCGGTGTGGCGCGCGCCCTGGCATTGATGCAGATGGACAAGAAGGTGCTGGCCGGTTCGGTGCGTCTGGTGCTGCTCGACGCGCTGGGGCATGCCGTCGTCACGGCCGATTATGCGCACGCCGCGCTCGCCGCAACCCTCGCCGAGCGCGTCGGATGAGCGCGCTCGCTTCCTACGCCGCGCACGAGCAGCAGTCGCGTGGCCGCCGGCATGCCGAACCGCCGCCGAGTTATCGGTCCGAGTACCAGCGCGACCGGGACCGCATCGTGCATTCCAGCGCCTTTCGCCGCCTCGTCTACAAGACGCAGGTGTTCGTCAACCACGAAGGGGACCTGTACCGGACGCGGTTGACCCACTCGCTCGAGGTGGCGCAGATCGCCCGGACCATCGCGCACGAACTGAAACTGAACGAGGTGCTCTCCGAAGCGATCTGTCTCGCGCACGATCTGGGGCACACGCCGTTCGGCCATGCCGGACAGGACGCGCTCAACGAGAGCATGGCGGCGTACGGCGGCTTCGAGCACAATCTGCAGTCGCTGCGCGTGGTCGACGAGCTCGAGGAGCGTTATGCCGACTTCGAGGGGCTGAATCTCACGTTCGAAACCCGTGAGGGAATCCTCAAGCACTGTTCGCTCGTCAATGCCGCCGCGCTCGGCGAGATGGGTGCCCGCTTTATCGAACGGCGGCAGCCCGGGCTGGAGGCGCAGCTGGCTAACTTCGCCGATGAGATTGCGTACAATAATCACGATGTGGACGACGGCATCCGTGCAGGACTCATCACCGTCGAACAGCTGCTCGACGTGCCGCTGTTCGCCCGATATCACGCCGAGGTGCGGACCCGCCATCCCGCGCTGGGCGGCCGCCGTCTCGTCTATGAGATCCTGCGACGCATGATCAATCTCCTCGTGACGGATCTGATCGATGCCTCCGCGGCGCGTCTCGCCGGATCCCAAGTCCGCACCGCCGCCGAGGTGCGGCTTCACGCCGGGGCCCTGATCGGCTTCAGCGACCCCACCCGCGCCCTCAATCTCGCGTTGAAATCCTTCCTCCGGCAACACGTGTACAAACATTACAAGGTGAGGCGCATGACGTCCAAGGCGCGCCGCGTGGTCGGTGCCCTGTTCGATGCGTTCCTGGAGGATCCGGGGCTGATGCCCGAGGAGCATCACGAAACGGCCCGGCGTCTGGAGCAGACGGCAGGCCGGGCCGGCCGCGCGCGCTCGGTGGCGGACTACATCGCCGGCATGACGGACCGCTACGCCATACTCGAACACCGCCGGCTGTTCGATCCCGGCGAGCGTACGTGACGTCCGTGTTGAAGAACGATCTGTTGCTGCGCGCCCTGCTGCGCGAGCCCACCCCGCGGCGGCCGATCTGGTTGATGCGTCAGGCGGGCCGCTACCTGCCCGAGTACCGCGCGACGCGCACCCGCGCCGGCGATTTTTTGTCGCTGTGCACGAATCCCGAACTCGCCTGCGAGGTCACGCTGCAGCCGCTCGAGCGGTTTCCCCTCGATGCCGCCATCCTGTTCTCGGACATCCTCACCATCCCGCACGCCATGAACGTCGGCTTGACGTTCGAAGCGGGCGAAGGGCCGAGGATCGAGCGGCCGGTGCGCAACGCGGCGGACATCGATGCCCTCGGGGTGCCCGATCCCGGCCGGGAACTCAGGTACGTCATCGATGCGGTGGCGCTCATCCGCCGCGAGCTAGGCGGCCGCGTGCCGCTGATCGGTTTCGCCGGCAGTCCGTGGACCGTCGGCACGTACATGGTCGAGGGCGGCGGCAGCAAGAACTTCGGCCACATAAAACGGATGATGTACGAGGCGCCGCGCGAACTTCACCGGCTGCTCGCCCTGCTGGGCGACGCCACCATCTTGTATCTCAACGCCCAGATCGCCGCCGGCGCGCAGGCGGTCATGCTGTTCGACACCTGGGGCGGCGTTCTCACGCCCGCCCAGTACGAGGAGTTCTCCCTGCGCCACATGGCCCGTGTGATCGCGGCGCTGACACGCGAATCGGAGGGGCGGCGCGTTCCCAGCATCGTCTTCACCAAGGGCGGCGGTGCATGGCTGGACAAGACCGCGTCGATCGGCTGCGATGCGGTCGGCGTCGACTGGACCACCGATCTTGCGGCGGCGCGCGCTGCCGTGGGCGGCCGGGTCGCCCTGCAGGGCAACCTCGATCCATCGGCGCTGTTCGCACCGCCCGCCACCCTGCGTGCGCAGGCGCTGCGGGTGCTCGAGAGCTACGGGCCGGGCCCGGGACACGTGTTCAATCTCGGCCATGGGATCACGCCAGATGTCGATCCGGAACGCGTGGCGGTCCTGGTCGACGCGGTGCATGGGTTCGCGGCGGACTAACTCGTCGCGACGCGCGTTCCGCGCAGCTCGTCCCGCAGGGCCCTGCGCAATATCTTTCCGACGTTGGTCTTCGGCAGTTCGCTGCGGAAGTACACGTGCCTCGGCACCTTGTAGCCGGTGAGCTCCTTGCGGCAAAATTTGATCAGGGCGTCGGCGTCCAGCGCCGGGTCCTTCCTGACCACGAACAGCGCGACCACTTCCCCGGCGCCGTCGTCGTCCTGCGCGACGGCGGCGACTTCCAGCACCCCCGGATGAGCGGCGACGACGTCCTCGACCTCGTTCGGATAGACGTTGAAGCCCGACACCAGAATCATGTCCTTCTTGCGATCTTCGAGGTAGACGAAGCCTGCCGCGTCCATGTGGCCGATGTCGCCGGTGCGCAGCCAGTCGCCGAACATCACGGCCTCGGTCTCCTCGGGTCGATTCCAATAGCCGCGCATCACCTGCGGACCGAAGACGCAGATCTCCCCCATTCCGCCCACCGGGACCGCGCTGCCGTCGTCGGCGCGGATCGACACGTCGGTTGACGGCAGCGGCAGTCCGATGCTGCCGTTGAAATCGAGACCGACGGGATTGGCCGTGGCGACGGGAGACGTCTCGGTGAGTCCCCAGCCCTGGATCAGCACGCAACCCGTGACCTTCTTCCAGCGCGCCGCCACCGCGCTCTGCACCGCCATGCCGCCGCCGAAGGTGACGCGCAATGCGCTGAAGTCGATGCTCTCGAAGCCGGGCGTGTTCAGCAGGGCGTTGAACAAGGTGTTGACGCCGCTGATGAAGTTGAAACGATGTTTCTTGAGTTCGGCGACGAAGGCGGGAAAGTCGCGCGGATTGGTGATCAGCACGTTGCAGGCGCCGAGGGGCAGGAAGGCGAGGCAGTTCACCGTCAGGGCAAAGATGTGATACAGCGGCAGCGCGGTGACCACGATCCGGCCGCCTTTCTTCGGCAGGGCGGGAAACACCCAGGAGGAGGCCTGCAGCACGTTCGCCACCATGTTGCGGTGGGTGAGCACGGCGGCTTTGGCGATGCCCGTGGTGCCGCCGGTGTACTGCAGGAAGGCGATGTCGTCGCCCCGCAGGGGCACCGGCTCGAGCTTCGCGCCGAGACCCGACGCGAGAGCGCCCTTGAAGGACTGCGAAGCGGGCATGTGCCAGGCGGGTATCTGCCTGCGCACGTGGCGCAGCACGAAATTCACGAGCAGGCCGCGCGGCATCCCCAGCAGATCGCCGATGCCCGTCACCAGCACCTTCTTGAGCTGGGTCCTCGGCAGCACCTGCTGCAGCACATGCGCGAAATTCTCGACGATGACGATGCATTTCGCGCCCGAGTCCACCAGCTGATGTTCGAGCTCGCGCGCGGTATACAGCGGATTCGTGTTCACCACCACCATGCCCGCCCTCAACACCCCGAACAACGCGACGGGATATTGCAGGATGTTGGGCATCATCAGGGCGACACGGTCACCCGCGACCAGACCCGACTTTTTCTGCAGCCACGCGGCGAACGCGGCCGTCAACGCATCCAGCTGTGCGAACGTCAGGGTGGCGCCGAGATTGGTGAAGGCCGGCTTGTTGCCGTAGCTGGCGCACGCCTCGGTAACTATGTCCCGAATCGAGGCATACTCGTCGGCGTCGATGTCGGTGGGCACCCCCGGCGGATACTGACTCAGCCAAATTCGATCCAACTCGGCACCCTCCGCGTTTTCATCCACCCCATAGTATCAACTCGGAGCGTCGCGCATGATATTGAGGCCTCTGCTATCGATCCTCGCCGCCCTCGTCACGAGCGGATGCGTCAACGGCCGCGGCTGCCTGCTGCTCGAACCGCTCGCGCATACGCTGACGGGCCGGGTTCATTTCCAGTCGTTTCCGGCGGCCGACGGCCTCGACGACGTACCCATCCTGGCCCTCGATGCGACGGCCTATGTGTACTCCCCCGCGCACAGTTACCAATGTCTCTCGGCCACCGACGTGCAGCTGGTCGGCGTGACGGAATTCCCCGCGAACGTCGGCGAAGGTTCGCACGTGAGCGTGCACGGCTCCTTGTTCGAAGCCGTGTCGGGGCGCCAGCACACGCGTTTCGTCATGAACGTCACCACGCTGATGCCGCTGAAGCCGTCGCCATGAGGACGTGCCGATCTTGGCTACGGCCGATTGCGGCTACAATGGCGCCCCCATGGCAAATGACGGGAGACGGGTTACGATGAAAACGACAAGAATTTTCGGCGTCCTGGCGGCGTCGGTGCTCATGCTGGCAGTGTCGGTGCAGAGCCGCGCCGACACCGCGGCCGCGAAGTCGTGCAAGGATGGCACCACGTCGGCGGCAACCGGTCGTGGTGCCTGCAGCGGGCACGGCGGCGTGCTGAAGGCCGCGAAGACCCAGTCGGCCGGCTCGGCGGCGACCGCAGCGTCGCCTGCGTCGGCACCCACGGCGTCGGCCGCTGCCGCACCTGCAGCCCCAGCCGCGCAGGCTCCCGCCGCGACGTCACCCACCGCCGGTACGCAGGCCTCTCCCGCGGGCTCGGCCACCCACGCCTCCACCGCGCCGGCGACATCGGCGCCCGAGTCCAAGTCGCCGTCCGTGGCCGCGGCCGACACCGATCCGGCCGGCGCGACGGCCAAGTGCAAGGACGGCACCTACTCGAAGTCTAAACACCACGCCGGCAGCTGCTCGCACCATGGCGGCGTCGCCCAGTGGTTGACCGGCGCGAAATAGGCGCCGTCAGGGGCGGCCGGTGCCCGCGGGCTCACCGGCCGCCCGTTCCACCCGATGGCGACATCGCGCCCTTGCGCAACAGGGGCACGAGCCGGGGCCAGACCGTCTCCAGGAGCTTGGGCTGGCCGAGCTCGTTCGGATGGATGCCGTCGGCCTGCATGAGTTCGCTCGAAAGCGCGACCTCGCTGAGCAGGAAGGGCACCAACGGCACCTTGCGATCGTCGGCCACGTCGGCGAACGCCAGGCTGAACTGCTCGGTGTAGGCCGGGCCATAGTTGGGCGGTATCCGCATCCCCAGCAGCAGCACCCGGGCACCTGCGTTCAGCGCTTGTCCGACCATGGCGTCGAGGTTGGCACGCAGCTGGGCGATGGGCAGCGCCCGCAGGCCGTCGTTGCCGCCCAGCTCCAGGATCACGATCCCTGGGTGATGGATGCTCAAGGCGCGCGGCAGCCGGGCCAGACCGCCGGCGGTGGTTTCACCGCTGACGCTGGCATTGATTACCGCGTCCCCGTACCCTTCGCTCTTGAGTTTGGCCCGCAACAGCCCCACCCATCCCTGCTCCACGTCTGCCAATCCGTAGCCGGCGCTGATGCTGTCGCCGAAGACGAGTATGGGCGGTGTCTCGGCGCCGGCCCTGAGGCCTGCCGCAAGCAGGACGATTAGTACGAACAGTCGGTTCAAAGGCGCTCCCGATGCAAGATCAAGTGGTTCTCGAGGCCATCAATGTCTCCAAGACGGTGGCGAGTCCCGAAGGGCCGCTCACCATTCTCGCCGATGTGAGCCTGCGTGTGCGAACCGGCGAGACGCTGGCCATCGTGGGGGCCTCGGGAGCGGGGAAATCCACGCTGCTCGCCCTGCTCGCCGGTCTGGACAGTCCGAGCACCGGCAGCGTTTCCATCGCGGGGGTCGATCTGACCGCGCTGGACGAGGACGGCCGGGCGGCGCTGCGCGGCCGCCACGTGGGCTTCGTGTTCCAGTCGTTTCATCTGATTCCCTCGCTCACGGCGTTGGAAAACGTGATGCTGCCGCTGGAACTCGCCAATCGACGCGATGCGAGAAGCGCCGCCGGCCAGGCGTTGGCCCAGGTGGGACTGACCGCGCGCGCCGCGCATTATCCGCGGCAGCTCTCGGGCGGCGAGCAGCAGCGCGTCGCGATCGCGCGTGCCTTCGTGACCCATCCCGCGGTGCTGTTCGCCGACGAGCCGACGGGGAATCTCGACACGGTGACGGGCCAGCGCATCACGGACCTGTTGTTCGACCTCAATCGCAGCGTCGGCAGCACCCTGATCCTCGTCACCCATGACCGCGGCCTGGCCCAGCGCTGCGGGCGGGTGCTGGAACTCGACTCGGGCCAGGCACCGACCGCCGTGGCGGTTTGAACACGATGCAGCTCCTGCGTTTCGCCCTGCGTAATCTTTGGCGCGACCTCAAGTCCGGCGAGCTCACGGTGCTGCTGCTGGCCCTGACGGTGGCCGTGTTGTCGCTGACCGCGGTGGGGTTCTTCACCAACAGGATCTCCCAGGGGGTGCGTGCGCAGGCCGCCGAAGTGCTTGCCGCCGATCTGCGTCTCGAGTCGCCCAATCCGATTCCGGCGGCCTATCTGGCGGCGGCGGCCCGCCTGGGCGTGCAGAGCGCACAGGTGCTGGAGTTCCCCACCGCCATCTTCAACGGCGACGCCAGCCAGTTGTCCGCGCTCAATGCCGTGACCCCGACATACCCCTTGCGCGGGCACGTGCGGATCGCCGATGCGCCGTTCGGCATCGCGCGCGCCACCACCGCGGTGCCGCGGACCGGCGAGGTGTGGGTCGACGCCCGCCTCATCGCCCAGCTCGACGTGTCGCTGGGCAGCCTGCTGCGCATCGGCGCGGCGTCGTTTCGCGTCGCCCGGGTGTTGGATTACCGGCCCGATCAGGGCACCGGTTTCGTCAATCTTGCCCCCGCCGTTCTCATGAGTTATGCCGACGTGGCCGCCACGCAGCTGGTGCAGCCCGGCAGCCGGGTCAGCTATTCGGCACTGTTCGCGGGCGCGCCGGCGGCGATCGCGGAGTTGCGGGGGTTCCTGCAGGAGCACAAAGCGCCCGGCGAGCGGCTGCGCGAAGTCGACGAATCGAGCCGGCAGCTCAATTCGGCCATCGACCGCGCCGGCCGCTTCTTGAATCTGGCGAGTCTCGCGTCCGTCCTGCTGGCGGCGGTCGCGGTGGCCATGGGCGCGCGGCGTTATGCGAAGCGGCACATCGACACCGTGGCGCTGATGAAGTGCATGGGCGCGGCACAGACCTTCGTGCTCGCCATCTCCCTCATCGAACTGACCCTGCTGGCATTGGCGGCCGTGATCGCAGGCGCGCTGCTCGGGTACGTGGCCCAGGCCGGGCTCGCGTGGTTGCTGCGCGGGCTCATTCCGACCGAACTGCCCGCCCCGTCGCTCGCGCCGCTGCCGATCGCACTGGTGACGGTGCTGGCCATGCTGCTCGGCTTCGCGCTGCCCCCCCTGCTGCAATTGAAGAACACGCCGCCCTCACGTGTGCTGCGCAAGAGCGTGTCGGCGCCGCCGCTGCGCTTCGGTGCTCCCTATCTGCTGGCGCTGACGGCGCTGTGCGCCATCTTGTGGAGCCTGGTGCGTGACACGGAACTCGTCGTCGACGTGCTGGCAGGTGTGCTCGGGGTGGGCTGTGCGCTCACCCTGGCCGGCTACGGCCTGGTGCGCCTGACCGGTCGTCTGCGCGGCGGCGTGGGCGTGGCGTGGCGTTACGGGCTTGCCAACGTCTCGCGTCGGGGCGGTGGCAGCGTCGTACAGATCGTCGCCTTCGGCCTCGGCTTGATGGTGTTGCTGCTGCTCGCGGTGGTGCGCGGGGATCTGCTCGCCGACTGGCGCCGCAGTCTGCCGGGCAACGTGCCCAATAATTTTCTGATCAACATCCGGCCCGAGGAACGCCAGCCGCTGGAAGATTTCCTGGCGGCGCAGGGGCTGGGGCAGCCGACGCTCTATCCGATGGTGCGTGCGCGCATGACGGCCATCAACGGCGTGCCGACGCAGTCGATCAAGGTGCCGGGCGACGGTGGTCGCGGTTTTCTCGACCGCGAGCAGAACCTCACCTGGTCCGCAGCGCTCATGGACGACAATCAGCTGGTGGCCGGCCGGTGGTGGTCACCCGCCGAGTACGGCAAGCCGCTGGTGTCCATCTCCTCCGAATATCAAGAAAGGTTGGGCCTGAAACTCGGCGACCAGCTCACCTTCGACGTTGCCGGTGAAACCTTGTCGGCGCGGGTCGCCAGCATCCGCAAGATACGCTGGGACAGCTTCCGCCCGAATTTTTTCCTGGTGTTTCCGCCGCAGCTGCTCGACGGGGCCGCCGGCACCTTCATGACCAGTGTCTATCTGACCCCCGCGCAGCGTCCCGCGCTGGTGGGTGTGGTGCGGCGATTTCCGACCGTGTCGGTGTTCGACGTCGATGCCATCCTCAAGCAGATTCGCGACATCATGGACCGCGCCTCGCTGGCCGTTCAGTACGTGTTCCTCTTCACCCTCGTTGCGGGCATCGTCGTGCTGCTGGCCGCCGTGCAGTCGACACGTGACGAGCGACGCTACGAGAGCGCGATGCTGCGCACCCTCGGCGCCAGCCGCAGCACGGTGCTGCAGGGGGTCGCCGCGGAGTTCTCGGCGCTCGGTTTCCTGTCGGGCACGCTGGCCGCCTGCGGCGCCCTCGGGATAGGCTGGTTGCTGGCGACCCGTTTGTTCTCCCTGCCCTACACGTTCGATCCGTGGCTGTTCGTCCTGGGCCTCGCGGGGGGTACGCTGCTGGTGGGCGTGAGCGGCACGCTGGCGACCCGTGCTGTGATCGACACACCACCCATCGTCACCTTGCGCGACGATTGAGCGGCCCTGCGCGGCGGGCGCGGCGACGGCGTTCGCTCATCCCGCGAGGGGTCGCGAGCCCGTGCGGTCCAGTTCCCCGAGTGCGGCCTCGCGCTGTGCCGAATTGAGTTTCCGCCAGTCGATCTTGTCGTTGTAGGCGAGCGCCAGGCGGGCGTCGTCGGTGTGCAGCAGCGGACCGCGTCGCGGACTCCAACGCACCGGTAGTACGCGGGTGCGGCCACGCCGCAGCAGATCGATGATGGCCCGAATGACCCGGGCGTTGCTCGGCAAATTGCCATGCGACTCGTCGACGAAATAGGATTTCAGCCGCTGCATGCACGCCCTGGCCACCGGTACGGTGCCGTCACCGTTGGCGTTGGATCCATATTCGAACCCCGCCACCGTACGGCGCACCGTGACGATGGTGGTGCGATTGACGCCGACGATGTGGGTCATGCGCGAGTCGGGCGGCGCCAGGTGTGCGCGGGCCGCCTTGACCTGCTCCAGGAGATGCGGCCGCGGCATGGGTCCCTCGCGGGGCCACACGCGCGCATCGAGGAGATCGAGCTTCTCGCCTCCCCGGCGCGGTGGCAACAAGTGATAGATGCCGGGGAAGGTGCTGAACACCTCGGCGGCGAGCGCGTCGGCCGAATGTTGCCGGTCCAGTGACGAGATCTGCCGCACGAACGGATAGGTGCCGCGCAAGGCCTGCACGGGCGCGAACGAGCCGTGGTTGGGCGTGCCCAGCATGATCAGCCGGTGCAGATGCCGCCTCGGCAGCAGACCGGCGGCCACGCGTGCGATCAGTCCGCCCATGCTGTGGCCGATGAGGTTCACCGGCTCGTCGTCGGCGGCGATGCGGCGGGCCAGGGCCGAGCCGAGCTCGTCGATTCCCAGACGCCAGTCGTAGGCATGAAAGCTCGGCCGGCAGCCGTCGATCCGCAGCTTCAGGATCAAACGCGCGTAGGCCTGCAGCAGCACGCCCATCGGTTTTATGGGCGCCTTCGCCACGAGCCTGTCGGTGGACAGCACGAGCGCCTTCAGGCGACCGCCGCCAATCTGCACGGGGTCGATCCACAGCACCTCGGGGGCGTCCGCGGGTGGCGTGATCGTCACGAGCCGCGATCCCATGATGCCGGGCAGTATCAAGACACGCGGACCCGTGGGCCGTTCGACGCGTTGCGCCGCGCTCGCCAGCGTCGAGAGCTCCGCATGCGCGGCGGAGCCGAAATACTCGCGCAAGCCGGGCGCATGCGCACCGCTCGCCAGGGCGTCGAAAACGTCCGTCTCCGATGCGTTGAACACCCATTGCGTGTCCGCACCGTTCTCGCTCGCGGCCCGGCTCACGCCGCGCGGGTCATCACGGTCTGCAGGATGTCGCAAACCGCGGTGATGGCGGCGGCGCGCGTGCTCGACTTGCGCCAGACCGCCCCGACGGTGCGCGTGGGCGCGGGTTTGCTGAACTCGCGCACGGTCATGCCGCGCTGGGAGCCGAACGGAGATTCCACGGCCAGCTCGGGGAGCAGGGTGATACCGAGCCCCGCCACCACCATCTGCCGCAGCGTCTCGAGGCTGGTGGCACGGAAATCTTCCGCTTCGCGTACGTCGATCCGGCTGCACACCTCGAGCGCCTGCTCGCGCAGACAATGCCCGTCTTCCAGGAGCAGCAGCGTCTGGCCCTTGAGATCCTGGATGCGGATGGTGGACCGGGCCGTCAACGGATGATCGTTCGGCAGCGCCACGGTGAACGCCTCTTCGTACAGCTCGCGGCTCTCCATCCCTTCCTGTGTCGCGGGCAGCGCCATGACGCCGAGATCGATCTCGCCGTCCCGCAGACTCTTGAG
>CAZZYJ010000046.1:0-5430 GCA_964658215.1 uncultured Steroidobacteraceae bacterium | reverse complement strand
GAGCAGCGCTTCGGTCTGATGTTCGTAGAGCATCAGACCGAGGTTCGGCAGCGCCTTGCGGATCTTCTGCATGACCCGCGGCAGGAGGTAGGGGCCGATGGTCGGTATCAGCGCCAGCTTGAGCTTGCCCGCGAAGGGGTCGGTGTTGTTGCGGGCCAGCGCGATGATCTCGTCGCCCTCGTCGAGCATCCGCCGTGCACGTATCACCACTTGCTTGCCCACGTCGGTGAGTTGTACATTCTTCGGCTGACGTTCCACCAACTTCACCCCCAGGAACTCTTCGAGCTTCTTGAGCTGCGCCGACAAGGTGGGCTGGCTCACGAAGGTGCGCTCGGCGGCGCGGCCAAAATGGCAGGTGTCGGCGAGTGCCACCAGATACTTCAAGTCCTTGAGATTCATACGCAGGCTCTGCTCGTTTTCCGATAGACGGATTCTATCAATTCAATGTATTTAATCAATGCCGCCAATATGAAACTGTGGCATCCTAGCCTCTCACCCGTTCAACCCGTCGAGGATATCCAATGTCACTGATCAACTCCGTAGTCAAACCCTTCAAGGCCACCGCCTATCACAATGGCAAGTTCGTGCCGGTGACGAACGAAGACCTCAAGGGCAAGTGGTCCGTATTCGTGTTCTACCCGGCGGATTTCACCTTCGTGTGTCCGACCGAACTCGGCGACCTGGCCGACAACTATGCGGCCTTCCAGAAGCTGGGCGTCGAGATCTATGGCGTGTCCACCGATTCGCATTTCACCCACAAGGCGTGGCACGACACGTCGGACACTATCGCCAAGGTGCAATATCCGCTGGTGGCCGATCCGACTCTGGCACTCGCCCGCAATTTTGAAGTTCTCATCGAAGAGGACGGCATGGCGTACCGCGGTACTTTCGTGATCGATCCCGCCGGCCACATCAAGATCATCGAAGTGCACGACAACGGCATCGGCCGCGATGCGAAAGAGCTGCTGCGCAAGGTTCAGGCGGCGCAATACGTGGCGTCGCATCCGAACGAGGTCTGCCCGGCGAAATGGACCCCCGGGGCCGAGACCCTGTCCCCCTCGCTCGATCTGGTCGGCAAGATCTGAGGGACGTCCGGCGACGTCGTGGCGGGCCGTGCGCGTGAGATCGCCGCGCACGGCCTCTCGAAGACAATTGCAGGTGAATCCATGCTCGATACCAAGCTCAAGACCCAGTTGAAAGGCTACCTCGAACGGTTAACGCAGCCCGTGGAACTCATCGCCTCCGTGGATGACAACGACAAGTCGCGGGAAATGCTCGAGTTGCTCAACGACATCGTGGCGCTGTCGCCGCTCGTGACGCTCGACCCGCGGCACGACGACAGCCAGCTGATGCCTTCCTTCGCCCTGCGGCGGCCCGGCCGGGAGCCGCACATCCGGTTCGCCGGGTTGCCGATGGGACATGAGTTCACCTCGCTGGTGCTGGCCCTGTTGCAGGCCGGCGGCCATCCCTCGAAGGCGGCGCCCGCCGTGCTCGAGCAGATCCGCGGGCTCGACGGCGAGTATGCCTTCGAAACCTTCGTGTCCTTGAGCTGCCAGAGCTGTCCGGACGTTGTGCAGGCCTTGAACCTCATGGCCGTCGTCAATCCGAACATCCATCACACCATGATCGATGGCGCGCTCTTTCAGGACGAAGTGGAGAAGCGCCAGGTCATGGCGGTTCCCGCCGTGTTCCTGAACGGCCAGCCCTTCGGCCAGGGTCGCATGGAGCTCGAGGAAATCGTCGGCAAGCTCGACGCCGGCGGCGGCGCGAGAGACGCGGCCCGTTTGAGCGCCAAGGCGCCCTACGACGTGCTGGTGGTGGGGGGTGGGCCGGCCGGCGCCGCCGCGGCGATCTATGCGGCCCGCAAGGGCATTCGTACGGGAATCGCGGCGGAGCGTCTGGGGGGGCAGCTGCTCGACACCGTCGGCATCGAAAATTTCATTTCGGTGAAGGAAACCGAGGGGCACAAGCTCGCCACCGGCCTCGAGCAGCACATCACCACCTACGACGTCGACGTGATGAATCTGCAGCGTGCCGATGCGTTGGTGCCGGGCGACATGATCGAGGTCAAGCTCACCAACGGCGCTTCGCTCAAGGCGAAATCCGTGGTCATCGCCACCGGCGCGCGTTGGCGCGAGGTTAACGTGCCGGGCGAACGCGAATATCGCAACCGCGGCGTGGCCTACTGCCCGCACTGCGACGGTCCCCTCTACAAGGGCAAGCGCGTGGCGGTGATCGGCGGCGGTAATTCCGGCGTCGAGGCGGCCATCGATCTGGCCGGTCTGGTGAGCCATGTGACGGTGATCGAATACGACGCTGCCCTGCGTGCCGATGCCGTGCTGACCCGCAAGCTGCACAGTCTGCCGAACGTCAGTGTCATCACCAGCGCGCAAACCAGTGAAATCATCGGTGACGGACAAAGAGTCGTGCGGCTGAGCTACAAGGATCGGCAGAGCGGCGCGATGCACTCGGTCGAACTCGCAGGCGTGTTCGTGCAGATCGGTCTGGTGCCCAATACCGACTGGCTGAAAGGGACGGTGAAACTGTCGCCCCGCGGCGAGATCGAGGTGGACGCGCGCGGCCAGACGTCCGTGCCGGGCGTGTTCGCGGCCGGCGACTGCACCATCGTGCCCTACAAGCAGATCGTCATCGCCATGGGGGAAGGCGCCAAGGCCTCTCTGAGCGCCTTCGATCATCTGATCCGTTCGCCCCTGTCGGCAGCGGCATGAAGGTGTGACGCGCAGGTCGCCGCCGCCCGCGGCCATGCCGTCGGCGGTCCCTTCCATCCGCCTGTCCTGCGGGGTGGTGGTGGTGAGCGTGATCGAGCGAAAGCTGCGATTCCTGCTGCTGCGCGCCTACCGCAACTGGGATTTTCCGAAAGGGCTGGTGGAGCCGGGCGAGACCGGCATCGAGGCGGCCATTCGCGAGGTACGCGAGGAGACCACGCTCGACGACATCTCGTTCGATTGGGGCATGGTTTTCATGGACACGGGCCCGTATAACAAGGGCAAGATTTCCCGCTACTACGTCGCGCGCAGCAAGGCCACCTACGTCACCCTGCCGGTCAATCCCGAGTTGGGCATACCCGAGCACCACGAGGCGAAGTGGGTGGACTACGAAACCGCCCTGGCCATGGTATCGCCGCGCATCGAGCCGGTGGTGCGCTGGGCCTACGAAGTGATCAATCATGGGGCGCTGCCGGAAGCCCATGACCTCCCCACGCAGGCGCCTCAGCGGTGAAAGGGCCTTAAGGCACCGGGCTGATCCCGACGTACCGGATCATGCCAGGGTGTGGAACACCTTCTGGACGTCGTCGTCCTGCTCCAGCCGGTCGATGAGCGTCAACACCTCCGCAGCTTCGGTCTCGGGTAGCTGCGTCGGCATGGCACAGATGTACTCGTGCTCGGCGGACAGCGGCGACAGACCGCGCGCCTCCAACGCCAGCTGCAGCCTGCCGAAGTCGTTGAACAGACAGCGGATCACCCATTGCGCCTCGCCCTTGTCGCCCGTGCTCTCACCCATCTCTTCCAGGCCGTGGTCGATGAGGTCCAGCTCCAGCTCGTCCTGGTCTTTCACGCTGGCAGGATCGAGGCGAAACACCCCCATCTTCTTGAACATGAAGCTGACGCTGCCCGACGTGGCCAGATTGCCCGCGCCCTTGGTGAACAGGTTGCGCAGGCTGCCGACGGTGCGGGTCGGGTTGTCGGTCGCGGTTTCCACGAGCAGGGCGACGCCGTGCGGCGCATACCCCTCGTAGAGGACTTCCTGATAGTTGGCGGCCTCCTTGCCCGAAGCACGACGAATCGCCGCATCCGTCTTGTCCTTGGGCATGTTGACCGCCCGGGCGTTCTGCAGCACGCGCCGCAGTACGGGATTAGCGGCGGGGTCGGGTCCGCCGGCATGCACGGCGATCGCGATGTCCTTGGCGACCCGTGTGAACTGCTTGGCCATGCGGTTCCAGCGGGCAAACATCGCGTGTTTTCTGACTTCGAATATGCGTCCCATGACGCGCATGGTAGCAATACCCGGACAAACCGCTAGACTTGCGGCTCCCTACCCCAAGGCCTTTTCTATGAGTGCAGTTCCGGCGGACGAATCAGCGAGTTCCGTAACCTTCCGCGACCTCGCGTTGTCCGATCCCGTGCTGCGTGCCCTTGCCGACGTGGGCTACGAGTCGCCATCCCCCATTCAAGCCGCCACCATCCCGGTGCTGCTGTCCGGCAAGGACATGCTCGGTCAGGCGCAGACCGGCACGGGCAAGACGGCGGCCTTCGCGTTGCCGGCATTGTCGCGCGTCGACCTGTCCAAGCACGAGCCACAGGTCCTGGTGCTGGTCCCCACGCGCGAACTCGCGCTGCAGGTTGCCGAGGCATTCCAACGCTACGCAGCCCACATCAAGGGCTTCCACGTGCTGCCGATCTACGGCGGCCAAAGCTACCAACCGCAGTTGAATGCCCTGCGCCGCGGCGTGCATGTGGTGGTCGGCACTCCGGGCCGGGTGATCGATCACATGAACCGCGGCACGTTGAAGCTCAACGAGCTGACGCTCCTGGTGCTCGACGAAGCCGATGAAATGCTGCAGATGGGCTTCGTCGACGCCGTGGAGAGCATCCTCGAACAGACCCCTCCGCAGCGCCAGGTCGCCCTGTTTTCGGCCACCATGGCCGCGCCCATCCGCCGCATCGCGGCCAAACATCTGCGCTCGCCGGTCGAAGTCACCATCAAGAGCAAGACCAGCACCGCGACCAACATACGCCAGCGGTATTGGATGGTCAGCGGCATGCACAAGCTCGATGCCCTGACCCGGATCCTCGAAGCGGAGACCTTCGACGGCATGCTGGTTTTCACGCGCACCAAACAATCCACGGTGGAACTTGCCGAGAAGCTCGAGGCCCGTGGATTCGCCGCCGCGCCGCTGAACGGCGACATTCCGCAGCAGCATCGCGAGCGCACGGTGGCGCGGCTGAAGTCCGGCCAGATCGATATTCTCGTCGCCACCGACGTGGCCGCGCGCGGGCTCGACGTCGAGCGCATCGGGCACGTGATCAATTATGACGTGCCCTATGACACCGAATCCTACGTGCACCGCATCGGCCGCACCGGGCGTGCGGGCCGCAAGGGAGAGGCCATTCTCTTCATCGCGCCGCGGGAGCGCAACATGCTGCGTGCCATCGAACGCGCGACACGGCAGGTCATCGAACCGATGAACCTGCCCACGGTCGATGCCGTCAATGCGCTGCGCATCAGCAAATTCAAGCAACGGATCACCGAGGCCATTCCCTCGGCCGAAGCGATCGCATTCCGGCCGGTGCTCGAGCAACTGGAGTCCGAGAGCGGGGTGGCCCTGATCGATATCGCCGCCGCGCTTGCCAGCATGGCGCAGGGCACGCAGCCCCTGCTGCTCGGCGGCAGGACCGATCGTGCGGAGGC
>CAZZYJ010000045.1:0-17411 GCA_964658215.1 uncultured Steroidobacteraceae bacterium | reverse complement strand
ATCTTCGCGAAGTGCGGCGCGGTGACCACCGAGAAGTTGGAAATGTGCGTATAGGCGGCATGGTACGAGTCGCCCGCGAACTGCTCGGCCGCCATCTTCCAGTTGGCCGGCATCTTCGTCTTCGTGATGCCGCCGACGATCTCGACCCCGCCCTCGCGGCGGTCGAAATAGTAGTCGAAATAATACTTCATGTCCTCGCCGAGGTACTCGAGCAGCGATGGCACCGATTCGTCGAAACAACCGAAGATGAATCCTTTGTAGATTTCCAGCCGCGCGATCTGCTTGAGTCCCCACTTGGAAAACTCGAGTTTGTTGTGATAAACCTCCTCCGCGCTCGGTACGCTGACCAGGCTGCCGGCCGTGTCGTAGGACCAGCCGTGATACGTGCAGGTGAAGGCCTTCGCATTTCCCGCGTCGGCGCGACACACCCGCATGCCGCGATGCCGGCAAAAATTCAGAAATGCCTTGATCGACTTGTCTTTTTGCCGCACGACCAGCACCGGGTCGGCGCCCATGTAGGTCGAGAAGAAGTCCCCCGGCTTTGGAATCTGACTTTCATGGGCGAGGAACAGCCAGGTCCGCCCGAACACGCGCTCGAGTTCGAGTTCGTAGACCTCCTGGCTCGAGAATACATGCGGACTGATCAGGCCGTTCTGGGTGTCAGCATACGACTTCAGCTGGTCATTGGTGATCATCGGTCGTCCTCGGGTGGATGAGTGTCATCTGATTAAAATAAAACGGAGAGGTTCTTCGACAGCACAACGTTCTGGTCGAGAATGATGGTGCGGCGTGCGATCTGCCACGCCAAAGGCTCGAGCCGGCGAAGGACATCCTGCCGCTCACCCACCCAGATGTCGACCTCGGTCTCCAGGCGATTGCGATACACGAGGAAATTGGAGCGGACCGCGTATTCGTCAGCGGCCGAGGTGGGTTCGATGCGGATGTTCGTCACCATGTGCCGCGTGCGGCTGGGAGGGTCTTCCGCCCAGTGCTTGCGGGTGAGCAACTGATCGACCCGCCAGCTCAAGGATCGCTTGTTGTCGTCGAAGAGCCCGAGTTGCTGTTGTGTCGTGTTCTCGTGTTCCACCTCGTGCATGAGCCGGTTCATTCGACTCGGCATCCAATAGTGGACGTCGTCCGCGATGAGGCGGTACCAGTCGGCGTATTGCCGCTCGTCCAGCAGCGACGCTTCAAAGTACAAGAATTGCTCGACCTCGGCTTTGATCGCGGCATCGACGAGCAAGTTTTTGGGTATCCGCAGCAATTGCGGCTCGGTGGCAACCATGGTCATCGGTACTCCTTGATCATTTTTATCTCTCGGCTACGCATGGGTCCGTCATCGACACATGCTCTGGTTCATGTCGGTCCGGGCGCTGCGGCTACGCAATGGACGCCGCGGGATCCGCGGGCGGCGCTCGTCGATGACCCCAGATGCTGGGGCTGCGGAACCACGTCGGTGTCCATGATTCGTCGAGCAGCCGACCGCCGACGCCGTACTCCAGGTCACATCCCGACGGCGTGCGCAGATAAAAAGAGGTCATGTGGTCATTGGTGTGCTTCCCCAAGGTGACCGTCACGGGCACGCCCGCCTTGGTCACCCGGTCCAAGGCTCGACCCACCACATCCAAGCTGTCGACTTCGAGCATGAAGTGCTCCAAGCCGCGTTTCATCGCGCCTCGCGCGGCGCCGAAAGCCAGGCTGTGATGGCGGGGATTGGTGTGCGCGAAGGTTGCCCCCATGTACCCGCTGATGATCGAGTCCGAGTGCTCGAATCCGAGCAGCCCCATGTAGAAGTCCGCCGTGGCCTTGGCATCGTCGACGAACAACACGACATGGCCGAGTCCTAAAGTGGTTCCCGCACTCTGGGTGACGAAGCGGGCGCCGGTGGATGATTGGAACGGCGCGGTATCCACCTCCGCACCATAGAAAAACTCCAGAGGCAAACCCGATGGATCGCGGCAGGTGAACAACTCGAGCACGCCTCTCTCGCGCGCAAGGGCCGGATTCGTTTCAACCGCAGAACCCGCCGCCGCCAGCCTATCGCGAACCTGGCCCAGCACGGCACGGCTGCCGATTTCCCATCCTATGTAGCCGAGTCCAGGCGGGCCGGCGTTGACGGCAATCCGCCACGCCCGCTCATCAATGCGAAAACGCGCCTCGGTGGGCGAGGTTTGCGCCGCTGCTTGCAGCCCGAGAATCTCCGCGAGCTGCCGCCACTCATCGACGGGCCCGGTCAATCCGAGATAGCCAAGCCCCGCAATGTCGCCCATTGCCAACTCCTTAAGTTCCGCCAACGTCGTGCCACGGGATAACCGGGCCGCCGTTTGTTTGTTGGTTGATCGTTCTGTCAATGTAACGAGAGTAAAGCGCGTATGTCAACTGCAATCCCAACCAGCCCGAGTCGCACGCGCCTACCGCCGGCAACACGTAATTCGGAAAGACGCGTATCCTTAGTGCAACAATCCCTGCTCCTGATAGGAATACCATCCCTAATTCGAAGCAGCGATGGCGGCCGGCAGATGCCCAACAGCGGCAACGCCCCGTAACGTTGCGCCTGCCCCTCGCCCGAG
Organism: uncultured Steroidobacteraceae bacterium; assembly: GCA_964658215.1. Classification (GTDB taxonomy): domain Bacteria; phylum Pseudomonadota; class Gammaproteobacteria; order Steroidobacterales; family Steroidobacteraceae; genus Bog-1198. The sequence goes on along the minus strand of CAZZYJ010000045.1, from coordinate 14,841 downwards.
GCCGTTGACGTGCCGAGTAACACAACCTCACCAGGCCCGTGCGTTCGGCGAGAGCCCGAGACCAATCGTCAATTCAGATAGGAAGCAGTACGCGATGTCGATCAAAGCGAGTAAAACTCCCGCGATGCCGGTGCGGCGTAGCGAAATCGCCGAATGGCGCCGGCAACGGATCCTCGACGCCGCCCTGGCGGTGTTCGGCCGCAAGGGCGTGGATGGCGCCAGCATGAAGGACGTCTCCGCCGCAGCCGGCGTGGCGCCCGGGCTGCTTTATCACTATTTCTCGGGCAAGGAAGCGTTGTCGTTGGCGGTCACCGTAGAGCGCGGCTTTCTGTCCGAGCTGCGCGAGTTGCTCGCCCGCGCGAAACAGCGGCCCGCGGCCGTGGTTCTGCCCGAGTTGACGCTCGGCTTCGACCGGATGATGAGCGAGCGCAGCGCTCTCGTGGGGCTTTTCCTCTCCGGCACGTCGAATCCGAAAATAAGGCATGGCTTGGAGGAGATGCTGCGCGAGATCCACCGTTTGTTGGGGAGGTATCTCTTGGAGCGGGTCAAAGCCGGCGAGTTGCGCCCGCATGATTCGCGCGCCGTGGTGCAGGCGCTGTTCAGCACCTGCGCGTTCGGACACGTCATCGGTGAGCCGGTCGATCCTCTCGCCGTGGCCCAAATCGTGCTCGACGGCATCAAGACCGCACGCTAGCCCCGCCGCATCCGGCGTATTCCACTTCGCTGATCGCGATCAGGCGCAAAGGCGATCCCGATCGCCTCGTTGCCGTCCCTGCCCTTCCCGCCAGGCAGCCGATTGACAACGCCATTCACTTGGCTTACTAATTGACAGAACGGTCAACCAACCAACTAATATTCCAACCCGGCGTCAGCCGGGGCGCTGATTTCGGGGGAAAGGGCAAACACACGGTTGGCGTGCGCTTGCTCCATGAAAAAAAAGCTGGCAATCAAGTGGAGAAAAACCATGGTGGTCAAGGCAAGTGGGCGGCGGAGTTGGACGAATCGGATTTCTGTCGGGTTTTTATGGGGCGTGACGCTGATGAGTGCCTCGGGGCAGAAGGTCGTGGCCCAGTCGGCGAATGCGGAGCCGGGCCTCGAAGCAATCATCGTCACGGCGGAGAAGCGGGCGGAAAACGTGCAAAACGTGCCGCTGTCGATCGTGGCGGTGACAGGGGAGGATCTGAAGGTTGCTGGGATCAACAAACCCTTGGATCTTCCCAAACTGGTGTCCTCCCTGCAGATCAGCACCACGGCGTACGGAAGCGATCTCGACGTACGTATCCGAGGTTTCGGCACGCCGGGCAACACCGGTGTCGACTCCGACGTCGCCGCCTATGTCGACGGGGCCTTCATTCCAAGATCGGGCGCACTGCTGAGCTCGATGCTCGACGTCGAGAACGTCGAAGTGCTGAGCGGACCGCAAGGCACCTTGTTCGGCCGCAATGCCGCCATGGGCGCGATCTCGATCAACACCAATGCACCCTCCTCGAAGGAGACTTTCGACGCCAGCGTGGAAGGCGGCAACTACGGAACGTACAAGGTGACCGGAATCGGCAACCTTCCCGTGAACGATCAATTCGCAGTGCGTGTCGCCGTGCAGGGAGCGCACACCGACGGCATCTTTCACAACGAGCTGGATGGGAAGACCTACGGCGAAAGTACCAGCTACGTCGGACGCGGGTCGACCCGCTGGGATATCACGCCAGACATCTCCTGGCTCTTGCGCATCGACGGGACCAAGAATGACGGCGACGGCGTAAACCCCGCGGTCGTCGACACGAGCACGGCCAGTGCCTCCCAACTGGCGGCCTTGAGCACCTTCACGACCAGACTGGGCGGCACGCCGCCGGTCTACAGCAACCGCCCGTCCTACACCTTCAACCAGTTCGTGGGATCGCCCTTTCTCCACGACAACCAGATAGGCGTGACCAGCGACTTGAGCTGGGAGCTGTCGCACAAACTGACGCTGCGGCTGATCGACACGTATCGCGACTGGCACGACGACCAGCGATCCGCGGACTCCGTCGCCACGTCGCTTGATCTGGTGGACGTCCGGATCACCACGGGCAGCGTGGCGCAGAGCCACGAATTGCAGCTGCTCTCCTCGCGCGACGCCTATCTGGGCGGCAGATTGGGTTTCACCTCGGGCCTCTATTATTTCCACGAGGATTATTCGCTCACGCAGAGCTTCAACCTGGGGAGCCAGTTTTGCAGTCTCGTCTACGGCTTTGCGGCACCCGGGCTCGTCGCGCCATGCCTGGCCGCCCCCCAGTTCAACGCGGGGTACGACACACTCGCCCAGGTGGGCAGGAGCCTTGCCGGATATTTCCAGGTCAACTATTCCATCCTCCCCGAGCTGTCGCTGGATCTCGGCGCCCGCGAGACCTCGGACAAGAAGAACGCCGTCCTCAATCAAGTGGCGCCCAACCCGATTGGGATTGCACCGTTCATCACACCCGAGGGTCCCGATGCTCTGTCCTTCACCGACAGCAAGCCCTCCTTCCGCGCTTCGCTGTCCTGGCATCTGACGGACGACTTGATGACGTTCGCCACGTACTCCACCGGCTACAAGTCCGGCGGCTTCAACGCCGAATTTTCCACGACGGTGCTGGGGTCCGCGGCGCGCACATTCAAGTCGGAAACGGTCACCGACTACGAGGTCGGACTAAAATCACGGTGGCTCGGCGGTAAGCTGATCTTGAACGCCACCTTGTTCGACACGGTGCTGCATAATTTTCAAGATCGTTCCTACGACGGCGTGGAGTTCCTGGTGCGCAACGCCGGCGCGGTCCGCTCGCGCGGCATCGACCTCGACGGACGCTTCCGCGCCTTGTCGAATCTGACCTTCAACTACAGCCTGACCTATTTGAATTCCATCTACACCTCGGACGCCGGCGCGCCGGGCTTGGAGGGCTGCACGGGCGCGCCGGGATGCCCTCTGGTGCAGAACCTGTCAGGTCAGCCGCTCGACTATGCACCGAAGTATCACGGCAACGTCGGCCTGAACTGGAACATCGGGGAATTCGGCGGCTATGCGGCCTCCTTGAACGCGAGCGAAAGTTTCACGTCGAGCTTCCTCACCGCGAACACCGACAACCCGCAATCCAGGTTGTCGGGCTACGAGACCACCGACCTCAGTCTCAGCATCCATTCGCCCGGCGGCCGGTGGCAAGCGGATCTCTTTGGTTCCAACATCTTCGACAAGCACTATTACACGGCATCGATCGCTCAGCCGCTGGCCGCGCAGATGGGCGCCACCGACCCGGCCACGGGCGCCACCCTCTTCCGGGGGTTCCTCGGTGACCCGGCAAGATACGGCGCGCGTTTCTCCGTGCATTTCTAAGGCCCGCGCCGGGGCGATCGTCCGAGCGCGGGCGATCGTTCAGGCCGGGGCGGCTGCCTTGCTGAGATCGAGCGCCACATCGATGATCATGTCCTCCTGGCCGCCGACCATGCGGCGGCGTCCGAGTTCGACCAGAATTCGGCGGGTGTCGACTCCATAAACCTGACTCGCCTTCTCGGCATGGAGCAGGAAGCTCGAATACACTCCGGCATAGCCGAGGGTGAGCGTTTCCCGGTCGACTCGCACCGGCCGGCCCTGCAGCGGCCGCACGAGCTCTTCGGCCGCATCCATCAGTTTGTACAGATCGCAACCGTGGTTCCATCCCTTGCGATCGGCGGCTGCGATGAAGACCTCGAGTGGCGCATTGCCAGCGCCCGCCCCCATGCCGGCCAGACTGGCGTCGATGCGGATGGCGCCGCCCTGAACGCCGACGATACTGTTCGCCACGCCCAGAGACAGGTTGTGGTGGGCGTGGATGCCGCGCTCGGTTTCCGGTTTCAAGACCCGGTCGTAAGCTTCCAACCGCGCCTTATATCCCTCCATGTCGAGCGCACCGCCGCTGTCGGTGACGTAGACGCAGGTCGCACCGTAATTCTCCATCAGCTTGGCCTGCTGAGCCAGATGATCCGGCTCGACCATGTGGCTCATCATCAAGAATCCCACCGTGTCCATCCCAAGATCACGGGCGGCGGCGATATGCTGCCGCGATACATCTGCTTCCGTGCAGTGGGTGGCTATCCTGACCGAGGTAACTCCCAGGCGATGGGCATGCTTCAGGTCCTCGACCGTGCCGATGCCGGGCAGCAACAACGTGGTGAGACGGGCATGTTTGACGACGTCGGCGACCGCTTCGATCCATTCCCAATCCGTGTGCGCACCGAACCCATAATTGAACGACGAGCCGCTGAGCCCATCGCCATGCGCGACCTCGATGGCGTCGACCTTCGCTTCGTCGAGCGCTTTCGCGATCTTGCGAACCGAGTCGATTCCATATTGATGACGTATCGCGTGCATACCGTCGCGCAGCGTGACGTCTTGGATATAGAGTTTCGTCTTCGTCGGGTCGAACGCCATCATGCATACTCCACGCGCAGGCTGCGCACCGCGATCTTCTCCGCCGTCTTGAGGGCGGCGGAAGTCATGATGTCGAGGTTGCCCGCATAGGCCGGGAGATAATGTGCCGCTCCTTCCACCTCGAGAAAGGTGATCGCCTTGAGGCCCGAAAACAAGCCCACACCGGGGATGCGGATCGGATTATCCGCGCCAAAGTGTTCGAACTGCACCTTTTGTTTCAGCCGATATCCCGGCACGTAGGCCTGCACCCCGGCCACCATGGCTTCGATGGCGGCGGCGATCGACCGCTCGTCACCGCCCGATGACAAGGTCAGAACCGTGTCCCGCATCATCAAGGGCGGCTCGGCGGGGTTCAACACGATGATGGCCTTGCCCTTGGCGGCGCCACCCACCACTTCGAGCGCTTTTGCCGTCGTCTCCGTGAACTCGTCGATATTCGCGCGAGTTCCGGGCCCGGCGGACCGCGACGAAATCGAGGCAACGATTTCGGCATAGTGGACCGTGGCCACGGACGCGACGGCGGCAACGATCGGTATCGTCGCCTGACCTCCACAGGTCACCATGTTCACGTTCGGTGCATCGAGATGCTCATCGCCGTTCACGATGGGCACCACGAAAGGACCGATCGCCGCCGGAGTCAGGTCGATCATGACTTTGCCGGCGGCGGTGCAGACCTCGCTGTGGCGGCGGTGGGCCCCGGCCGAGGTGGCGTCGAACACGATGCCGATGTCGGGCCAGGCCGCAAGTTGCTGCAAGCCCTCGATGCCTCGGTGGGTGACCGCGACGCCCAGCCGCTGCGCACGCGCCAATCCATCGGACGCAGGATCGATGCCGACCAGGGCGGCAACGCTCAGAGTGGCCGAGGTGCGCATGATCTTGATCATCAGGTCGGTGCCGATATTGCCCGAGCCGATGATTGCAACCTTCACTTTTTGAGCCATCAGTTACTCCCGGTAAGTAAATTCGCAGTGACCGAGGCCACCGATCTCCGCCCGCACGACGTCCCCGACCGCGAGGGTCACCATCGGGCCGAGTGCGCCGGTGAGCACGATCTCGCCGGCTTTCAAACCGTCGCCGCGGCCTGCAAGGGTGCGTGCCAGCCACGCCGCGGCGTTCAGCGGATGTCCGAGACAGGCCGCCCCCGCACCCAAGGAGACCACATGGCCATTGACCTCGAGCACCATGCCGCAGGTCTTGAGATCGAGGCCGCTGAGCGGCCGCGGCGTCCGTCCCAGAACGAAGAAGGCCGACGAACCATTGTCCGCGACGGTATCGGCAAAGGTGATTTTCCAGTCGGCGATGCGGCTGTCGACGATCTCGATGGCGGGGAGTGCATAGGCGGTGGCGGCAATGACGTCGTCGATCGAGGCGTTCGGGTCAGGCAGATCGTGTGCCAGCACGAGGGCGACCTCGGCCTCGGCCTTGGGTTGCAACACCTGCGAACGGACCAGAAAGCCGCCGTCCTCGATCATCATGTCGTGGAACAGCACCCCATAATCGGGCTGCTCGACGCCGAGTTGCGCCTGCACCGCCTTCGCCGTAAGCCCGATCTTGCGCCCGACGATCCGCCGGCCCTGCGCGGTCCAGATGTGGGTGTTGATGCTTTGGATCGCGTAGGCCGCCTCGGCATCGGTAGGAAGCAGCAGATCGCGCAGCGGTGCGACGGGCTTGTCGAGATAGGCGTTTCGCAAGCGCTCGGCCAATTGTTGCAACGTACTCATTTGGTTTTGATTCTCTGTGCCCATCGAGGTTCACGCCCCAGCCCAGGGGTAGAGTAGGAGGATGGGCGAGGGGACGCAATTTACAATTCGCCGCTTTTGCCATACGGTGGGAATATGAATGCAAACCGTGCCACCGGCGTGAGCGTGCTTGGAAAAGCCTTTGCACTCTTGGAAAGGTTGCTGGCCGATCGGGGCAACACGGCCTTGGCAGTCATCGCCCGGGATATGGGACTTCCCTCCTCCACCGTTCATCGACTGGTAGCCGCCCTCGAACGCGGCGGTTTGATCTGCCGGGTCGGCCGGGGACGGTACGACGTGGGGATGAGCGTGATCGAATCGCTCGCGGGCATTTCGGCCCATGATCTTTTGGCGAAAGCCGCGCGGCCCTCGCTCAATCAACTCGCTCGACGCACCCGGGCCACCGTGCATCTGGGAGTCTGGGAGGATGACATGGTCACCTATCTCGTAAAAACGACCGGCCGCGCCGCAGACTCGCCGCCCTTGTTCACACGCGAAGCCACGCAGCTCGAGGCGTATTGCACCGGAATCGGCAAGATGCTTTTGGCGTATCTGCCGGAAAGCGCGCTGGAAGCCTATGTAGCGGCCGGCCCGTTCCTTGCCCTTACGAGTCGTACCGTTACCGATCCTGCGGAACTGCGGGCCGCCTTGCAGCTGAACCGAAAACGCGGGTATTCCATCGATGACGGCGAAACCCTGGACGATCTGTACTGTATTGCAGTTCCTTTACGCTACGGGCGGCAGGCAATGGCGGCGATCTCGCTGGCTCGTCCGCGGGCCTCCGCGGGCGCGCCACCACTGGAGGTCCTCCTGCGGCAGTTGAATGCGTGCGTGGCGCAGATCCGTCGAAAACTCGGGCACCCTGGCGATCGCGTGTCGCCTCCAGCCGAGTAGCGCCCCCACGCCTGGATACTCGCGGTGACCGACTTCCATAGCGCCGACATGGATCGAGCCCTGCCGCACGGCCGCCACAACCAGTCGTTGGAATCTAGCGCAACTTTTCGTTCGAAGCCCTATTCCGGCCCCTACAGTGAGTCCATGAACATCGAAAGCGTCATCGAGTCCATTGCCAAGGTGGAAAATGCCGGCGGACAGTATTCCCTGGTATTTCCTTACACGAGCTCCATCGGCACGAAAACCGAGCATCTGACGGTGCACGTCCCGATCCACCAAGAGCAACCCTCAGCCAACGACAAGAAGGCATTGTTCGAGGCGGTGACCGTACAGGGCGGTCTGGGACGGTGGGTGCAAAAGAACGACGGATCGATATGGCTCGTTCCCACCGATGCGGTGTGATTTCGGTCTCCCGCCGGGCCTCATGCCTCTGCGGGTAAAACCGCATAGAGCAGTTGCACGACCCCGTGACCGAGCACGTCCGCTGATTTGAAATGCAACCTGACGAGGCCCGCGAGCCCGTCTTGATGCTCCACGATCCCTTGAATTTGCGCCGCACCATCGAGCGCAGGTGCCACCAAAATGCGCAGCTCGTCTACCACCTGTGCGGCGAGGAAAGCACCGTTCGTCTTGGCGCCGCCTTCCACCATGAGGTGGGTGATGCCGAATTCCCGTCCCAGCGAATCGAGCAGGTCAACGATGTCGAAGTCCTCGCCCGACGACACGAGGTAAGACACGCCGTCTGCCGCCAGTTCTGCCAGGTGGCTGTCGGGGGTGTCCCGACCCAGCAGCACGATGACGTGATCGCCGCCTACCTTCCCTCCCTGAAAGTGAAGCTTCCCGGAAGAGTCCATCGCCACTGCGAAGCTCGTGGCGTCCGCGTCGGCAATGTGAATCGGCCGTGCCACCTTCCAGGGTCCGGGCGGAGGATGCGGACCGGTCTTGCTCATCTCGGCCATCGTGACGCGGCCCACCAGCCAGGCATTGGCGTTCAGGGACGCATGCACCTTCTCGTACTCCTTGGACCAGTCGCTGTGCGTCCCATCGGGACTCGCCGTGAAGCGGCTCGGATGGAGCCGGCCATCGATCGAAGTCACCATCAGCATCGATACGTGAGGTTTCATCTGATCCTCCTGTTGGCATGGCGCCTCCGCCGGCGGCGGATGTAATGGTCGGCGTGCTTGTCAGGAATCGCAACGGCCCGCTGACTCGATGAGCAGATTGACCGGATCGCCGTTGTTGCGCAATACGGTGAACCCCGCGGTGCGGTATCCGAGGGCCAGCAGGGCCACGCAGCTTGTGGCGAACCACGACTCGCAGCTCTCCTGACTGACGGAGGATGAAGATTGCGCGGCCGGCGAGTGCGACTCCTTCGGTGCCTCCGTGATGGAGGCTTCCGTTGTCAGGAACAGCCCGGCAACCGAGGCCGCGTTTTGCAGCGCCAGACGCCTCACCTTGGTCGGATCCAGAATGCCCATTTCGATCATGTCACCGTACTCACCCGAGGCGGCGTTGTAACCGAGCCGCGTGCCGAAATCTGGATGGCACTTCCGTATCCAGGTATCCTTCCAAGGCTAGTGCGCTTAGAAGTGCGACCGTCAAGAACTCAACCACAGCCGCTTCCGTGACGTACAAGGAACGAATTGCTACACCCGACAGCGTTCATCGGCCGCGAGCCGGAGCCTCGAATCGACACGAGATCGCCGGGTGACTGAACGTCAAGCGTTGGGGTGGCTCGCGGTTGCGGCCCTGGCCGCCATTCTTTGGCTGGCATTGCCATTTGCCTCGGCGCTGCTGCTGGGGGTGCTCATGGCCTTCACCGTGGACCCGGTGTATCAGTGGCTGGCGCGCCGCATGGGCAAGCCGATCCTTGCGTCCTTGACGACGGTGTTGGCGTCGGCGGTGATCGTGGCGGGCGCCACGGCGGCCTTTGTTTCGCTCTTCGTCACCCGTGTGGTGGAATTCGCCGTCAAGGTGCGGGAGGAGCTGCACGCAGGCGGTCCGCTGCGAACCTGGGTGGATGCGACCGGTGGATGGCTTGCGCATCTGGGGATTTCGACGTCGAGCGTGACGGCGCGGCTGGAAGCCGGTGCGGGGGAAATTGCCTCGCATTTCGCCGACCTCGCGCGCATGTTTGCGACGGGTATCTTCGGCGTTCTACTGGGACTGTTTTTTGCGCTGCTCGCGATGCATCTGGTGCTCGTGAACTGGGCCCGCATGGTCGCTGCGGTGGTCAGGGTCGCGCCGCTGCGTCCTGAACACTGCAAGGCGCTGCTCGGCGAGTTTCGGCGGGTCGGACGCGTCACGGTATTCGGCACCCTCATGACCGGCCTCGCTCAAGGGCTGTTGGCGACCATTGGGTTTTGGATCAGCGGCGTCCCGTCACCGATCTTCTTCGGCATCGCGACGGCGCTCGCGTCCCTCATTCCGGCCGTGGGCACCATGCTCGTTTGGATCCCTGCCGGGTTGTATTTGTTCGCCACCGGCCAGCCGGGCCATGCCATCTTGGATCTGGCATGGGGTGCTTTGGTGATCATCGGGCTCAGCGATTACGTGATCCGACCCCGATTGGTGGGCGACGAAGAATCGGTCGCGCTATTGATGTTTGTCGCGTTGTTCGGGGGCGTGGAGGCATTCGGGTTGTCGGGTTTGATCCTGGGACCCGTACTCATGGCGGTTGCCGTCGCGGCACTCCGACTGTACGCCAAAGACGCCGCCACGACCGACAAGGTTTGAATGTCAGACGCCGGGCGAACCCGGCGCATGATCGTATCCCGGCTACGCAACTCAAGACGCTTGCCCGCGCCAGGCAACGTCCTCCTCCCCGTGCGCGTGCCCGCGTCGAGGCGAGCGCTCACTCTGGAGCGAATCGAGCGTAGTTGCGCGCGAAGAGCGCCACCGCGGCGGTCGCGCCGATTTTCTCGATCTCCGCCTGCACCCAGCCATGGCCGTAAGGAAATCGCTGCGCGACGCCGGCTGCGATCAACGCCTTGCCCAATGAGGGATTGGTCGCAAGGTGTATCGATCCGTCGAGATGGATATGGCCGAGTTCGTCCTCGCCCACGTAGAAATCGATCCCATCGACGCGCGAGCTGTCGTAGAGATCCCAATGGGCCGTCGACACCACGCCGGGCCAACGGGCGACCGTTGCCGCCACCGTGGCCATGATGCCGTTGAGGACCGGCGGCGGAGCGATCGGACCTTTGCTGGCGCGATCCAATGTTCCTCGTGTCTGTTCCATCATTCGATACTCCTGCGATTGAGAGACCGGATACCCCATCATCGACGACGGAGTGAGTGCATCGATCGGCCAGGGAGGGCACGGGCCGATGCTTCCCCCCACCCTGATTGCCGATCTTACTCCCACGAACTGCTCATGTTGATCCGACCACCCGACCAACCACGCTTCAGGGTCGGGATCCATACATCGACAGGAAGCTCAGGAGATTGACCAGCTTCAGCTCCTCGATCGTGCCGCCGCTCGCGTCGAGTAACGCGGGGCAGGCCACCACGATGGCGAGACACTTAGCCCGTGACACGGCGACGTTCAACCGATTTCGGCTGTAGAGAAAATCCATCCCCCGGGCGACGTCCTCCGCGGACGAGGTCGTCATGGACACCACGACCACGGCCGCCTCCTGCCCTTGAAACTTGTCCACCGTTCCGACCCGTGCCGCCGGGGGCAGAAGGGATTGCAAGTAATTCACTTGGAGGTTGTAGGGGCTGACGACGAGAATGTCGGCGATCCCGAGGGGTGAGTGGACACCGTCCCGGGTGATCCAACGCTGCTCGAGCAATTCGGTATACAGGGCCTGGATTCGACGTCCTTCCGCCTCGCTTCTTTGGCGGCAGTCTTGGTGCGGTACCGCGAGCCAGGCGATGCCGGCCGGTTTGAGCACGGGGTCGGTACCGGCCTCGAGTTCGAGACGCTGGGTATCATTGCCGGGAGCGGCATCGAGGCGACCGTCGTAGACGGCCTCGGAGATGAATCGGCAGACGTCCGGGTGCATGCGGCGGGTGACGGGGAGAAAGACGCCGCGTCCGGGCGGCACGGTGGCAAGGTCCTTGAGCATGAAATCCAGGGCAGACAGCCCGGAATCGCCGGGATGGACGCCCTGCGCCGGCTGGGATAATTGCCGCTGATCACCGACCAGCACGATGTTTCGCGCGCTGAGGCCCATGGCCACGATGTTGGCAATCGCGACCTGTCCCGCTTCATCGACGAACAGGTAGTCCAAACTCTGGTCGAGGTCCTCGCGCGCAAAGAGCCACGAAGTGCCCCCGATCAGCGCGTACTTGCCGCTGACGACCTCGTCGTTGTCGTAGGCATTGCCGATCAGGATTCCGGCGTGCTCCTGATTTGCGCCCCGCGAGCACTTCTTGACGCCCCGAAACCGCTGCCCCACGCGCAGCGCCTGCCGTTCGACTTCCGCGAGCAGATTGTTGATGGCTTTGTGGGAATTCGAGGCGACGCCGACGCGCTGGCCGCCGGCGAGCAGCGTCAGGATGACCGCGGCCGACAGGTAGGTCTTGCCGGTGCCCGGCGGCCCTTGAATCAGGAGATGGCTCTCGTCGAGGTCGCGTATCGCGCGCGATGCCGCGGCGATCAGCTCCGTGCCGTCGGCGACGATCGCCGCGCCTGCCGCCAACCCCCGAATCCGGGGAGGGTCGCGTCGTAAGATCGAAGTCACGGCGCCGTATGTGCCGCTTCCGGCGATCACCGCTCCGGCATACCGATAGAGCGCCTCGCGCTGCGCGACGGTCTCCAGCGGCCCTTCCGGAATCAACGACAATGCCGCCTCGAAAGGCTCCGCGGAGGGGCCAATCTTGAGGGAGATCCGGCCGGTGTCCTCGTCGAGCGCGACGATCTGCCCAGCCGACTTCAAGGTGCTCGCCCGCCGAGGGCTCATGCCCTCGCGGAGCTTGAAATCCTGCGGCGGGAACGTGAAGTGATGGACCATCGACTTCTTGACGGGCTGCGGCGTTCTGGTCGGATCCGGGCGCAGCCCTCCGATACAGTCCGGGTCCTCGATCAGTTCCTCTTCGGACATCTCCTGCCGGTTGAACATCGCCCACCAGGCTGGCTTCGCTTCGCGACGATGGAACTCGAGCAGCTGACCCACCAACTCCCGAAAGGGCAATTCTGTTTCAGGCGCCGCCAGGAGACGCTGCTGGACGTCATCGCAGCGCAGTTGCGCCGCCGTACGCTGGACGACCTTCTCGGCGCTGACGGTCTCCACGGCCGGCGTGAACCACGGGGCGCCGGGCGGGCGTAAGGAAAGCAGCCAGTCGCGCAGCTTCCAGGTCGACAGGCAATCGAATTCGTTGTACTCCGCGATCTCCTGCAAGAGCTTCGGATCTTGCAGCTGCCGCCAGTGCTCGTACATCACGACGCTCGCGCCCGCATCTTTGACGTCGCCCTGGCGCGCTGCCATGTAGAAGGTTTCCAGATTCTTGATCGAGTAACTGGGCTCTGAGACCTGGATGGCTTCACGAACGATTTGGTACAGGTCGACGAGCTTGCCGCCCCGCAGGAGATCATCGACGGCGCTCTCACGCGTGCCATGCAGCATGGCGAGGCGCTTCAGGGCGCTCTCTTCGTACGCGGCATAGTGATAGATGTGCGCATCCGCATGACGCCTCAGCTGTGCGGAAATCAGATCCATGGCCTGTTCGAAGGCGACCTTCTCGGCGGCCCGGTCATGCCCCCACAACGCGGTGAATCGGGGAGTTCCTGCCGACACCTCGACGAACCCGAACAGGTATTCCAAGCCTTCCGGGAACAGCGGATCCCCTTCCATGTCGAAATACAGATCCCCCGGATCCGGCGGAGGCATCCGCGCGAAACCCTTGCCCGCGGCCGTCGTCAGGAGTTCCAAGCGGTTCTCGCCATCTTCACGTTTCGCCACCTGCAGCCGCGCCTGAGCCCGAAACCGCGTCAGCATCTCGGGGCGCAGACCCGCGACTTTGGATTCCGGGGGAAGGGCCGCGAGGGCGGCCATGGTGGAGATGCCCGCCCGGGTCAGGTGGGTACGCTGACTGCGGCTGATGCCGGCCACCTGCGTCAGATGATCGATCCTCGACCAGGCGTCTTCGCAGTCGCTGCTCCAGCGGCACTGCGCACAATGCGCGCACGGTTCACCGACCGACTCCACGGGCAGACGAGCCGCGAACGCCTCCAACGAGCGTTGCGCACGCGCCGTGTAATGGCGCAGGTCCGCGGTCTCGACGCGCACCACACCGCCATCGCCCACCACAATGTGCATGGCCTCCGGAACGACCCCCTGAGTGGCGGCCAGCAGATCAGAATACACGGCGAGTTGCAGCGCATGCTTCGGCTTCGCGATGCTCGAAAGCTTGGTATCCACCGCTTCATAGTGAAAGGCCCCCAACGCCGACGCGCCCGGAACCCGGCACAGAAAATCCGCATAGCCGTGCCAGCGGTCGTCGGCCAGCGCCCCCTGATAGACCACCTCGGCGCCCGAGGCCATGGCCTCTCGCGTCAGGCGAACCCGGTCGATGCCGGACGTATCGGCGGCCAGATCGATGACCACCCTCCCCTCCGCGATCAACCGGTCCCGATACGCCCGTTCATGCGCGAGACCCTTCGCCTGAAGCAACACGAGAAACGGATCCTCCTGCACGTCGACCGCCGGCCGCTGCAAGGCCCGCACATCGAGATAGGTCGAATGACGACAGCCGAGATAATTGACGAGATCCGTCGCAGAAAACGCGATCGTTCGATTGATGACTTTCATGAGCGGTTTCAAGTCTCGGTAGCGATCGGCAGGTCGCCAGCCCCGTCGAGGATTTTACATCGATTATCACCGACACTCGCTTAAACCGTTCATCCAGTGCTGGCTGTCATCGGACACTGTATGAAAATGCGGTCCGGCATCGGCCCCTTGCTCGATTGGTTCGATACCCAACGCCATGCCTGAGGTCTTACGCTACCTCCCGCCCTCCCAGTCGCGCACGAACTCTACGCCTCACCGTTTATCAACCTTCGGTGACGGTGGTCGTCTAAATAGTTTTCGAAGCTGCACCTTTGCCTGATTCAGAATTTGTCGCCTCCGCGGGCTTATATTTTTTCCGCCTCTGTTGATCTCGAAGTTCAACATGGACATGGCGGAGCGGAATGGAGGCGATTTTCGGCGGGTACTTCGTTCTGCAGACTCTTTTAGAGACCTGGCAATGGCCAGACCCGATGTCTGTTTGAAGATGCCTTCCCTGAGATCCATGGCGTCGCTTTCCTTCATGACGCGTGCCGACCATTTCGCGGGCGGAGTGGCAGACCTCGACTTTGCAACTTTCCCTTTAGCAGCAGCGGTTGGTGCTCGAGATTTCTTTTTCGGGTGACTTGTTTTTACCGTACTACGACGCGCTACTTTTTTAGCCATGACTCCCCCGATTTCATAAAAGACTCGCTTTCGTGGCTGTCAATTCCTTGATTGTAATACGTTCGATTCGCGAATCCACAGGAAGCCCTCTCATGCTGAAAGATCCGCGAACTGCGGGCCCCCGCCCTCCCTTCCCATCACAACAGCAGTCGGCCCCTGGGATGACCGGAGCTTTGAATCCCTTACCCGATCACGGTGAACGGGATTATCGGGGTGCGGAACTCTTCAAAGGCGCTGCGGTACTCATCACGGGCGCCGATTCGGGCATTGGCAGGGCCGTTGCGCTGGCGTTTGCCCGTGAAGGAGCTGATATCCTCTTCCCGTGACGATGCCCGAGAGAAAGTCAAACACTTCGGGGAGAAAACAGCGCTGGGGCGTCCAGGTCAGCCCG
>CAZZYJ010000044.1:0-17477 GCA_964658215.1 uncultured Steroidobacteraceae bacterium | reverse complement strand
TCGGAGAAATGGCCCGTGCCACCCCTGACCATGGCAGATTGCTTTGAAGCGAACCCCTGCCTAGCGCAGGACGAAGGTCCGGGACCTCGGCTCTTGGATCCCGGCACGCGCGCCGCACGCCCGTGACGAGAACTCTTTTATGCGCACTTTTTTTCTGACCACGGCGCGTCTGGGGTTCGGCCTCTGGGCCGAGGACGATGCGGCGCTGGCCTGGGGCCTGTGGGGAGAGCCGGCGGTGACCCGTTTCACGGGCGGGCCCCTGTCCGAACTTCAGGTGATGGCGCGGCTGTCACGGGAAGTCGAAACGCTGAGGCGCCACCGGGTTCAATACTGGCCGTTTTTCTCGCGTGCAACCGGGGAGCACATCGGTTGCTGCGGGGTGCGGCCGCCCCGTCTAGAATCAGCGGACGTTTACGAGTTCGGGTTCCAGCTACGTCCGATACATTGGCGGCAAGGATTTGCTCGCGAGGCTGCCGGCGCCATCATCCCGTACACCTTCCACGTGTTGGGAGCGCGCGCCCTCCTTGCGGGTCACCACCCTGCCAACGAGGTATCGCGCCACCTGCTTCGAACACTGGGCTTTTGCTACACTCACGACGAATTCTATCCGCCCACCCAGTTGCTCGAGCCGTGCTATCGATTGGCGCGGTGACTCGCGGTACTCGAGCCATCGCCAGGCCGCAAGGAGCGACGCATGCAGAGTTTCGCGGGCAACGCGATAGCTACGGCTGCACCGGGGAGTCGCTGAACCGAAACACGACCGTGAGGACCACCGGGATCGCCAGAATGGCTGCGACCGACAGGAAAGCCGGGGTGAAACTTCCCGCGCGGTCACTGATGTAGCCCGCGATCACCGGGCCGACGCTGCCGCCCAGCGTTTCCAGCAGCGCGAGCAACGACAACACCCGACCCAGCATGGGCCCCGAAAAGCGCAGGCTGGGGCGGATCTGCAACATGGTGCTGTTCGCCCCCCAGCCGAGGCCGAACAACGTGACGGCGCCGATGGAGACGGAGTTCGGCGCCAGCGCGAGAAGGAGCACGCCGAGCGCCATGGTCGCGACGGCGACGGCGTGAATGTTTCGCGTCGGGATCTTGTCAGCGGCAACCCCGGAGACCACCTGGGCGAACACGGCCGCGCTGAACAGGGCGAACAACAACAGCGGCCCTGAACCGGCATGGCGGCCGCCCGCGCTCGCCGCGTACAAGGCAATGTTCGTCGCCAACGCCAGCACGCATAGCACGGTGGTTGCGGCGGTGGCACCCAGCACCATGAAGGAACGCGAGCGCAGGGCCGCGCCCAACGATTCGCGATCGAGCAGGGCTCCCCCGTGGGATTCGACATGGATGCCGCCGACGGCGGGCTTGCGTACCACGAGCAGCACCAGCGGGATCAAGAGGCCGCCGCCCACCGCGCCGGTCAGCACGGCGGTGCGCCAGGGTGCATGCGCCAGAAACGCGGTGTTGAGCGCCGGGATCAAGGCATTGCCGAGACTCGCCCCCCCCATCACGACACCGAGGGCGAGACCGCGGTGGACACGCGTCCAGCAGGAAACCAAGTAGACGCAGGCGACCACGCCGCTGGTGGCCTGCGACAGACCGAACAGCACGTGCAGGGCATAGATCTGCCACAGCGCGGTGACGTGGGTGTAACCGACGAAGCCCAGGGCCATGAGCAGCAGGCCGACCACCAGGACGGGCCGCACATCCACCCGATCGATCAGATAGCCCACCAGCGGTACCGACATGCCCAGCGTCAGCACGGTGATGCTGTCGCGCAGGCGCAGCACCGAATTGCTGATGTGCAGATCGGCGAGTATGCGGCTGTCGAACACCGTCAACCCACCGAGAATGAATCCATTGGTGGCGCACAGAATGGCGCCGGCCAACATGACGATGCAGGCGGAGCGAATCGGTTGGCTGCCGCTGCCGGGTGAATCGATGATTGGCATTTCCCTGTTCATTCGCAAATCACTGCTGAATCACCGTCCCGCGCGGCGCCCAGTGCCCGATGAACCCCTCCACCGATGCGATTATACCGTCTCGGCGTCGGCGCGCCCTCCTCACCCGATCCTGCGAAATCCCGTTGTGGGTATGCAATCACCCTCTCCTTCAGCGGGTTGTAACGCTGTCAGGCCCCCGGGCATATCGCGTCCAGCGAGGCGCAGAGGCGGCCATGCGCCGCGCTGCCGGGGTCGACGAAGTCCATGTGCCCCACCCCGGCGAGTTCGATCAAGTCCACCGCATCGCCCGCGGCGGCCGCGGCCGCCGCATAATGCCGCGAGATCTGCACCGGCACCACGTCGTCCTCGGTGCCGTGCAGGAGAACCTGACGGACGCCCAGCGGCAGCCGCTGCATCGGCGACGCCGAGGCGTATCGGTCTGGCACCTCCCGCGGGGTTCCTCCCAGAAAATTCTGCACGGCGCCGCGCCCGCAATCGAGTGTGTGCGCCAGGTGTAGATCCGCCACCGGCGCAAGGCCGACCACCGCACCGACCCGGACCCGCCCGTCCCGCCGCCCGGCACACCAAAGCGCCAGATGGCCGCCGGCCGAATGCCCGACGACGATGACCCGCGCCAAATCGAGGGAAGTGGCCGCGTCGGTGAGCGCCGCGCCAAGCACCGCCAGATGATCCACACCGGCGGCCACGTCATCAAGAGTGCCCGGCCATCCCCCGCCCGGCGATCCCACGCGACGATATTCGAGACTCCACACCGCAAAACCCCGCCGGGCCAGATCCCGGGCGACCTCTGCGATGTTGTCCCGCCCCCACGGGAGACGCCAGAAGCCACCGTGCAGCAGGCAGATGACCGGAATCTTGCGCGCCGTTCCCGCGGCGCGGGCGCGGCCCGCCTCCGGCATGTACAGATCACCGACCTGGTCGGCAGAGGGGCCATAAGAATGAATGCGCATGGTTCGGTGGGGTTCTCTGTGACGTAGAGTACTTGACGGCTCAGTGTGGATGCTCTAAAAGTTTCGTGATGCAGAAAACCAACGCGGCCGTCGAGCTGCGCGCCAAGGACGCCATTCCCATCGAGAGCCGCGCGCTCGGCAACATTGCCTATATCCGCGCCTCGATAGATTCTTCCCATTCGATGCCCGTGCCGGGCATGGCGGGTATTGTAATGGGCGCGATCGGCACCGGCGCCGCGCTCGTGACGTCCGTCCCCCGGATCGCCGTGTACTGGCTGCCGATCTGGCTCGTTGCCGCCGCGCTCGCCTTCGCGGTGGGCGGCGCGATGATGGCGCGGGAGACGGCGCAACGCGGTCACGCGCAATATCTCGGACCCGTTCGGAAATTCTTGTTCTGTCTATGCCCCGCGCTGCTCGCCGGCGCGGTGCTGACCGCCGTCCTCTGGCGCGCGGGCGTCGAGCAGTTGATCCCCGGCATGTGGTTGTTGCTGTATGGGTGTGCCGTGCTGTCGGCGAGCACGGTGACGCTGCCGAGCACGCGGCGCCTCCTCTGCATGATGGGAGCGCTGTTCTCGCTCTCGGGGCTCGGCGCGTTCGTCGTGCCCGCGGCCTGGCACACCGCGATTCTCGGCATGGGCTTCGGCGTGCTGCATGGTGCCTTCGGCGTGTTGATCGGGCGTTTGAACCGTGGCGAATAAGCCGGTCGCCCTCGAAAACGACGACCTTCCGGCGCCTGCCAAGCCTCTCGCCGCGCCCAAACCCGTGGCCCCGGGCCGGCCGGCACGCGGCCAGGATGCGGGCTTCGACCGGTTGATCTACGAACGGGTGCGCCTGGGAATCATGAGCGCGCTGGCCACCAACGAAGAACTGTCCTTCAACGAACTGAAGGCCCTGTTCGATGTGAGCGACGGCAATCTGGGCGCGCACGCTCGCAAGTTGGAGGAAGCCGGCTACATCGTCTGCACGAAATCGTTCGAGGCGCGACGCCCCAAATCCCGCTACCGGATCACATCCCCCGGCAGAAACGCCTTGCTACGCTATCTCGAACACATCGAAGCCGTGATCAAGGCGACGCGTCGGGTCTAACGTCACAATGCACGTCGCAATCATCATGGATGGGAACGGCCGCTGGGCCACGCAACGTGGACTGCCGCGCACCGCCGGCCACATCGAGGGCGCAAAGGCCGTGCGCAAGGCGGTCGAAACGGCCGCCCGCGCGGGCGTCGACACCCTGACGTTGTACGCGTTTTCCGCGGCCAACTGGTCGCGTCCGCCGTCCGAGACCGCCGCACTCATGAAGCTGTTCGGCCGCTACCTCTTCACCGAGACGCGCCGCTGCATCGAACAGTCCATCCGCGTCAACGTGATCGGTCGTCGCGACCGCCTGAGCGGCAATTTGCTGCGCTCCATCGACCAGAGCGAGCGGTTGAGCGCCGGCTGCAACGGCATGCACCTGCGCATCGCGGTGGATTACTCGTCCCATCACAGCATTCTGCAGGCCGCGCAGCGCGCGCAACGGCCGTGCGCGCAGGGCACGGCGTCCGGCGCCGAGGAGTTTCAGCGCCTGCTGAACGAAGTCGATCACTCGGTGCTGCCCTCGGCGCCGGTCGACCTTCTGATCCGCACCGGCAACGAGCGGCGCCTCAGTGATTTCCTGTTGTGGGAATGCGCATATGCCGAACTGCATTTCTCCGAATGCCTGTGGCCGGACTTCGACGAGCGCCAATTCGGCAGCGCGTTGTCCGATTACGCCGGCCGGCGGCGCCGTTTTGGCGGTCTCGACGCGCCCCCCGCCGCGCACGCCGAGACAAAATAGGACTCCGAGCGCGGGTTATGTTAGGCAGGTCACAGACGACGGTGCGGCAACTGGCCTAAGTTGCCAGGCAAAGGAGTCGATATGCCCGACACTTCCCAGAGCCCTCTCAGACACCCGGTCCTGTTCGTCCCGATTCGCTGCCCGCAGTGCCAGCGGACCACGGAAGTGGCCTACACGCGGCAGCAAATTGCGGCGCTGCTCTCCTCCGCCGCGCCCTTCCGTGTGTTCAGCCCCTGTCACGACGTGTCGTGGTGGGTGTCGGAGACCGAACGCGCAGCACTGCTCGCCTCGTTGAAACCGGTGTGCATTCCCGCCTACGACGTTGCTTGAAGCGGTCATTCATGAAATCGCCTCTCCGCCGTTTTTTCGCTCCCGTCCTGGGTCTCAGCCTGCTGTGGATTCAGGGCGGCGTGCCCTCGGCAGGGGCAGCCGAGGCACCGGCCGCGTCCGGCCCCTCCACGGCGCCGCGGCGCGGACTCGCCTCGGTGTACAGCGATCAGCTGAACGGCCGGCGCACCGCGAGCGGACAGGCCTACGACAGCAACGAGCTCACCGCCGCCAGCAAGACGTTGCCACTCGGCAGCCGCATCAAGGTCACCAACGTCAAGAACGGCAGGAGCGTCGTCCTGCGCATCAACGATCGCGGCCCGGCACAGGCCGACCGCATCCTCGACATCACGCCGCGCGCCGCGCACGCCCTCGGCCTGCACAAGACCGGCGTGGCGATGGTCAAGTACGAAGTTATCGAGACGCCCTGAGCTGCCGGCGTGATACCACTGGCGTCGGTGGCGAGGTCGGCGGCGGCGGCGAAGCGCCCCACCGCTGCGCGATGGTTTTTCGATGGCGCCGGCTGACGCGAAGTTCGCGTCCGTCCAGCAACCGCAGCACGGCGTCGCCGTTCCCCAACGGACGCAATTCCTGGATTCGATCGACCGCCACGATCAGGCGGCGGTGAATCCGCACGAAGCGCTCCGGGTCCAGTTGCGCTTCGAACTTGAGCGACGTTGCGCGAATGAGATGGGCCGTGGACTTGCTGTGCAGCGCCAGATAGTTGCCCTGCGTCTCGATCCAATCCACATCCGCAATTTCCACGTAGCTTCGACGTCCTCGATGACTGACTGGAATCCTGGTGAGCCTCCCCGACGGGACCACGGCTGAGCGCACAGCCTGTTTATCCTCGAAAGCGTAGAACGCATGAGCAAGCGCATTCAAGGCGAATACCGCATAAGCGACCAGCAGCCCGTTGCAGACGATCTGCTCGCGTATCTCGCCGGGTGAGGGGAGCCATCTTCTCTCGAACCCCCAGGCCGCCAGGAAACAGGAGACTAGAATCAAAACCAGAGCCAGGCCGGGAATTGCGACGGCGTGTGCCAGTCGGTGGCGCCAACGACCGGGGCCCACGACCGGGCATCGCCGTATGAAACCCATCAACAAGGGCGTCGCACCCGCCCCCAGGACGGCGGCGGCGCCGATCCGGAGCACTTCATGGTCGAAGCCCAGGGCGTAGCCGCCTCTGGCCGCGCGGAACACGTTGTCCGGCTCCAGCACCAATAAAAACATCAGCCAGTAGAGCAAGCCGTACAGGCCTTCGCGCAGGTACCGGGTCTGGCACCCAAGGGCAGAATCCGGGTCCAAGACATCGGTAACGACCATCCAGTCAGTCTGCCGCGACGCCCCAGCACTGTCCAGCGGTACCTGGTATGCCGTTTTGTGATGAACCGTACCGGGAAAGTGATCAACGGACCTCGCTGAGGAGGGCGTCAGCGAACAGACTTCCAATTCAGTTCGGGACGGGACGAATCCATGCAATTACTCAAGTCGGCATCCGGGTTGCTGTTGGCGCTGATGCTTTCCAGCAACCTCGCGCAGGCGAGGCCACTTCGTGTGGAATCCGGTTTCCTGCAAGGGACGAAGATCGGCGGCCTTGCGCTCTACCGAGGCGTCCCCTACGCCACCCCGCCGCTGGGGCCACTGCGGTGGCGCGAGCCCCAGTCGGTGTCGCCGTGGCAAGGCGTGCGCAAGGCCGACGCTTTCGCCGCGGCGTGCATGCAAGCCGGTGTGTCCATGCCGGGCGAGCGTCCTCCGACGGTGAACGAGGACTGTCTTTATCTCAATATCTGGACGCCGGCCAGAAAATCGACCGCGCATCTGCCCGTCATGGTTTGGATCCACGGCGGGGGTTACAGCAACGGTTCGGCTTCCATGCCGTTGTATTGGGGAGACCGCCTCGCACGCAAGGGGTTGATCGTCGTCACCGTGGCGTACCGGCTCGGTCCCTTCGGTTTTCTTGCCCATCCAGAGCTCACGAGAGAATCCGCGCACCACTCATCGGGCAACTATGGCTTGCTGGATCAGATCGCCGCGCTCGAATGGATTCAACGAAATATCGGCGCCTTCGGTGGCGACGCCGGGCGCGTCACCGTTGCCGGTCAATCGGCCGGAGCGATGGCGGTGAGTGCCTTGATGGGTTCGCCGCGCGCGAAGGGACTGTTTCAACGGGCCATTGCGGAAAGTGGCGGTTTGTTCGAGCCGCTCGCCCTCGCCCCTCAGTACCTGCTGACCCATGCCGAAGAGGAGGGAGAAGGCTATGCGGCCTCCCTGGGAACATCGTCCATCCGGGAGATGCGCCAACTCCCGGCGAGGGCCTTGCTCGGGGGCACCGCTGCGGCAATCGCCCACCCCGTCATCGAGCCGTACGTGCTGCCGGAGAGTCCTTACGACGTTTTTGCGGCCGGTCATCAAAACGATGTGCCGTTGTTGCTGGGTTCGAACGCAGAGGAGGCACGCGCCCTGGCGGATGTCTCCCAGCTGACGGCGTCGACCTTCGCCAACGATGTCGAACGATCCTTCGGTCCATTGCCGGCGGCGATCATCGGAGCCTATCCCCACGACACCGATGTGCGGGCGCGTCAGGCGCGCCTGGACCTCGAGCGGGATCTGCGCTTCGGCTGGGACATGTGGGCATGGGCACGCCTGCAGGCACGAACGGGCCACCACCCCGTGTATTATTACTCGTTCGATCACCAGCCCCCGTTTCCCACCGGTTCGTTCGCCGAGGGCTGGGGCGCGAGTCATTACGCAGAACTTTGGTACGTCTTCGATCACCTGGATCAAGAATCATGGAAGTGGACGAAAGGAGATCACCGACTGGCCCGGAGCATCTCCAGCTACTGGGTCAACTTTGCAAGGTCCGGCAATCCGAACGGACGCCACCTCCCGCACTGGCCCGCCTACGATGACACCCGCGGCGCGGTCCAGCAGCTCGACGACCTGATCACGGTCGGCACGGTGCACGACAGCGCGGGCCTCGAAGCCTTCGACGCCGCGTACGGGACCGCGCGCGGCACGCCGTTCGGCGCAGGCGCCGAATGATGGCCCGCACACTATCGTCGCTCGGCATCGTCGAAGGATTCTTCGGACGGCCCTGGCCCGATGCCTCACGTCTCGATACTCTCCGCTTCCTGCAGCCGCGAGGTTTTCGTCGCTATATCTACGCACCGAAGGCAGATCGATATCTACGGCGGGCATGGCGGGAGCCCCTCCCCGTGGAGCAACTCACACAGCTCAGTACGCTCAGCGGCCAATGTCGACAGCTGGGTATTGAGTTCGGCATCGGCCTGACGCCCTACGAGATCCACCTCGACCCCTCTGCCCAGGCAAGGGCGGACCTGCAGCGAAAGGTGGCTCAGTTGGATGAGGTCGGTATCGACCTGCTATGTCTACTGTTCGACGATATGCGAGGCGGCCCCCAGCTCGCTGAGATGCAGGCTCGGGTCGTGAACGACGTGACGGAGTGGAGCAAGGCACAAGCGTTCATCGTGTGTCCAACCTACTATTCGGACGACCCCGTGCTCGAGAAGGTTTTTGGCCCGGCTCCATTGAATTATCTTCGGACGTTGGGACGGTCTGTAGATCCCGCCATCGACATCTTCTGGACGGGAGAGAAAGTCTGCTCGTCAAGATATCCGGACGCACACCTCGCGGACATAGCCGATCGGCTTCGCCGAAAACCGTTTATCTGGGAGAACCAAGTGGCCAACGACGGCAAAGAGCGTTCCACGCATCTTTATCTTGAGCCCTTCGACGACGGCCGCCCCCTGCACTGCCAACTGGTGGCCGGCATCTCCATCAATCCCATGAACCAACCAAGCCTGTCCCGAGTGCCGCTCGCCGCCTACGCCGCGGTCCTCCGCAACGGTAATGTGCCCGAGACTCATGCCGACTTTCGAACGATCTTGGCGTCGATCTGCGGCGCGACGCTGGCCACTGAAGTCCTCAGTGACCTCGATCTTTTTCAACGTCGCGGTTTGGCCGCCATCGACGGCGCCACCCGCCGTAACCTCATCGAAAAATACCGGTGCTTCGAGCCCAGCCAGTTCGCCTGCGAAATCGGGGCCTGGCTCCGCGGCCACTACGACTTCGATCCGAACTGCCTGACCGAATGAAGCTGCTGGAGCCGCGGTGAGGGCGGCGCCCCCCGACCGCGCCGTTCAACGCGGAACGGCAGTTGATTACCGGTCGCGTCGACGCCCTGCCCCCGGTGTTCACGTGCCCACCATCAACGCGCGATCGAATTCTGCGTGCTCATGCGCCCGGGCAATCGCCACGAGATACGCCTTGTCGATCGCGGGCCCCCGCGGCTGACGCGATTCCGACAGGCCGTTGGTGTTCAACATTCCAATGAATTCGCCGGGCATCTCGATCTCCCTTCGTTACGTGTGATTCGCCACCCTACCTTTCGTGACGCAGCGTCCGCCAACATCGCTTGGTTCTATCGGCATGCTCGTGCGACATCGAAAGACACGCCGCCATCATCCGTGTCATGAATAGTCCATAGTGCGCATCGTTATAGGGTGATAAGCAAATGAACTTGGACGCGCCGCCCACACCGCGCGAATACTCCCCGCATGCAAATCACCGCACCGGCCTTGCTCGACGATCCTGCGCTGTCGCTGTCGATTGCCCCACCGCGAAAGAGGCGGTCCCGGCAATGGCTGCGCGCCTTGAGCCCGCTCGCCCTCCTGGCGCTGTGGCAGATCTGCTGCTCCACGGGCTTCATTTCGAGCCGCACGCTCGCGGCGCCCAGCCAGGTGATCGCCGGCTTCATGGAACTGACCGCGGACGGCGCGCTCCAGCATCACCTGCTGGTGTCACTGGTCCGTGTGATCAAGGGCATGTCGGTTGCGCTGCTGGTGGGCGGCTCTCTGGCACTCCTGGCCGGATTGTCGCGCACGGGCGAATACGTGATCGACGCGCCGATGCAAATGCTGCGCACCCTGCCCGTGCTCGCGTTGATTCCGTTCTTCATCATCTGGTTCGGGATCGGCGAGGTCCCCAAGGTGGCGCTGGTGAGCGTCGCGGCGGTGTTCCCCATCTATCTGACGCTCTACTCGGGGATACGCGGGGTCGATCCCAAGCTAATCGAGCTGGCCAAGATCATCGGCCTGTCGCGCGGCGCCTTGATCCGGCACGTCATCCTGCCGGGCGCGCTGCCCACGGCACTCGTCGGGGTGCGGTACTCGCTGGGGGTGTCCTGGCTCATTCTCGTCGCCGCTGAGCAGGTGAACGCGACCAGCGGCATCGGTTACCTGATGAACGATGCGCGCGACTTCATGCGCATCGATCTGCTCGTGGTGGGCCTGCTGATCTACGCCTTCCTGGGGCTGATCGTCGACATCCTGGTGCGCTGGCTGGAGCGCCGGCTCCTGGGCTGGCGGCCCTCGTTCGTGAGCGCCGCCGCATGAGCGGTCGCATGGTGAATGTGCGCGGCGTCAGCCGCCGCTTCGGCGACACCCTGGCGCTCGACAACGTCGATCTCGCCATCGAGTCGGGCGAGTTCGTGGCGCTGCTCGGCCGCAGCGGC
The DNA here is from genome assembly GCA_964658215.1 of uncultured Steroidobacteraceae bacterium. Classification (GTDB taxonomy): domain Bacteria; phylum Pseudomonadota; class Gammaproteobacteria; order Steroidobacterales; family Steroidobacteraceae; genus Bog-1198. The sequence goes on along the minus strand of CAZZYJ010000044.1, from coordinate 6,887 downwards.
TCCGGCAAGAGCACGCTGCTGCGCACGCTCGCCGGGCTCGACGCACCGAGCGCCGGCGTCGTGCAGGTGCCGCACGAACGAATGGTGGTCTTTCAGGAGCCGCGCCTGCTGCCCTGGAAGACGGCCCTGCAGAACGTCGCGCTCGGCCTGCAAGGTGCCTCCGCACTCGATCAGGCCCGCGCCGCGCTCGCCGAAGTCGGCCTGGAGCACCGCCTGGACGCCTATCCGGCCACGCTGTCGGGCGGCGAAGCGCAGCGCACCGCCCTCGCCCGCGCCTTGGTGCGCGATCCGAAGCTGTTGCTGCTGGACGAGCCTTTCGCGGCGCTCGATGCCCTCACCCGCATGCGCATGCATCGTCTGGTCGAGTCGCTGTGGCGGCGGCACCGCTTGTCGGTGCTGCTGATCACTCACGACGTCGACGAGGCCATCCTTCTGGCAGATCGCGCCCTGGTCATCGAGCGTGGCCGCATGATCGCCTCGCTCCGCATCGATCTGCCGCGCCCGCGCGATCATGGCCAACCCGGCTTCCTGGCCCTGCGCAGGCAGTTGTTGAACGCCATCGGCGTGTCGGACGTGGAGCCGTCCGACTCCACCGTTACCGAGCCCACCGCCCAGGCGCCGGGTCTTGCATCACCGTCGAGCACGTCCGGACGTTCCATCGTCTTGGCGTGATCGTCTCATTCGATACCGAGGAGCAATCTGATGTCCGTGGAATTCATTGGCTATGTCGGCACCCAGGAGGTGTCCGAAATCATCCCGCCGTCCGGTCCTGCAATCGACACCGATTACGCACGCTCGGTGGCGCTCGCGCACGAGGCCGGCGGCTTCGATCGGGTGCTCATGGCGCACAGCAGCGCCTCGCCCGACGCCGTCGTCACCGCGGCGCAGGTGTTCGCCGACACCCGCAAGCTCGGGGTGTTGCTCGCGCACCGCCCGGGATTCGTGGCGCCGACGTTGTACGCGCGCACCCTGGCGACGCTCGACCACTTCAGCAAGGGCCGCATCGCCGTACACATCATCAGCGGCGGCGATGATGCCGACCAGCGTCGCGACGGCGACTATCTCAATCACGGCGAGCGCTATGCGCGCACCGCCGAGTACCTCGACATCGTCAAACGCATCTGGAGCAGCGAGGAGCCGATCGATCATGCAGGCGCCAACTATCGCTTCACCCAGGCATACTCCGCCGTCAGGCCCTTCCAGAAGCCCCATCTGCCGATCTACTTCGGCGGCTCGTCGGCGGCGGCGATCGAGGTGGCAGCGCAGTACGCCGACGTCTATGCCTTGTGGGGCGAGTCCCTGGCTCAGGTCAGCGAAACCATCACCCGCGTGCGCGCCGCCGCCGCCCCCTTCGGACGGGCCGAGCACATTCGCTTCAGCCTGTCGCTCAGACCCATACTGGGGCGCACCGAGGCGGACGCCTGGGCCCGCGCCGACGACATCCTAGCCCAAGCCAAGGCCTTGCAGGGCAGCGTGCCGTCGGAAAAGAGCGGCATCAAACTCTTCGAAAAGCGCAAAACGCCGCCGGCCAATGTCGGCGCGCAGCGTCTGCTCGAGACGGCGGCCCTGGGCAAGGTGGTCGACAAGCGGCTGTGGACCGAGATGGCCGCGCTCACCGGCGCCAAGGGCAACTCGACCTCGCTCGTGGGCACGCCCGACCAGGTGGTCGAATCGCTGCTCGCCTACCACGAGCTCGGCGTCACCACCTTCCTGATCCGTGGCTTCAATCCGTTGCAGGACGCCATCGACTATGGCCGGGAGATCATCCCCCGCGTGCGCGACTCACTCGCCCGCCGCGGGACGTCCGCCAACCCCGTCCAGAAAACCGCCCGTGCCGGGTAGGGAGCCCTCATGACCGCATCCACCGCCGAATCGCTCAATCAGCTGCTCGCGAATCTGCATACCGAGCGGGTCGCCACCTGGCAGCCCGCCGACCTTCGGGTCAATGTCGAACAACGACGCCGTCTCGTCGACACCGAGGAGCGCGCCGGCTACGTCGAGCTGGGCACCGTGATCGAGTCGTTCAGCGTCCCCGGCGTGGACGGTAATGTCATCGACTTCGACGAGCTCGCGGCAGGCGGACCCGTCGTCCTCATATTCTTCCGTTTTGCCGGATGCCCCGCCTGCAACATCGCCCTGCCCCATTATCAGCGCGCGCTCTGGCCGCGGCTGCGCGAACTCGGCGCGAGCCTCCTCGCCTTGAGCCCGCAGATTCCCGACAAGCTGCGGGCCATCAAGGAACGGCACAACCTCGAGTTCGCCGTCGCCACCGATCTCGGCAACGAACTCGGCCGTCGCTTCGGCATTCTCTACAGCTACGACGAACCGTCGCGCCAGGCGGCGCTGGCGCGCCACAATCCCATCGGCGACATCACCGGCACCGGCACCTGGGAGCTGCCCAAGCCCGCCGTACTCGTGATCGATCGGGACCGGGTGGTGCGCTTCGTCGAGGTGTCGTCCGACTGGTTGGTGCGGACCGAGGCCGGTCCCGTCATCGCCGCCGTGGAAGCGCTGACGGCCAACGCTTCCGCCGACAGAGCGCAAGCGGCGGCGTAGGTACATCGGGCCATTCGGCTCACATGCATACCATGGAGAGGCGTCACCGGAAAACCGGCGTCACGGGATCAGCCGGTCGGCCCGCAGTCGCGCGAACAAATCGAAGAAGGCATCGTCGGTCGCCTGGTAGCGGTTGAAACCCATTCTGCGGCTCTTTCCCATGTCGGTGAGACAGTTCCATTGCACCTCGGAGCCGGGAAAGCGGAACGGACGACCGATCTCCCGACACAGCGTCGCATAGACGGCAAGGGTCGTTCCCATGTTCATGGCGTTGCCGACCGCCTCGCCGATGACGGTGTGCGGGCGGTGGACGCTCCAGCCAAAGCCATCGCGTGCAGCCGCCGTGAACAGCTCGTCCTCCTGAGCATAATAAAAGTTCTGCACATCCAGCCGCCCCTGCTCCTCGCGGAACGGGGTCTGCGGCAGTACGCCCCTGCCGTAGGCCTCGAACGGTCCAAGATAGTGTTTCAAGCCCGTGACGAGCGCGACATGCCCGACGCTCGCCGCCGGGCGCAGCGCCGCGAGCAGATTGCGCACCATCGCGCCATTCACCCGTATGTTCTCCGCCTCGTCCACCTGCCGGGACCACGTGGCGATGAACACGGCATCCGGGTGGGCGTCGGCGAGCGCCGGCGCGAGTTCCGCGGGCTGAAGGAGATCCGCCGCGATCGGCACCACCCCTCGTTGCAGCACGGGGCGCCGCGACAGCCCAAACACCGTCCAGCCCTCCTCGACCAGCAACGCGCTCATGGCGTGCCCCACGATGCCACTCGCTCCTACCACCAGTGCCCGTCCGGTCATGCTCAGATCCTCCTCGGTCGCGGGTGCGTCCGTGCGGCGATCTTACGGCGAATCAGCTTGGCGCATGAACAGCCCCGAGCGGTGCGCGCGCAGCGGACACCGTCAATCCAGGAAGCCCGGCTATGCGGTGGAACGGGCGTGCTGGCTCATGGGTGACTCTCTCCAAATCCCGAGCGCCCCGCTGCGACGAGAATGGTGTCGTTCTGCGGCGAGTGAATGCGACTGCACAAGACGTCCCGGTAGTGACGCTCGAGCGGATTTTTGCGGCTGAGGCCCGGGTTGCCGGTAAGTTCGAGACCGATCTCAACCGCGCGAATGGCATTTCCCGTCGCCACGTACTTGATGTTGTTCGCCTCCACCGCACCGACTCCCCTGCCGGCATCGACGCGCTCGGCCGCACTCTCCAGGAGCAGCCGGTTCGAGTACAGCAGCACGTCGATCTCACCGAATCTCTCTTGCACCCGCGGCAGGGTCGCAAGTGACGCCCCGAGATTGCCGGGGACGCGCTCTTTCAGATAAGTCCGTATCCAGTCGCGCGCGGCCTGGGCAACCGCATCATAAATCGTGGCAATGGCGAGTGCGTTCCACACGGCAAGAAAATGGTCCCCGGGCTTCGCCACCCACTCCGAAGGGCGCCGCACGTCGACGGCGTGCTCGGTGGGAACCGGCGTGTCCGCAAACACCACTTCGTGGCTGACGGTAGCCCGCATCCCCAGGTGATCCCAGGCGGGCAGAATCGCGATGCCCGGACTGTCGGCGGCGACCAGAAAGGTGCCAACGCGCGGCTCCACATCGTCGGTCTTGGCCCATACCGCGAACCACGTAAGGCCCGTCGACCCGGTCGCATAAATCTTGCTGCCCGTGAGCGCCCACCCTTGTGCCGTACGGCGCGCCACGGTCTTCGGCAAACCACCGCGAACCGGGGTGCCCAGTTCAGGCTCGACACGAAGGCCGCCGATCAATCCGCCGCCGGCAACGGCCTGCCGCGCCAGCCGCTCGAATAGCGGCGCCGGCCATCCTTGCGAAGCCAACCGGCCGTAATAGCCGTAGGTCATGAACAGGATCAAGGCGGTGGACGGTTCACCCCTGGCCACGGCACTCAACACCCGCAGCGCTTCCACGAGCCCCGCCCCCCGCCCACCGTATTCCGGCGACACCGTCAGCCCAATCAAGCCTTCCTGCGCCAGGATGTCGAAGTTCGCCTTGGGGAACTCTGCGCGCCGATCGAACTCCTCGGCGGTTGCCGCCAGACGGCGTGTAATTCCCTCCAGCACTGATTGCGGAACCGACCGCGGAGCCAACCGCGGGACCGACTCGAGAGGACGTACCAGGGATGCGGACACGGTGTTATACCTTTTCCAGAATGATGTCATTGCAGCGGTCGTCCCACAGCGCTCGCACATCCACCGCGCGCGGAATGAGCGCCTGTCTTGCGAACACGTCGGCCACCCGTTGCTGTGAGTCGATGGAAAATCTCGCCGCGGGAGTTGAGGTGTCATGGCCGCAGCCGATTGTATCGGCCGCCGCCGCGCAAACCCTACGTCCTGCTTGCTATAAGCTTAGAAGCGCAGGGTTCGAGGCGTGGGTCCGGCCCTCGCCCGATCGGCACCTCCCGGTGACGAGCTTCGTGTTCGCGAGCGAGAACGAGGGAGGACACGGCCTCTCTAGCGAGTTCATGACAGGAAATACCGTGCCAGACAGACGCGTTCTCTTCGATTTTGCCGTTAAATTTTCCAACGGCGACGCCATCGCGGACGAGGCGCTGGCCGCTCATCTCGTCGGAACGGCATGATCACCTACAAAGGCCTGCCCGCCCCGATCGTTTGCGATCATATTTCTCATCTGCAGTCGCGTGGAATTTATGCACCCGGCACGGAGTTCCAGATCGGACGCATCGACCTGGTCGCGAATACGGGCACGTACATCGACACCCCGTATCATCGCTATTCCGATGGACCTGATTTGGCGACGACGCCCTTGCCGAGCATGGCGAACATTCCCGGAGTGGTCGTGCGCGCGACCGGCATCGAAGACCGTGCGGTCGACTGGATGAGCTTTGCGGCAATCGAGATGCGCCATCGCGCCGTTCTGGTCCACACCGGCTGGGATCGCCACTGGCGCACCGACCGATACTTCGAAGGTCATCCGTTCCTCACCAAAGCGGCTGCCGAATACCTGCGCGACCACGGCGCCATCCTGGTCGGCATCGACTCGTTGAACATCGACGACACCGGCGACCTCACGCGACCCGTGCACTCGATCTTACTCGGCGCCGGCATTCCCATCGTGGAACACATGACCAACCTTTCCGCTCTGCCCATCGACGACTTCACGTTCTCCGCCGCACCGCCCAAGATCGTCGCCATGGGCACCTTCCCCGTGCGCGCCCATGCCATCCTGAGAGGCCCAAATACGAAATAGCACCATCCTACCTTCCAGCCGGAGCGTGTTCTGCGATCTCGGATTTGATGAGGCCGAAGCGCACGTGCTCGCCATGCGGGCCGATCTCATGGCTGCACTGCGCGAGCACATCAAGAGCGGTCAACCAAAGAGCTTTCATGTCCGGCTCCTCTATGGGAGCCTAAAGAGACCGCCAACCGGTTCAAAATGTCTATTCGAGGGTAACCGAGCGAACCCCCGACGCAATAGCTAGCCGGTGTGGAGGCGAGTGCGGCGACGCGGGGCACCGACCCTGGCCCGTGCCCCCGCCTCGCCACCTCCATTACGCGCGGGCTTCGGAGCCGCCGTTCTTCTTGCCCGCCCGGCCGGCATCGTCCGCCGTTTCATCCTCCTCCGATTCCATTTCCAGCAGCGCCGGCGTCAGTTCAGTTTCGGCGAGCTTCGTCAGACGCTCATCGAACTTACGGCCCTCCTTGATCGCTCGCTCCATGGCTCGGGCCGCCGTGCTTCGACCCCCGGCCGCCGCCAACGACTTCGCGGTACCCCAGGCTGCAATGCAATAATTCTCGGTTTTCTGCAGCAGGGCGGTCAGCACGGCGTCGAGCGCCGGCCCCGCCTCGATTTCCTGGACGTGTTCGCGCGCATCCGCGATCAACCCCTCGGCGGCCACGTTCTTCTTGCGACCGGGACTTTCGTCCATTTCTTGCAATGCCGTCTCGATGTCGTTGAGCAGGGTCTCGCCTTCCGCGAGCCGCTCGTCCACCATCTCCTTGAGGGCCACGGATCGGATGGACTTGGAAAGCCGCGGCAGAGCAGACGAGAGCTGGCTCTCGGCGCTGTGAATTTCCCGCAGCTCCATGAGAAGCAAATCAGCCGCCGTGGGCGACTCTTTTTTGGTCCGGGCCGAAGCTTTACGTTTTGTTGCCATGTCTGTGTCCTCTTGATGAATGATGGGTGCCGTCGCTGGCGGTTATCGGCGAAGTAATTTCGCATCCTGTGTCCGTCGCGCATTTAACCAGGCTTCTCATTGCGCCATAGCGGTTCACCACCGCGTGCGGCTGTGGGCGCCGGCCGACACGATCATAAAAAGCCTCGCGAGGGGGTGAGGGGTGCAGCCTTTACAGCACCGA
>CAZZYJ010000043.1:0-17605 GCA_964658215.1 uncultured Steroidobacteraceae bacterium | reverse complement strand
GTCCAACGTGCATGCCGGCCCGCAGGGTGCCTACGTCTCCGCGACGGCCACCGTCGCGCAGCTGCGTTCCACCTTCCACGTCACCCAGGATTTGTATTCGTACAAGGGTCACACGCTGCGCGCCAACAAGGAACAGCCCACGCTTGGCGCCGGAATGACCTCCACCGTGGTGTACGTCGAGGGCCTGGATGAGACCAGCGTCTTGCGCACGCCGTACCATCATTCCGCCACCGCCGGTCCGTTGGTGGCCCCGGCCGCCGCCAAGACCGTGCAGAGTTCAGCGCCCGGCAACGACCTCGCGTCCGCAGACGTCGAAGCCGCCGCGACGGGCAAAGCCACCACCGCGGTGACGGCACCACCGGTGGCCGCCTCCAATCCCTCACCCTGGTGCAACAGGGGGTACGGCCATTATAAAATCGTGGCACACCTGACCACCCCTGCCGACGTGTACGGCGCCGCCATTCCGTGGCTGGGATGCGGCTACACGCCGCAGCAGGTCCAGGCCGCGTACGGTCTGAACAAGGTCAAATACGACGGCAAGGGTGTGACCGTCGCCATCGTCGATGCGTACGCGTCGCCGACGCTGCTGGCCGATTCGAACCGCTACGCCGCCAACCATGATCTGCCGGCGCTCAAAGCCGGGAAAAATTTCTCGCAGATCATCCCGGCCGGCATCTACGACGTCTCGCCGACCGAAACCTGCGGACCCTACGGCTGGTGGGAGGAACAATCGCTCGACATGGCGGCCGTGCACGGCGCCGCGCCGGGCGCGAACATCCTCTACGTGGGTGCGCGTGACTGCGAAACGTCGCTTTCCATCGCCCTGCTCGACGTGTTGTACAACCATCTGGCCGACGTGGTCACCAACAGCTACGGGCTCAGCGGCGAATCACTCGCGTCGGGCCAGCAGACCATGGACGACCAGGCCTTCCTCGCCGGAGCCGCGCAGGGCATGACCGTGTTGTTCAGTTCGGGCGACGACGGCGATCTGTCGGCGATCAACGGCATCGCGTCGGGAAGCTGGCCAGCCACCAGCGCGTACGTCACCGGCGTGGGCGGCACGTCGTTGTTCGTGCGGGACGTGGAGGGCACCAAGTCGGAATACGGCTGGGGCACCTACCGCGCCTACTTGAACGACGTCACGGTGGTCGGTCCGTGGAATGTCACCACATCGGGAATCGCCACCACGTCGGCCTATGGCGTCACCTTCGACGACTTCAGCTTCTACTCGGGCGCGGGCGGCGGTATCAGCCTGCTCGAGGCGCAGCCGTCGTACCAGAAGGGCGTGGTGCCCACCGCATTGGCGACCACCTTGAACCTGGCGAGTGGCTATACGGAAACGCTGCCCTCTCCGCAACGCGTGAGTCCCGACGTCGCGATGGTGGCCGATCCCTACACCGGCTATCTGTTCGGCGAGACCTTCACGATCGCCGGCAACAAGTACGCCGATTCCGGGTGCAAGGCGATTTCCAAGACCCAGGAATATTGCGAGAACGCCCTTGGCGGCACCAGCCTCGCGTCGCCCCTGATGGCGGGCGTCATCGCCGTGATGAACCAGCGGCGCACCGCCATGGGCGAGCCCCTGGTGGGATTCGCCAATCCGCTGCTCTACAGCAACGGCAGCCATGGCGACGGCGTCAACCTCTCGAGCGGCGGTCTGAACCAGATCGTGGCGCCGGCCGAACCGGTGTCGCTGCTGCGCGGCTACGCCAACAATCCGAACTCGGCACGGGTGGTGACGGTCAACTCCGTTCCGGAGCTCATCGTCACGTCACCCTATGCGTTCGAAGTGTGTGCGCAGGCCATTTGCGAGGGAATCAACGACGTGTTCAACTTCACGTCGCTGGCCACCTACGCGGCGACCCCTGCCGGTTACAACGATGTGACCGGTCTCGGCGTGCCCTACGTGCCGAAACTCATCGGCGAGGAATGAGACAGGTCGGGTAATTCAGGGCCGGGGGGGTCACGCGGGACGCCTCTTCGTCGAAACTTCGGGAGAAATCGCATGACCCGTGCCCACGTCACCGAGAAGATCATCGCCGCCAGGATTCGAAAATCGCTCAAATGGAGCGACGTCGCGGCCACGGTGGGATTGAGCAAGGAGTGGGTGACCGCGGCGTGCCTCGGCCAGATGACGATGACGGCGGCACAGGCTGCCCTGGTCGCCCCGCTGTTCGACCTCACCGAGGAAGAGCAGCGGTGGTTGACCGTCGTGCCCTACAAGGGCTCGCTACCGACCACGGTGCCCACCGACGCCCTCATCTATCGTTTCTATGAACTCATCCAGGTTTACGGCACGACGTTCAAGGAATTGATCAACGAAGAATTCGGTGACGGCATCATGAGCGCCATCGATTTCAAGATGGACCTGACCCGCACGCCGGACCCGAACGGCGACCGCGTCAACATCGTGATGTCGGGCAAGTTCCTGCCCTACAAGACCTACTGATTCGGCGGGGCCGGGCCTCACCCCGCAGCGAACGTCGCCGTCGACGTCCGCCGCGGGTCCACCGCCGTCGGACGACTAGCGGTCCGTGCGCAGCGTACCGGTCGGCGCACTCGCGCTGCCGAACATGAACAACGTGTACACCTCTTCGGTGGTCAACGTGGTCGATGCCTGCGAGAACAGGGTCGCCGACGTGGTGGCGTCCGTCACGTCGAGTTGTGCCGTGGTACTGGCCGTCACGTTGGTATAGGCGGATGCCGACCCGAGAACGATGCTCGATGCGATGGGGGAGTAATCCACGGACAGCGAGATGGGATCCGCCGAGCCCGACATGGCATTGACCAGCCGGACGTTCGCATAACCGCTGGTGGGAAGATGGTTGTTGTCGGTCAACAGCGCGGTGGTGGTCGCTCCCGCCGAGGTGTAGATCAGCAGCGTGTAATCGCCGCCCTCCGTCAAGGTCTGATTGGCCACCGTCACCGCGGTACCGCCGACGTTCAGGGTGACCGCCTCGCTGCCCACGCCCACCAACTGGTAGGTGCCGATGCTGTTGGCGGGCGCGGCGCTCAACAGGCCCACGCCGCCCATCGTTGCCACCACGTTCGAGCCGGTCGAAACGCCGGAGACGGCACGCACCCGTGCGCTCGGGTTGGTCTCGTAGGTGAGCGTCCCTTGCTGCGGCAGGACGGCGGCGTCCACCAGGAATCCGCCGCTGGTATCGGCGATTATCAGGGAGGTCACGCTGCCGCTCGCCAGCGTCACGCTCGCCACGTCGAGCCGTAGGTCACTCTTGCTGCCCGTCGCGGTGACGCGCAGGCGAAAGGTGCCGCTGGTGATGGTGGCGAAGGCGGCCGTCGTGGCGCCGGCAACCGCGGTGAAGGTGGGCGAGGTGTCGCTCAGGGCCACCGACGAGGAGGTCAGATAGACGTCGACCGACCCCGCGTTGGTGGCCGTATTGAGCACCTCGACGCTGGCGTAGCTGCTGGCCGGGGCGCTCTGGTCTTCCGATATCTCCAGGGTGCCGAACTGGCCCGAGTCACCGTAGGCGACGTAGGTCTTGTGCTTGCCCTCGCTCAGGGATTCGACCACGGACTTGAGCGCGTTGGTACGGGACACGCCGGAGGCCGTGATGGCGATCGTGTGGCTGCCGGAACTGGGCGTCTTGTAGGCGCTGATGTTTTGCGTCGCGAGGCCGGTGACCTCCTCCGAGCTGTCGCTGTAAAGGTCCAGGGAGGCGTAGCCCTGGCTGACGTTGAGCAGCCGGATGTCGGATTTTTTGCCGGTGTTGCAGCCGGCGGAAACCAGGAGGGCCAGAGCCGCCATCGAAACGAGCGAGTGGCGCCATGAAATTGACATAGAGTTTTTCCCAGATGAAGAAGACGAAGGTCTATCAATTTCGGCCGGCCTCGTGACCCTGCCCGGCGCGCGGCGACGCGAACTTAAGTCCGATCACGCCCCGCATGGTACCGCCCCGGCCCGCTCAGTTCACTGTGTGGAGTGAAAGGAAGTTTGTGCAACTGTCCGTAAATGTTAAGTATGCCAGCCGTCCGGGCCGCGTGGAAACTTGCCGGCCGGCCGCTGGTCCACAGGTGAACTATTCGAGCAAAGGCTGAGCACATGAAACGACGAGCGAGCGGGTGGGCGGCGATGGGCGTGGTCTGCCTCGGTGCGGCGGCGCCGGCCTGGGCCGATGACCTGCCGGGGTGGGATCTGCTGGGTCTGTACGTCGGTGCGGGTGTCGGTGAATCCACGGTCCGCAGCGACAACGGCTTCGACCCCGACTATCCGACCAGCTCCCATCCCAACCATACGGCATGGAAGGTGATGGGCGGCATCCGGCCGATTCCCTTTCTCGGTGCGGAGGCGCAGTACATCGACTTCGGCCACGCCAACGGCACGGACTACTTCTACACGTCGGCGAACGGCTCGAGCCGTGGTGCGGATTCGCATCCCAAGGCAGGCGTGTTGTCCGCGGTCGGCTACCTACCCCTGCCGTTCGTCGACGTCTTTGCCAAGCTGGGCGCGGCGCGCCTGGCCACGAATCTCGATTCCTACGACGGTGACGTGCTGAATCGTCGAACCGCATGGCAGACCAAAGTGGCGTACGGCGCCGGCGTGCAGGGGCATTTTCTCGGCGTCGCGATCCGCGGTGAGTACGAACGCATCAGCTCCCGGTACGGTGACCCGGATGCCTTCATGGTGAGTGCCACCTGGACGTTTTAGGGGAGGGTTTTTACCGGCTGGCCGGCGGCTCCCCGTTCACACCCCGTCGTACTGCCAGGTTCCGGTGACGAAGATTTGGGTCAACACGGAATTGGCGATGTAGCATTCCTCGTGTGCGCTGCGGTGGAGCCGGTCCACCGCGGCGTCGGACGGCACCACCGCTCCCGAGAACACCACTTCGGGCGTCAAGCGCACGGTGGTCACCGCGAGTTTCCCGTTGCCGTTGCGGCTCATGGTACCCACCGCCAGGTCGTCGTAGGAATCGACCACGAAATTATCCTTCGCGGCCAGCGCGAGAAAAGTCAGCATGTGACAGGACGAAATCGTGGCCACGAACGCCTCCTCGGGGTCCACGTTTTCGAGCTTCGAATAGGGCAGCGGCACCGACGCCGCCGCACTCGAGGCCGGTATGGTCACCCCGCCGTCGAACGTCCACGCATGGACCCGGCTGTAATGGGAATCGACGAAGCGTTCCCCCGGCTGACGATTCCAGCGAATTTGCGCCTGATAGTCGGACATAAGACGCCGCTCACCGCAGGATGGATGGAGACCGATCTTTGCGCATATGCGGGCGGATTTCCAGCGTCATCGTCGGGTTCGCCGACGTAGTCTGCATTCAACGTCGTAGGGAGTAGGAAAATGAACCCGATGAAACTGGCCGCACTGGCAATGGGCCTGACCGTCCTCGTCCAGGCAGGCCGCGCCGACAGCCCCGGGCCGCGTCCGCTGCCGCCGGCGGCACCCCTCGCGGCGCCGCGCGACCGGCCCTATCCCGGCGAGATTCTGCTCGACGTGGATGCCTCCGATGTCGAGCACCGTATCGTCCACGTCCACGAGAGTCTGCGGGTGGACCGCAACGCCGTGCTGTTCTACCCCAAGTGGCTGCCCGGCCATCATGCGCCGCAGGGGCCCATCGACAAGGTTGCCGGCATCACCGTCACCACCCACGGCGCGCCCGTCGCCTGGAAGCGCGATCCCCTCGACGTCTACGCCCTGCGCATCGACGTCGGCGGCACCGGGATGCAGTCGATCGACGTCGATTTCGACTACCTCTCGCCGACCAGCGCAGCCGTCGGCGCGGCCGAAATGAGCCGCGATCTCCTGATGCTGGAATGGAACGCCGTCGTGCTGTACCCGGCCGGCTATTTCGTCCGCCAGATTCCGGTGCGCGCGAGCCTCACGCTGCCCGCAGGCTTCCAGCTGGGCACGGCGCTCGACAAGATCTCGGCGGACGGCGCCCGCACGAATTTCGCGCCGGTGAGCCTGGAAACCCTCCTCGACAGCCCGGTGTACGCCGGCCGTTATGCAGCCCGGTTGGAACTCGATCCCGGCAATGCCGTGCCGGTGCATCTGGACCTGTTCGCCGATCGTCCGTCACTGCTCGCGGTCAAGCCCGAACAACTCGCCGCCCATCGGGCGCTGGTGCAGCAGGCGTACAAGTTGTTCGCCTCGCATCATTATGCACATTACGATTTTCTGTTCTCGCTGAGCGACCAGATCCATGACAACGGACTGGAACATGCACAGTCCAGCGAAGACGGCACCGATCCGGAGTACTTCACCGAGTGGGACAAGATTCCCTACGACCGCGACCTGCTGCCCCACGAATTCACGCATTCCTGGAACGGCAAGTTCCGCCGTCCCGCCGATCTGTGGACCGCCAACTACAACCTGCCCATGCAGGACAGCCTGCTCTGGGTGTACGAGGGCCAGACCCAGTACTGGGGCGAGGTGCTCACCGCCCGCTCTGCGCTCTGGACGCGCCAGCAGATGCTAGATCAACTGGCACTCACCGCCGCATACCACGAGAACCAAACCGGCCGGCACTGGCGCCCGCTCGAGGACACGACGAACGATCCCATCATCAACCCGCGCCGCCCCATGTCCTGGCACGACTGGCAGCGCTTCGAGGACTACTACAGCGAGGGCGCGCTGATCTGGCTCGACATCGATACGCTGATCCGCCAGCGCTCGCAGAACAAGCGCTCACTGGACGACTTCGCCCGCGCCTTCTTCGGTGTCGAGGACGGCAGCACGCGCACCCTCACCTATACGCTGGCCGATGTGGTCAAGACGCTGAACGGCGTGGAGCCCTACGATTGGGCGGCCTTCCTGCATCAGCGCGTGGACTCGCTCGTCACCGGCGCTCCTCTCGACGGCGTGCGGCGCGGCGGTTACAAGCTGGTGTATACCGATACGCCCAGCGAATTTCAGAAGACGGCGGAGGGTCATCGCAAACGCCTCAATCTGATGTTCTCCATCGGCCTGGCGATCGACGACTCGGACAGGAAGGGCCTCATATCGCAGGTGTCGTGGAACGGTCCGGCATTCCAGGCGAAGCTCACGGAAGGCGGTCAGATACTGGCCGTGAACGGCATGGCCTACGATGCCGATCTGCTCAAGGAAGCGATCCAGGCGGCGCATGGCACGCAAACCGCCGTGGAACTCATCGTCAAGACCGGCGATGTGTTCAAGGTCGTCACCCTCGCGTACCACGACGGTCTGCGCTATCCGCACCTCGAGCGCGATCCCGCGGTGCCGGCACTGCTCGACGACATCCTCGCGCCGCGCGGGTAGCGCTGGCGCGCCGTCCGCCGCGTGTCGGTTCGCCGCGTCGGCTCGCTGTGCGAAGCTACTCCAGGCAGATGATCAACTTCGCCGAATGCGTGCGCCAGTTGATGGGAATGACGTAAGACCTCGGGTGAGGTGCGACGAGCTTCTCCGGATCGCGCGCGATGACGGTCGGCACCGAAATGATGAAGTTCGCACCGAAGTCGCGGCGCGCGTTCCCGGAGATGGTGTTGGCCACCTCGCCGACGAGATCCCGGATGGTGTCGTCGCTCGACTCCGTTTCCTGCATGCGCATCAGGAGCACCGCCAGCATGCCGCGCGGCGCCGTGAAATAAACCACCCCCTTGCGCGCACCGGACACCCCGATCACCCCGGTGAACTCGTAGGCCCCCGGGTTGCGATCGGTGACCAGGTACGGCGACCCGACGCTCGCCGCCTGCTGCGCGGACGTCGCGAAATAGTTCGTCGTTCCCTCGATGAACGTCATAAGTTCGGCTTCTTTGAGCACTTAGATCTCCGACAAAAGCTCTTCCAAGGCATCGTTCAATTGACGATCGGTGAACGGTTTGCAGAGAAACCCGTTGGCACCCTTCTCGATGGCCTCCACCGCCGTGGCCTTGTCCGCGAGGGCCGAGACGACCAGGATGAGAACCTTCGGGTTGATCGCGACCAGTTCCTGCACGCATTCGATACCGTCCATCTCGGGCATGGTCAGATCCATGGTCACCACGTCGGGCTGGGTGCGTTTGAACAGGGCGACCGCCTCCACCCCGTTCCCCGCCGATCCCACCACCTCCAGCCGGTCGATCTGCTGCGACCGCTCGATGCGCCGCCGCACGATGTTCGAATCATCGACGATCATGAGTTTCAAGACGGCGGTGGACCGCCTGCCCGTGTCCATCAGGCCGCCACGGTGTCTTCGCGCCGCCCGCCCAATACCGGCAGGGTGAGGCTGAGCCGGGTGAATTTTCCGGCGCCGGTCGCGAGGCCGACGCGGCCGCCCGCCTTCTGTACGAGGTCGGCGATGAGGTTCATGCCGACACCGCGCCCCGCATCGAGCGTGGCCTCGTCCACCGTGGAAAACCCGGGCTGGAACAGCAGGGAATAAATCTGTCTGGCATCGAGCTCGAGCGCCTGCTGCGCGGTGATGAGGCGTTTTTTGAGGGCGACCTCCTTGATGCGGTCGGTGGCCAGACCCTGACCGTCATCCTCGATGACCAGCTTGTAGCCGTTCTGCCCTTGTTGTTCGAACGACAGACGCAGGGTGCCCGCGCGCGGCTTACCGCCGGCCAGCCTGAGCGCAGCGGGTTCGATGCCATGCACGACGCCGTTGCGGACCGCTTGAATCGCGACGTCCTTCACCAGTTGCCGGTAGCCGGCCGGCACCAGGTCGAAGCCGACCCCGGTCACCGCGGCTTCCCTGCCGTTGTCGGCGGCCACCTTGATCGCCAGCTGCTGCAGCAGCACCAGCAGACCCGTGTCGGTCGGCGGTGCCGCGCCGGTACCGATGACGGTGGTGTCCGTGTGCCGGATCGCGGGCGCGGCCGCGGCCGCGGGCGTCTGCAGATGAGACAGGCGTGCCACCAATTGACCGACGGATTGCAGATGCGTCAACAGATCGTCCAGCTTGATCACCAGCGGCAGGAAGTCGTTTCCCGACAAGCCGCTCTTCTCGCGCAGCGGCTTGAGATCCTCCTCGAAGGAATGGGCACGGCTTTCGATGGACGACAGGCCCAGCGCGGCCGCCTCGCCCTTGACGGCGTGCGCCTGCCTGAACAGGGTGTCGAGCTTCTTCCGGAAAGCCTGTTCCTCCCGCGCCGGCTCGCGCAGCACGGCGTTGATGATCTTCATCGCCGCATTGGAATCGCTCAGGAACGAGGCCAGCTGCAGCGAATCGACGTGCAGGATGCCGAGCAGGGTGTCGACCTGCGCCTGCGAGTCGCTCTGAGCCGTCTGCAGCTCGCGCGCCAGTTCGACGCGGGCGCTGACGTCCGACACCGAGACCAGCACGTGAGTGATCCTTTCGTCGACGCGCACCCGGTGGAAATCGAATTGCAGGTAGCGGGTGTCGAATTTACCGGATGGGAGGGCGAGGTGTACCTCCACCTCGCCCAGCGGATTGATGGTGCGGACCAGCTTTTCGTTGGTTCGCTCCGCCCAGAGAATCTTGACGAACTTCAACGCGGTCGTCAGTGTTTTTTCGGACACCAGATCCTTCAGCAGGCTCTCGAACGCGAGACCGGCGAGGTCGGTGCGCTGGAACATCGATTCCAGCGCGGCGGAATAGGCCCCACCGATGACGAAGTCCTTGTCGATCAAGAAGAGTCCGTCTTTCACGGTGCGCAGGATGTCCAGGGTTTGCTGACGCGCCTCGCGAAGTCTCGCGTCCTGGCGTCTCTTCGAGACGAACAACATGGTCACGATCAACACCAGCAGGGTCGCGATCACGAGCCCGGCCATCATCACCTGACGCAGCTGCTGCGCCGTCTGTGCGTTGGCCCACTGCAGCTCGTTGCCCATCGCCGCCAACTCGGCATCCATCGAGGGAAGTACGCGCCGGCCGGTACGAATGGCGGCGAGCACGTTGCGGTCCAGAGTCAGTCCCTGCTCGTTCAGCACCGTGCCGATCGACTCGTTGTCCTGATACGGCACGCCGCGAAATGCCAGCACCGGTTCCAGGGTGCTGCGCTCCTCGGACCACAGCGCGCGCAGCCGGGCGGCGTGGTTGCCGACGATGAGGGCGGTCTGCGGTGCACCGGCACCGGGCTGACCCGAGCCGGGCGTCGCCAACGCCTGTAACGAACCCATCGACGCGTCGGTCTTGGCCGCGGTGTCGGTGAGTTCGTCCACCAGTTCCTGGAGGTAGGCACGATTACTCAGGCGGTCGTGCATCGCGTCCAACGCGCCGCGCACCGCCATGGGATAGCGCCGTTGATCCGCCACGACCTTCAATGCGACCGTGCTGTCGACGAGCTGGCTTGCCTGCTTGAAGCCCGGCACGAGCACGGCGCCGACGACCCCGACGCCCAGGATCACCACCAGCACGGCGAGCGCGCGACGCGACAACCGCAGCAGAATATTCTTGAGTGGACGAAGGGTCATGCGCCGAGTGCTCCCGTGGAACGTGCTGTGGAGGTGGATAACCGGCCCGATGCGGCGAACGCATCGAGTCCTTCTACGAATGACGCCGCCGACTGGTAGCGATCGACGGGGTCCTTGGCGAGCAAACGATCGACGATCGGTTGATAGCGCCGCCGGTTGTCGGGAAGTCGCGGCACCTCGGTGGCGCGATGGCCGTCGAAAACGGCCTGCAGCGTCCCGCCGGCAAAGGGCACGGCGCCCACCAGCATCTCGAACAGGACCACGCCCAGACTGTAAAGATCACCGCGGGCGTCCGGATCGCGGCCGTCGATCTGTTCCGGAGCCGCGTAATACGGCGTTCCGGTGACGAAGTCGTTGTAGCTGCGATCGCCCGCCAGCATCGGCGCGAGAGCCGACCCGAAATCGATCAATACCGGGCGGTTGTCCTCCCGCAGCATCACGTTCGACGGTTTGAGGTCCCGATGCACCACCCCCGCCGCGTGCACGACGCGCAGGGATTCGCCGATCTGACGTGCATATTGAAATGCGTCCGATTCGCTCACCGGGTTGCGCAGCCGCTCGCGCAGACTGCCGCACGGAAAATATTCGAGGGCGAGGAAAAGGTACTCGTCCGTGATCCCGAAATCCAACAGGTCGGCGATGCCGCGGTGGTTGAAGCTCGACAAGATCTGGCATTCGCGCACGAACTGCTTGCGGGCCCCGGCGGACAGCGCACGCAGCCCGCCGATGGCCTGGACCTTGAGCGCCACCGATGCCGCCATCTCGTCGTTTTCGGTGAGGTACACCGTCGCCGTCGCAGACTCCGCGAGCTTGCGGATCAGGCGATACCCACAGATCTGCGGCGCAGCCGGCGGTGCGGCCGGCGGACGACCCGCCGCCCGGCCGGTCGACGCACCCTGCAGCAAGGGCAGCAGGGAGGCCCGCAATTCTCCAACCTTGACCGAGTGGATGGGCCAGTAGTCGACCGCGCCTGCCTTGATGGAGCGCGCGGCCGCGCGTTCGTCGCCGCCGCGCGCGATCACGAAGAACGGCCGATATGCACTGCGGCCAGGCACGCGCGTGACGTCGCTCAACGGGTCGAAATTCGCAGCCGCCTGAAAATCGATGATGAAAAACAGGGCCACATACCCGTGCAGACGGTCCTCGGACATCTCGCTCAGTCCACGGCGGCTGACACTATCGGATCTGAGGGTGGCGTCCGCCTGGCGTACCAATGCGGCCATCCGCAGCCGCAGCTCCAGATCGTCGTGCACGATCAGGCACAAACGCGGCGCGACGTTTCGCGAGACAGGTGCCGCCGACGCCCGCAGGTCAGTGGACACGGAAGGCCACCCTCAATTTGGTGGTGACCGCGACCGCCCTCCCGTCCTGCAGGTACGGCTTGTAGCGCAGGTGCGAGATCGCCTGCGTCGCGGCCGTCTCGAATACCCCGGTCCGGCTGGAATTCAATATGGTGGTCTGCCCGACGCTCCCGTCCGTCGTGACGATGTAGGCGACCTCGACCCACCCCTCCAGGTTGAGCGACTCGGCGCGTGGCGGGTAGACCGGTTTCAGCCGGGTCAGACGGGTCAATGCAGACTCGGCGACCAGGGGAGGTCCCTCGGTCGCGCTCAGCCGGACCAGCTTCGCCTGCAGTAGTTTGTCCGTCAGGGCGGCAACGTCGGCCGAACCACCCAGGTTGCCGGCGGATTTGACCAGCGAGTCGACTTGTTCCAATTGGCCGGCGTCGAGCGCCACGCGGGCCCGCTCGACGAGCTGCGACTGGACCGCGGCCGTCAGCGACGCCAGGCCGGCGTTTTGCGGGTCCGCCAGGCGCAGCGCCGACAGATAGAACAATGCGCAGTCGTTTTCCGGCTGCAGGATGCTGCCGGCGGTGAGCCTGGCGCGGATCAGCTCGGCATACTGAGGGGTGGGCTTGTCTTGCGGCTGGCCGTGCGAGGCCGTCATGTCGTGCTCAAGCGCTGCGATGGCGGAAGTCGCCGCGCCATTCAGACGCAGTTCGCCGATCAGGCGATCCGCATCGCTGAAGCGGTGCTGATCGACGGCGTGGCGTGCGGTCGGGGTGGCGCGCTTCACGAATTCCTGCTCCTGGGCCAGGGAAGCCGGGGTCGGTGCCGCCGTGCGGGCCTGCGCCAGATAAAAAGCGGCGCTGTCGTGCGGCGGCTCCACCAGCCGATCCTGCTGCAGGCGCAGCGTGATCAGGGCGGCCAGCCGTGCCGATTCGCTCTCCTGGCGTCGCAGGCGTACCTCATCGCGCAATTGACTGAGCCGGGGCTGCGCCACGAGCTTCGCCCGCGATGCTTCGTCGATGAGTTGAACTGCCCGGTCGAAACTCTGCGCGTTGATGGCTGCTTGTATTTGCGCGGGCCCGACCTCGGCGCGCAGGCCGGCGATGCGCGCATCCAGTTCGGTCAGCCGCGCATCGTGCGGATCGATGCTGCGGACCGTCTCGAGCGACTGCAGGGCCACATCCAATTGCCGCTCGTCGAGCGAGGACTTGACCCGTGCGAACAGGATCTCGGCGACCCGCCCGATCCCCTGGCGTGCCTCCCCGCTCGAAGGATCACGCTGCAGCGCCTCCTGATAGAGAGACAGCGCGCTGCCTTGCGAGGGCTCGATGAAACGTCGTTCGGCCATCGCCTGCTGCGCCTTCTCGATCAGCACCTCGGCCTGATCTTCGGTCACGGTGGCGTGCGCCGGTGAGCCCGGCGTCGGCTGGGCGGCGACCGCGGGCGCCGCCGCGGGGTTCGTTTCAGCATGCCGCAGCAGGACGAACAGCACCGCCGCGACCATCATCGCCCCGGCGATCACCGCCGTCACGACCGGCACCGGCGTGCGTCGCTTGGGCGACGGAGCCGCCAGCGGCGTGGTCCCCGCGGGCTCTCCCGGCAGGGCCATTCTGACGCGCGCTTCGTCCGTGGCGACGCCGATGGCCGACGTCAGCTTTTCCTCGTCGAGGGGAATTTCGACGAGCGCGGCAATCCGACGTCCCGTCAACGCCGACGCCCAGTCGCGGCCCGCGTCGGCGGCATCGAGGACGATGATGGCAAACCTGGCCGAATGCAGCTGGATACGCGACAGTTCGTCCGCGGCGTGTGCGGTGGCGCGTGCGTCCCAGAGGATCACACCGGCCTCACCGGGCGGCAGCGCGCCCGTCAACTCATCGATCGAGTCGAGTTGCCGGGCGGTGAGCTCGCCGAGGAGGTGCCGGCCCACCTGCGGCCACAATGCATCGTCGCCGGTGACCAGGATGGCGCCGAGCTTGGACTTCCTGAGCGGTGGGGCGGAGACGCCCGGCGGCGCGCCAGTCGACGTTGCTGCTCTCGGCGTTGCGGCAGTCTGCAGCGCAGCGGGCGGCGTCGCACCCGATGCGTCGGCTGCGGGATTTCTCGCGGTATTGCCCACTCCGAAACTCCCTGTCTCTGGTGACATTTTCGTTGATTCCGCAGCCTCGATGGCCGCCGGATCTTTGTGATGTTGGGTTTCGCCAACGAGGTGTACAAGATGGATCGTCATGGAAGCGTTGATTTGCGATGTCGGCCTGCTTCACAGTTTTCACAATCGCAGCGCGCCACGGCGGTGATCCTCATGGCCGCTTGGCGATTGTGCGACCTGTCTCGCACTCGCAACCTGCCCGGAACCCCGGCGGCTGCGCGGGGTCCACCCTCGGACTGCGGTCGGTAACGAGGTTGCGCGTCGATGGGGGACGAGTCGTACGTGTGGAGTAGATCGCGGTCTGCCACGCTGGGTGTGGTCGTCGCGCTGCATGGGGCGTTGTTGGGGCTGCTGATCATGGCGTCCCGGGCACGCGAACCCGCCGCGAGCGTGGCCCCGATCGAGCTGCTTCCCCTGGCCGTGGCGAAGCCCGCCCGCGTGCGCACCGAGCGCAGCCGTCCCGACGTCGTGCGGGCGGACCTGCCGGCGAGCGTCCTTCCCTCCCTGAACCTGGGGTCTGCACCGGCCTCGGCCGCGGCGACGTCCGGCCGCGGCTCGACCGTCAATTGGACGGCGGAGGCCCACCGCGCCGTCAAGGCCTTCGAGATCCGCCGGGACGCACCGCCGTCCGACGCCATCACCTCGCCCTGGGATTCCTGGTGGCCCCAGGGGCATCGCGCCGGGGATCGTTTCAAGACCGAGGACGGCGATTGGATCGTCTGGATCGATGCCAATTGCTATCAGATAGCCACCTGGCACTCGGGTTCGCCACCCGCCGACGACCAGCCACGGGTGGTTTGTCATGATCCGCAAGGTAAACCGCGCCGGTGACACCCCCGCGTATACCAAGGCAACCTTTGTAGTTTTCCTTGGTATGCAACATACTGCCCCGCATGAAAACCCGGCGCGACGATCCGCAGGCCGCGCGTCTTTCGAGCCTGGCGGGCGATCTGCGTGTGGTTGCGGGCAAATTGAAGCGGCGGCTCAGCGAGCAGGCCCATCTGGGTGACCTGACCTGGTCCCAGTCGCTGGTGGTCAGCCGGCTGGCACGGCAGGGACCCACGACGGTAACCGTGCTCGCGAAGGCGGAAGGCATGCGTCCGCAGTCCATGGGCGCCAATATCGCCGCACTCGAGGCCGCTGGGCTGATCAGCGGCTCGCCCGACCCCGAGGACCGGCGGCAAACCCTGCTGTCCCTCACCACCGCCTGCCGGGAGCGCATCGAAGCGGCCCGCAGCGCCCGCGAGGATTGGTTGTTCGGCGCCATCGAGAAGAACCTCAGCCGCGCGGAGCAGGAAACGCTGTCGAGTGCCGTCGCCTTGCTCGACCGGCTGGTCGGCCCGTGAAAGGCACGTTCCGTTCTTTGCACGGCTTCAACTACCGGCTGTGGGCCGCCGGCGCGATCGTCTCCAACGTCGGCACCTGGATGCAGCGCACCGCCCAGGACTGGCTGGTGCTCACCGGGCTCACCCACCACAACGCCACCGCCGTGGGCGTGGTCATGGCCCTGCAATTCGGACCGCAGGTCTTGTTGCTGCCGTTCACGGGGTTCGCGGCGGACCACTTCGAGCGCCGCAGGCTGCTGATCACCACCCAGGCGGCCATGGGCCTGCTGGCATTGGGTCTGGGCGTGCTGACCGTGGCCGGCGTGGTGCAGTTATGGCATGTCTACCTGTTCGCCTTCGCGCTGGGCTGCGTCTCCGCCTTCGACTCGCCCGCACGCCAGACATTCGTCTCCGAGCTGGTCGTGGAAGCCGACCTGTCGAACGCCGTGGCCTTGAACTCCACCTCCTTCAACGCCGCGCGCATGATCGGTCCGGCCATCGCCGGTGTGCTCATCACCGTGGTCGGCTCGGGGTGGGTGTTCCTGATCAACGCGGCCTCGTTCGCCGCGGTGTTGTGCTCCCTGAGCCTGCTGCGCCGTCACGAACTCCATCTGCGCAGCCGGGCGGCCCGCAGCCGCGGCAGCCTGGTTGAAGGCTTTCGCTATATCTGGAAACGTCCCGACCTCAAGGCGGTATTTTTCATGCTGTTCCTGATCGGCACGTTCGGCTTCAATTTCCAGATCTTCATCGCCACCATGTCGGTCACCGTCTTTCACGGCGGCTCGGACCGCTACGGCCTGCTCACCTCCATCATGGCGGTGGGTTCGGTGATCGGCGCACTGCTGTCCGCCGGCCGGGAAAAACCCCGCATGGCATACCTGTTCGCGGGGGCGGCCATCTTCGGAGTGGGCTGCGCCCTCGCCGCCCTCAGCCCGACCGACTGGTTGTTCAGCCTGTTTTTGGTGCTCATCGGCGTATCGGCGCAGACCTTCACCACCACCGCGAACGGCGCGGTGCAGCTGTCCACCGAGCCGGGCATGCGCGGGCGCGTGATGGCCATTTTCATGGCCATCGCCCTGGGCGGGACCCCCATCGGCGCGCCCCTGGTCGGCTGGGTGGCCGACACCTTCGGCGCGCGCTGGGCGCTCGGCGTCGGCGCCGCCTCCGGAATCCTCGCCGCGCTCGTCGGCATCCGTTACCTCGCCAAACACCGCCATCTGCGTGTGCGGGTCGACGCCGGCCGGCTGCACGTCACGGTCGATGCAGCCGATGCCGTATCGACGAGCCGATGACGACGCCGTGACCGGCGCGGCGACGAGAATGTCGGCAAAACCCGTGTGGTCACTCCTGGCACTGGCGGCGGGGGCGTTCGCAATCGGTACCACCGAGTTCGCACCGATGGGCTTCCTGCCCGTGATCGCCGCCGGGGTGAAGGTGTCCATCCCGACGGCGGGCCTGCTCATCAGCGCCTATGCACTGGGGGTCATGCTGGGCGCGCCGCTCATGACCCTCGCGTTCGGGCGCATCCGCGTGAAGCCGGCGCTCATCGCGCTGATGACGATATTCGTCATCGGCAATCTGCTCGCGGCCGCCGCGCCGGGCTACTGGACGCTGTTGGCCGCACGCGTGGTGACCAGCCTCAATCATGGCGCCTTCTTCGGCTTAGGATCGGTGCTCGCCGCGAACCTGGTGCCGCGCGAGAAACGCGCCAGTGCCATCGCGACCATGTTCATGGGCCTCACCGTCGCCAATATCGGCGGCGTGCCGGCCGCCGCCTGGATCGGTGAACGCGTGGGCTGGCGCATGGCGTTCGCCGGCACCGCCGGGCTCGGCCTGCTCGCCATCGCCGCGCTCGTCCTAGCGCTGCCCCGTGGCGAGGCTGGCCGGGCCCCTGACGTCCGTGCCGAGTTGCGCGTGCTCACGCGGCCCGCCGTGCTGATCGCCCTCGCGACGACCGTGCTGGCGTCCGCCGCCATGTTCACGCTGTATACCTACGTCGCGCCGTTGCTCGAAAATCTCACGCACGCCTCGGCGGCGTTCGTCACCCTGGCCTTGATGCTGATCGGCATCGGCTTCACCGTCGGCAACGGGGTCGGCGGGCGGCTCGCGGACTGGTCGCTCGACGGCAGCGCGAAGCTGTTCCTCGGCGTGCTCGTGCTCATCATGGCCCTGTTGCCGCTCGTTCTTCCCAGCCACGCCGGCGCTCTGCTCGGCCTGCTCCTCTGGGGAGCGGCCACGTTCGCGATAGTGCCGCCGGTCCAGATGCGCGTCATGCAGGCCGCCGCCGAGGCCCCCGGACTCGCCTCGTCCGTCAATATCGGCGCCTTCAATCTCGGCAACGCGATCGGCGCCGCCGCGGGCGGCGCGGTCATTTCGGCAGGTTTCGGCTACGCGGCGGTACCGATGGCAGGCGCCGTGCTGGCGGCAGCCGGTCTCGTGCTGGTGTTCGCCGCAGGCCGCAAGCCCGCGTAGCGGCGACGGTCTGCCGCGCGCGTGCGCGGCA
>CAZZYJ010000042.1:3443-17854 GCA_964658215.1 uncultured Steroidobacteraceae bacterium | reverse complement strand
GTCACCGCAGCCGTAGTCGCCGCAGCAGCATTCGCCTCTGCGGCCGGCGCCACTGCGAGATACACGATGTCGCGTTCCTCCCGGATGCACAGCGCGTCCTCCTGGAAATACCGATATTCGAACGTCACGATCCGTATCGGCCCGCTCCTGCCGCGCGTATCGCGGCTGGCGAGCACCCGTTCGTCCATGACCGCGCGCCTGCCGATGCGCAGGGGTTGCAGGAACTCGGTACGCGCGGCCGCGAACATCCGGCGGCGCAGCGGTTCCACGGCGTCGATGCTCGATGCGGCATGCCCGTCGGCCGCGATCGACGAACGCGGCGCGACGGGCAGGAAGTACAACCAGTGCCAGAGCGGCGGCACCACCGAGAGATCGTGCAGGACGCCCGGTACTTCCAACGTCGCCTGCAGCGCCTGCACGGGCCAGGGATCCAGACTCGATTCCACCATGGACAGGTACGGCCCTAAAAGTGATACCCGAACTCTACCCCGAAAGTTTCCGGTTCCGGCAGGTTTGCCAGAAACTCCATGGAAAAGTTGTTCAACTCGGTGGCCTGCGTCGGATAGACCGGAGTACGGTCGTTCAGCGCATTCCTCAAGAACACCGCGACGGTGTAGGGGCCCTGGCCGAAGCCCGCGCGCAGGTTCAGCAGCCGGCGCGAGCCGACGTAGTACAGGTCTTCCAGACCGACGTACTGCTTCGACTCGTAGCGGTAGTCGGCATGCACGAACCCCTCGTACTCCGCGAAGATTGCATGCCGGTAGTCGGCCGTGAGGTTCAGGGTCACCTTGCTCGAAAACTCGATCTGCGTACCATCCAGATCGACGGTCTTCGTGGGTCCTTGCGCCGTCGTGACGGTCGTCACCCGGGCCGCGCAGCTCGCGACTGCTGCGCAGGTTGCTGCACCGCTGACGTCGTTGGTGCCGTTGCTGTACTTCGGGTCCGTGTAGGCAAAGCCGACGCCGAACACCAGCTTGCGAAGGGGCTCATACGTCGTGCTGAACTCGAAGCCCGTGTTGCGCGTGCCGCCGAAGTTCTTCACCACTTGTCCCACGTTGTTCGGGTCGGCGGAGACGCCATTGATCTGCAGGTTGCTGGTCTTGATGTGATAGACCGCCGCATCGACCACCAGCTTGCTGTCCAGGAAGGAAAGTTTGGCGCCCAGTTCGAACGTCGTGTTGTCCTCGGGCTTGTAGGAGAGCTCGGAGGCCAGCGTGGCACGCCCGTTGTAGCCGCCCGCCTTGGTACCCGTGGCGACGCTGCCGTACACCATTGCGTTCGGTGTGAACTTGTACTTCAAGCTGGCCCGGTAGTTGGTGAAGGCCGAGGAAATCCCGCCCACGCGGCCGTAGGGCTCGACCGTGTTCGAAATCAAGTCGTTTCTGATGAGATCGAGATTCTGCTGGTCATGGGTGTTGCGCACTTCACCCGATGCCGTCAGGCCGTCGAGCAGGTCGACGTCCGCACTGGCGAAGAAGGAATACTGCTTCTCCTTGGTCACCGTCTCCGTGAGATTGGACGTGCTCGCCTGCCCGTTGGAAGTCTCGAACAAGGTGCCGTAATAGTCCAAGGACTGGCCGGCCGGCACCTGCGCCCCGTCGACGCCGACCAGGGTGGTGCTGAAGTTACGCGATTCAAAGTAGTCCAAGCCGCCTGCGCCCCGCACCCAATAGTTCTGTTTGGAGGTCAACCGCAGCTCATGGCTGAAATCCTTGGTGTTGTCGTCGGCGCCGAACAGCTCGAACACGTTCGCCGTGCCGGGGCCGGGGGTCAGGGTGAACACCAGACCATTGTCCATGGCCGTGAAGTCGGAGTAACTGCGCTGAATCACGTTGTTGTAGCCGCCCAGGTAGCTCAAGTCGCCCCAGCCCAGGTCGTAGTCGATCTTGAGGTTGGCGTTTTGAACCAAACGGTTGTTGGGTTCGTTGCCCGCGCCGGCGGGGATGTTCGATACCTGAATGGGCTGG
The DNA here is from genome assembly GCA_964658215.1 of uncultured Steroidobacteraceae bacterium. Classification (GTDB taxonomy): domain Bacteria; phylum Pseudomonadota; class Gammaproteobacteria; order Steroidobacterales; family Steroidobacteraceae; genus Bog-1198. The sequence continues at coordinate 15,887 of CAZZYJ010000042.1, read as the reverse complement.
GCGTGATACTCACCGCAGTAATAACTGCCGCCGGCGCAGTTCGGCGTACCGTACACCAGGGTGTCCTGACCAAACTTGTCGTCGCCGTAATAGAAGCCGCCGTGGATGTCGAGGTCCGACGTGGGCGTGAAATCGAAGGTTCCCTTGAAGTCGTGCTTGTCGAAGGCGCCGGCGCGGCGGCCGGTCGAGCCGTCGACGTACGGGCCGTCGTTGTTCTGGTAGTTGATCGCGAATCCCGCGCGCAGCAGGCCGGAGATCAGCGGTCCGTTGACGTCGGCCATCGCGGTGGTAAATCCGCGTTCGGCGAGCTGGACGGAGCCCGTGCTGTGGAATTCATCGGTCGGCGTCTTCGACACGTAGTTGATGGCGCCGGCAAAGCCGTTACGGCCGTACAAGGAACTGACCGGTCCCTTGACTATTTCCACGCGTTCCAGATCGATGAGGCCGATGCTGATTGCGTTCGGGTTCTGTATGTAGATCCCGTCCACGAACACCGCCACGTTGGGCTGGCCGCCGCTGCCGGGAGCGTTGTTCAGGTTGTACTGGCCACGGATGACCGGGATGGCGTTGGCCTCCGAGGCGCTGCTGTCCAGGGTGACGCCGGGCGTCAACGCGATCACCGAACGAAGATCCGTCACGCCGGAATCCCGCAAGGTCTCCGCGGTGACCGCCGTGATGGCCAGCGGCACGTCCTGGAGCTTCTCCTCGCGCCGCCGCGTCGTCACCACGATTTCGCGCAGCGAATCCGTCGATCCGGCCGACTCGTCGACGGGCTCGGCGTGAGCGGTCGGTGTCAAGATATTCAGGGCCACGGCGGCCGTGAGACAGACCCCCCGCAATACGTACAGCTCAGTCATTCTGATCGTCCCTTCCATAAAGTTGGTAAACACAGGGGGTGTTGCTTTTCCATGCCAGGGCAGGAACGAGTCGAGCTTAATCAAACCGCAGCGCGGCAAACCACAGATTCGGGACGGTCCGCAATGCGGGCAACGCCGTTCTGTGGTTTTTCCCCGACGGTGTTCCCCGCAGCGGCCGGACGGCCCGTCGTCCGGACCCGGCCCCCGCACATGCTTTATGATGTGCGCCCTGGACGGGCCCGTACGGGCGAGCGGAGCGGCAAGCAATGGCGATGCATACGAAGCAAACGGTGCTCACGGTTCACCACTGGAACGACCGGCTCTTCAGTTTCACCACCACGCGTGATCCCGGCCTGCGGTTCGAGAACGGCCATTTCGTGATGGTCGGAATGCTGGTGAACGAACGGCCGCTGATGCGTGCCTACAGCATTGCCAGTGCCAACTACGAGACCGAGTTGGAATTCCTGAGCATCAAGGTGTCCAACGGGCCGTTGACCTCGCATCTGCAGCACGTCAAGCCCGGCGACGAAATCCTCATCAGCAGCAAGCCCACGGGCACGTTGCTGCTGCGGGATTTGAAGCCCGGCAAGAATTTATATCTGCTCAGCTCCGGAACCGGCCTGGCGCCCTTCATGAGCATCATCAAGGACCCCGAGACCTACGAGCGCTTCGAGAAGATCATCCTGGTGCACGGCGTCAGGTATCGCAGCGAACTCGCGTACCGCGACTACATCGACTGGGAGCTGACCGCCCACGAGTACCTCGGCGAGCAGGTGCGCAACCAGCTCGTCTATTACCCGACCGTGACACGCGAGCGCTTCCGTTTCGTCGGGCGCATCACCGAGCTCATCGAGACCGGCAAGCTGTTCGCCGATCTCGGCATGCCGGGCCTGGATCCGGCCGTCGATCGCGTCATGATGTGCGGCAGTCCCGCCATGCTCGACGACATGACCTCCCTGCTCGAACTGCGGGGATTCCAGATGTCGGCGCACGTCGGCGACCCCGGCGACTTCGTCATCGAACGCGCCTTCGTGTCACGCTGAGACCGTGGCATGAGCCGGCCTCTGCGCAGCCTGCTGTTCACGCCCGCCACCCGCCCGGAACGCTTCGCGAAGGCGGCGCTGTGCGGGGCCGACGTGCTGATCCTCGATCTGGAGGACTCGGTCGCGCCCGCCGACAAGCAATCCGCGCGGGAAACGGCGTTGCGCGCGCTCGGCGCAGGGCGCGACGGCGGGCCTGCGTGGGCACTGCGCATCAACGGTCTCGGCACGCGGGCCGGCCTTGCGGACGTCGCCGGCCTGCTCGACGGCGCAGCGCAACCCGACTTCATCCTGCTGCCGAAGGCCGACTCGGCGGCACATCTGCAGCTGCTCGACCGGCTGCTCGGCGAGGGCGGCTGCCAAGCGCGTCTGATCGGCCTCGTGGAAAGCGTGGCGGCCCTGTCGAACCTGTCCGCGATTGCCGCCGCAACGCCGCGTCTGGCCGCCCTGATGCTGGGCGCCGCCGATCTCGCCGCCGACCTGGGTTGCGGCGACCGCGCCGCCAATCTCGATCATGCACGCCTGCGGCTGGTGGAAGCCTGCGCCCTGCACGGTATCGACGCGCTCGACTCGCCGTTCTTCGATCTGGAGGACGGCGCCGGCTTGGTGGAGGCCGCGACGCGTGCCGCGGACTGCGGCTTCACCGGCAAGGCGGCGATCCACCCACGGCAGATCCCGTCCATCCGGGCGGCGTTCACACCGTCCGCCGCCGATATCGCCCGGGCGCACGCCATCCTCGCGGCCAACGAGGGGGGCGTCGGCAGCGTGGCCGGGCAGATGGTGGACGAGGCCGTCGCCCGGCGCGCCCGGCGCATTGTCTCCTGAGCCAGGCCGCCGCGCGGTGCAGCACCCCCGGGGCGGCGCAGGCACGCCGTGTGTCGCGCCGGGGTGGCGACCACCTCAGCGGAAGTGGTAGCCGGCTTCGAGTCCGTAGGCGCGCCCCGTTCCGGAATTCACGAACGATCCGCCGAACTCGGGCGCCGGAATCACCTCGGCCAGATACTGCTTGTTGGCGAGGTTGCGTATCCAGCCGGTGACGTCCCAGCGCTCGCCGCGCAGGCCCAGCCGGCCGTTCACGAGTTCGAACGCATTGCGCTCGGTCTTCGAGTAGTTGCCCGGCACACCGAACTCCGTCTGCACCGAATTGTTCTGCACCGTGCTGAACCAGGTCTTGCCGGTGGCCGACATGTCGAGCCGGCCGACCAGGGACACCTGCGCGCTGAACGGCACGTTGAAATCGACGCCGGCATCGCCCGTGAAGGACGGCGCATACGGCACCGAATTGCCCACGGTATACGAGCGGCCCGAGTAGTTGTCGATACGGCTGCGCACGGTGCCGATGCCGGCGAAGAGCTCGACGTAGTGATTGGCCACCCAACGCACGCCGCCTTCGGCGCCCTTCAGGGTCGATTCGTCGATGTTGGTGACCACGCGCAGCAGGCCGAACGGACCGGCGAAGAAATTGAAGATCTGCATGTTGTCCACCTTGGTGCGGTACAGGGCGCCCGTCAGGAACAACGTACGATCCAGCAGTTCCGCCTTGAAGCCGATCTCCGCCGCCTTCGACACCTCCTTCTTGTACGAGTCGCTGACGCCGTTGGCATAGGTCGGCGTGCCGCCGCAGACGGCCGTGCCCTGGCCCGCGGCGTTGTAGACCACGGCGTTGTTCTTGCCGTTCGCGCAGGTGCCGAGCGAGGCCACGGGCAGGGCGGGCTGTGACGCGACGACGTTCCCCGACGGGTCGACGTAGTGCAGTGCCCCGAAACTTTCCAGCACGGTGGCTGCGCTGCCCGTGGAGTTGAAGCCGCCGCTGCGAAACCCGTAGCCGTAGGACGCGTACGTCGACAGACCTTCCTCGATCTTCCAGTTCAGCGAGAGCTTCGGCTGCAGCTGGCTGAAAGTTGCGTCACGGCTGGGGATGCCCGTCGTGGCGAGCGCCGGATCGATGGTGTAGGCCGGATTGATGTAGGGCTGCTGGGCGGTCGCCGCCGTGCACCCGGCGCCCTGCGCGAAACAGGGCGTTTGCGCGAACGCGTCGGCGCCGGTGGGGTCGAGGTTGTCGACGTGCCGCTTCTCGCGGTCGTAGCGCAGCGCGAGCGCGGCCTCGACGCTCGGCACGATGTCGTAGGCGAGCTGCCCGGACACCGCCGCGACCCGGCTGTGAAACTGATCGTCGTAGAGCAGATCGGTCGGATTCGGACCGCCGCCCGGCACGAACGCCTGCGCGAGCAGGCCGTTGCCGTCGTCGGACCCCTGCGCGACGACCACGTGACGCTTGATGTCGGCGTAGTACAAACCACCCTGCCAGCGCAGCGCCTGGTTGCCGGGCGAGGCCAGCCGCAACTCGACCGACCGGTCGATCTCGTCGCGCTGCTGATATTGGTAACCGTCGCAGGTGGTGGGACTGTACGCCGGCAGCAGGTCGAAGCCCGGGTTGCCGGGGCCGTATTGATTCGCATAGAACGTCGGCGAGGGCAGCGGCGATCCCGGCGCGGCGGCCACCGACTTCGAGCACACGTTCGGGCCCACGCTCGCGGGCACGTTGCTGTACAGGCCGAAGGCTGCACTGGTGGCGTCGGTCAGGAAATAATTGGTCTCGTCGGCGTACGCCGCCACGGCGGTCAGGGTACCGATGCCCACATTCCAATCACCCTTCACGGACAGCTGCTTGTTGGTCTGCACGTTCTGCGGCACGACGTTGTTGACGTAGTCGAAGCGGTGCGCATTGACGTCCTGATAAAAATCGGGATTGCCGAAGCCCCCCGCGGACACCGGCGCCGCGTAGGCCGGCAGCGCGAACACCGCGTTGTAATTGATGGCGCCCGCCTCGATCCGCGAGAACTTCGCCTTCACGTCGAGCGTGCCGTCCTCGCCGAACTTCACGAGCAGGCGCGGCGTCACGCCGTATTCCTTGTAGTAGTCGGCGCAATCGCTGCAGCCCAGATAGCTGTTGGTGAAAAAGCCCGCGGTCTTCCGGTAGAAGGCGCCGAGATCGCCCGACACGCCGTCGAACAGCGGACCGCCCGCATAGGCGTTCGCCACCTGCGTGTCCTTGTTGCCGTAGCCCAGCTTGACGTCCGCCTCGAAATGATCGCCCGGCTTGCGGGTGTTGATGATCATCGCACCGGCCACCGCGTTGCGTCCGTACAGGGCGCTCTGCGGGCCCTTGAGCACCTCGATCTGCTCGATGTTGGCGAATTCCTGGTTGAAGCTGTTCGGATTGACCTGCAGCACCCCGTCGATCACCAGGGCGAAGTTCGCTTCGGCGTCGCGACCGGTGTTGAGCCCGCGGATGCTCACCTGCAGATCGCCCGCCTCGGCGGCCTGCACCTGCGAGACGCCCGGGGTGAGCGCGATGAAATCCTGCGGCCGTTCGATGCCGGCGTTCTGGATGGCGGCGGCGCCGAACACCTGCATGCTCACCGGCACGTCGACCAGTTTTTCCTCGCGCTGCCGCGCGGTCACCACGATCTCGCCGAGCTCGTCGGCGGAGGACACGGCGGCGGGGGTCACAGGTTGATCCTGAGCGGGGGCACGCGCGGTGCACAGCACTGCGACGCAGGCACCCAGCACCACGGGTAAAGGCGATCGTGTCGTCATACATCCCTCGAACGGTAGCCACGGCCTACATTGGGCCTCGATCTCCGCTTCGCGCCGAGAATAGCATCGTGTTTCGGCGCGCTGCAATATCGTATCCCGGGCGCTGCAATGCAGCGAGGCCGACGCCGCTCGCCCCCTGACGGGAGAAAAATGCGATCGGTAACACGGACGCTACCGGCTGCTCAGAATATAGTTGACCACAACCTATACTTTGCGATACGTTATTTTTAACAACTAATACTTGTTGCCTGCCCGTCAACAGTAAGGGATACAAATGAAAACTCGATGCATCACCGCCCTGGCAGTGTCGTGTCTCGCGATCATGGACGTAAGTTCAGCTGCCGAGACCGACACGTCACTCGCCGTCGGCGCACCGAAGGACTCGGCTACGCAAATCGACGACATCGTCGTCACCGCACGCCGCGTCGCCGAGAGCGAGCAGAAGGTGCCCGTTCCCGTCACCGCGTTCAGCTCCGCCGAACTTGCGAATCTCTCCGTGCAGAACGCCACCGATCTGTCCGGCCGTGCCCCCAACGTGCAGATCGCCGAGACCGGCGCCGGCACCGGGGCCATGCAGGTCTTCATCCGCGGCATCGGCAACGATTCGCTGGCCTTCAACCTGGAAAATCCGGTGGGCGTGTACCTCGATGACGTCTACCTCGGACGCCTGCAGGGCGCCCTGCTCGACAATCTCGATTTCGACCGCATCGAGGTGCTGCGCGGGCCGCAGGGCACGCTGTACGGCCGCAATTCCACGGTCGGTGCCTTGAAATACGTGACCAAGGACCCCGACCTCAACGACGAGCACTACAAGGCGTCGGCGACGTTCGGCGATTATTCGCGCTTCGACAGCAGTGCCAGCGCCTCCATCCCGCTGATCGCCGGCGTGCTCGCCACCAAGATCGACGTCGGCACCCGCAGCGAAGTGGGCTATCTGCAGGGAGTCGATGCCAACGGCAAACCCAACGGCCAGACCGCCGACGGCATCAACCGTCAGAACGCGCGCATCGCCACCCTGTGGGTGCCGGCCGAGAACTGGCGGGTCAACGTCGCCGCCGATTACAGCATCGACCGCTCCGGCACCTCGCAGGGCACCCCGCTCACCTCCGCCGCCGATCCGACCGCGGCCTGCAATTCCTCGGCGTCTCCCTGCGCGCCCCTGTACGGCTCACCGTACCGGGTCGGCATCAACAACGCGAACGAAGGCCACAACAAGGTCGCGGGCCTCAGCGCCCACGTCGATGACATCACCTCCTGGGGTTCCTTCAAGTCCATCACCGCCTACCGCCGCCTCGACAACTTCGACGCCATCGATCTGAGCGACGTGGCCGGTGTCAGCTTCCAGATCCCGGACACCAAGAAACAGAACCAGGTCTCGCAGGAGTTCCAGGTGGCCTCGAATGCCGACCAGGCCCTGACCTGGCTCGGCGGCGTGTTCTACTACCGCGAGAGCATCTACCACTTCGCGGACTTCATCGGCGTGCAGTTGAACGACGATCATCAGATCTCCAACAGCTACGCGGTGTTTGCCGATGCCACCTACCGCATCATCGAAAATCTGCACTTCGAACTGGGCGGCCGCTACAGCCGGGACGACAAGACCATCGACCGCGCCGTGCTGCCTGCAGGCGGTGGCCCCGCCACCATCGCCGGCAGCGCCTCGTTCTCCACCGAGAAGGGCACCTACAAGGCCGGCCTCGACTACGAAGTGCTGCCCGACGTGATGACGTACGTGACCTACTCGACGGGCTACCGCCCCGGCAGCTTCGCGAGCACCTACGCCTATCCGGCGGTGCCCGCAATTCTGTTCGGACACACCAAGGACGAGACCGCGGAAAATCTCGAAGCGGGCGTGAAATCCGAGTGGCTGGACCGCCGGCTGCGGGTGAACCTGAGCGGGTTTCATACCGACTACAAGGATCTGCAACAGCAAAGCTCTGCCTTCCCCTACCCCATCACCACGTACAACATTGCGCTCAAGGGCCTGGAACTGGAGACGCAGGCGCGGCCCATCGCTCCGCTGACCCTGAACGGCAGCTTAGGGATGCTCGACGCCCGCATCACCTCGGGCACGATGACGGGACAGCGGCCGCGCCTGACGCCCAAGCTGCAGTACTCGCTGAGCGGGGAATACAAGACCGAGATCCGTTCGGGCATCGACTTCTTCGGCGGCGCGAACCTGGTGCACACCAGCACCTACACCACGGACGATACCAGCGTACCCAGCGTGACGCAGGACGCCTATTCGCTGCTGGGCGCGCAGATCGGCCTGGAATTCGCGGGCGGGCGCTACCGGGTGTCGATCGACGGCAAGAACCTCACCAACAAGGCCTACTTCGTCGCCACCTCGCCCGATGTGGAACAGTACTTCGGTCCGCCGCGCATGATCTACGGCTCCGTCACCGCGAGGTTCTAGACGACGATGACCCGTCCGCACGTCGAGTTCGTGTTTGCACAGGCGCTGCCCTGGGGTACGCCGGTACCGCTGCCGCACCGTGAGAGCCTGGAGTGCAAACTTCTGAGCAAGGATGCGGACAGCGGGGAGGCCAGCGTGGTGCTGCGTCTTCCCGCAGGTTGGAGCCGGCCGGTGACCAGCGGCTTCCAGGAGGAGTTGTACGTCCTCGACGGCGTGCTGCACCTGGACGACGCGCCCCTTGCACGCGACGGCTACGCGCGCATCGAGCCCGAGCGATCGACGCGCTGGGCGTCGCCGCAGGGGGCGGTGGTGCTGGTGTTCTCGAACGCACCCACGTCGGCCGCACCGCCGGTCACGGCGGCCGCCACGGCCGGGTCGGGACTGCTGGTGATCGACACGGTGGCGATGCCGTGGGACCGCTCCTCCGTTCCCCCGGAGCTGCAATACATGGGCATCGGGCGCAAAGCCCTGTACGTCGATGCGGACACGGGAAACCACCGCACCTGGCTGTTGACGACGGCGCCGCAGAACCGGCCCCGCGGCAAGCAGTTGGAACGCGAAACCCACGGCTGTGCCGAAGAGCTCTACATGCTCTCGGGCGAGATCACCGGCCCGAACGGCGTCATGGCGCAGGGAGCCTATTTCTGGCGGCCTGCGCACACGCTGCACGGGCCGTTCGGCTCACGCCAGGGCAATCTCGCCCTGGCGCGCTTTCGCGACGGCGAGCAGACCGTGATCTTCCATCGTGATACGCTCCCCTTCCAGTTCGAGGCGCCCTACCAACCCCAGCTGCCGGCCGAGCTCGAACATCTTCGCGGGCGCGGCGGACCCTACCTCGGGAATTATTGATCGACGGGACAACGCCGTGGACGTAAGACACCTGCGCTACGTGCTGGCCGTACGCGAGCATCGCAGTTTCGCGGCCGCCGCGCGCAGCCTCGGCATCTCGCAGCAGGCGTTGGGGCAGAGCGTGGCGTCGCTCGAGACCGAGCTCGGCGTCAAGCTGTTCGAGCGCGGCGCCGGCGGCGAGCCGACGGTGTTCGGACGCGCCCTCCTGAAGCACGCGGCCGTGGTCGACATCGAGATCCAACGGGCCCTGAGCGCCCTGGGACAGCTGCGCGAGGCATCCGCGGGCGAGGTGCACGTGGGCGTCGGTGAAGGATTCGCCGGGGTGGTGGCACCGCTCGCCATCAGCTGGATGCACGCTCGCACCCCGTCGGTGAAGATCCACGTTCTGGAGGACTACACGAAGAATCTTCTGGAGAGGCTGCGCGCGGGCAGCCTGGATTTCGTCGCCGGCGCCCCCGCGGCGCATCCCTCGCAGATCGAGGACTTCGACCAGGAAATACTCGGTGAGACCACCGACGTGGTGTTCGTGCGCGCCAAGCATCCGCTCGCCCGGCGCAGGAAGGTCAAGGTGTCGGATCTGCAGGAATACACCTGGCTCATCCCGAGCGACCTGGGCGAGACCTACGAAACGGTGCTGGAAACTTTCGTCGACGAGGACGTGCCCCCGCCGAACCGGGTGATCTGGTGCGACGGCACCGGCACGGGCTTCGCGCTGCTCCTGAACAACGACTATTTGATACTGGTCTCGCCCCTCATGGTGGCGGCGATGATCGAGGCGAAATTGGTGGTGCGGCTCGACGTCGACCGTCCCTATCGCCAGCGCAAACTGTCCTTGTGGACGCGCAAGGTCACCACGCTGTCGCCCGTGGCCGCCGCGCTGATCAGCGACATGCGGGCGGCCTTGCAGAAGAACCTGCAGTACGCGGGCCCGCGCCGCCCCGCCGACCGCACCCGTCCCGAGTAAACTTCCGCTTTAGTTTATCTTGAATCGTTAAACGCAAGCCTTGTTTGCGACGCCGGCCTGTATTATCTTTGCAGCATGCAAAATCCCGTGGAGCGACGTGAACTTCCGGTAGCCGAGGCGACCGCCGAAAATTTGGCGGCCTTCGGACGAATCCTCGGCGCGAATGCGGATACCCCGCCGTTGCCCATCGATTTCTACGGCGGTGCCATGCAGGTGCGCAAGCCCGTCACCTTCGTCTCCGACGAGACCACGGAATTGACCGTGGTGACGCTGCAGCGGCGGCCGCTCGAGGTGCGCTGGATGGAACGCCATTTCAAGCACACCCAGACGTTCATCCCCCTGGGTGGCCGGCCGTTCGTCGCCGTGATGGCGCCGCCGAACGACGGCGAACTGCCGGATCTGGAGCAGATGCGTGCCTTTCGTTTCGACGGCTCGGCCGGCTTCACCCTGAACATCGGCACCTGGCACGAATTTCCCTTCGCGCTGCGGGACGACACCAACATCATCGTGATTCTGCGCGGCGAAGCCACCCGCGATCTGATGCGCGACAACGTCATCCTCGACGAGGCGCTGGGACCCGACATCGACAAGAAGGATCTTCTGCGGCGGACGGGCGTCATGTTCACCGCCCGAGCGCAATGACTCCCGCCGGAAAACCGTTCCGGCTGATCGACACCCTGCGGATGAGGTGGGAGCCCATGCCGGGCATCCCGGGCTTCAAGCGCCGCGTGCTGCGGATGGATGCGAACGGTGGCGGCAGCGTCGAGATCCAGTTCGCGCCGCCGGGCTTCAGCGAGTCCATCCTCGCGCGGCTCGCCTCGGGCTCGGTGCGTCACTTCCACCGCTCCGTGACCGAGCGTCACTATTTCTTGAGCGGCGACCTGCCCAACTGCGACTGGAAGGATCTCGACGACGCCCACGGCAAGCTCACCGTGTACCGGCGTCACATGTTCCTCGATCGCCCGCCGCTCACGCTGCATGGTCTCGTGCCGGGCCACGTGTCCGTGGCAGGTTCGGAATTTCTGGTGTGGAACACCGGGTCCGGCACGGCGCTCTGGGAGGCCGACGCCGAACGCGAAACCGTCGAGGTGTCGAGCGCCAACATCGACGGCTTGCGCGACATGCCCTTCGTGACTCCCACCATCCTGCATGCGGACCGTTTGCCGCTGCAGGCGCACCCCCGGGTACCCGGCTGGAAACAGGCGACGATCGCCCCGGCGGTGGCCGGCCTGCCGCAGACCCGCCTCACCCTGGTCCCGCCGACCGCGCTCGCCGACGGTCACATCCGCAGCGAGCCGGGCGCCGTGCGCTGGCTGTTCGTGATCTCCGGTTGTCTGTCCGCGCTCGTCAGCACGCCGACCTCCGCCGACGCCCTGTCGCTGTTCGAGGGCAGCTTTCTCGACCTGGAGCCCGGCGCGCAGTTGAATTTCACCAACGGCGCGCAGTTGACGGATCGCGGTTGTATGGTACTGAGCGTGGGCATCTCATTCATTTCCAACCCGTGAGGGACAGGAACCATGCAGAACAAGAGCACGCGCGGCAGGATCAGGTATCTCTCCCACGACGGTGGCGGCAGCACGGAATTCGGCAGGGAATGGTTCGCGATCACCTGGCACGCGGACGGTCAACGCACCTTGCAGGCGCAGAGCGAGATCGAAGCGGGCCTCATCGCGCCGCGTGAAGTGGTGCGCGAGGTCACCTACACCATGGACTCCCAGCACCGTCCCCTCGACTGCTTCAACCGTCTTCATGAAAACGGCAGGTTCCTGGGTTCCGGTTGGATGCGCTTCGTCGATGGCTTCGCGTACTGCGAAGTCGACAACGTGAAGCTCGGCCGCGTGTCCCAGCGCCTGCCGATCACCACGCCCGCCCTCTCGCTCGGCGTGCATCCGGTGAGCTGCGACATGTTTCACCTGCCGCGCTTCGACCGCGGTTCGCCGGAGCGCATCCAGCGCCACCGTGACGTCTGGATGACGTCCCTGGAGCACGACGGCTGCTCGGGCCCGCTGCTCACGAAGATCGACATGGACATCGAATACGTGGGACGCGAAGAGGTGGCGGTACCGGCCGGCCGCTTCGACACCGAGCACTACCGTCTCAACGTGGCCGGCGCCTTCCCGCGCGAACATCCCGTCGAGGATCTATGGTGCATCCCGGACGACTTCACCTTCGTGAAGATCACCGTGGGCGGCTACATGAACGCCTCGTTCGAGCTGGTGGAACTCTCGGGTACGGGTCCCTCGGGAACCGCGCGCTGACCGCTGACGCAGCCGCCAAGCCCCTGGGCTAGGTGCCCTTGCGGTCCGCCTGCCATTTCGCCACCGCCGCCATCGTCAGCTGCACGTGCTTGTCGGGATCCAATGCCGAGTACGCGTAGAGGATCTTCCCGTCCGGGGCGATGACATACGAGGTGCGGTTGTCGTAGGACGTCACGAACAGGCGGGCATCGTAGGCTTTGGCGATTTTTTGATCCGCATCGGCGGCGACGGCGAACTTGTTGCGGCACTCGCTGACGGAAAACTTGTTCAGCGTGGCGATGGGATCGTGCGACACGCCGATCACGGTGGCGCCCAGGGCCTTGAACTTGTCGGTGGCCTCCGCGAAGTCGTGCGCTTCGACGGTACAACCGTGGGTGAAGGCGGCGGGATAGAAATACAGCACCACGGGCCCGGATTTCAGCGCCTCGGCGAGCGAGAAGGTGAAGGGCTGGCCGGCCAG
>CAZZYJ010000042.1:0-3433 GCA_964658215.1 uncultured Steroidobacteraceae bacterium | reverse complement strand
CGCCGGCGCCCCCGGCTTCAAGGCGGCCTGTGCGGCGGGCACCAGCAGACAACATCCCACGGTCGATAAGATGAAGCGATTCATGTCGATTTTCCTCTTGCAAACGTACGGTGCCAGTCCGAAAGATGCGCGGCGGGCATGGGCCGGGCGAAATGATAACCCTGTATTTTCGTCGCGCCGAGCCTGCGCACCTGTTCCACCGCCTGCGCCGTCTCCACGCCCTCGATGATGACTTCCAGCTCGAGCTTGCGGGCCATGGCGAGCGTCGCCCCGATGATGGTCTCCCCGCCCCGGTGGAAATCCCGGATGAAGGCGCCGTCCACCTTGAGGATGTCGACGGGGAGCCGGCTCAGATAGGCGAGCGAGGAATACCCGGCGCCGAAGTCGTCGATCGCGACGCTGACGCCGAGCCGCCGCACGTCCGCGAGCACTGCGCAGATCTTGTCCAGATCCACGGCGAACACCGACTCGGTCACCTCCAGCTCGAGCGACGAGGGCGCGAGGCCGCTCGTCGCGAGGGCGTGCGACACGCGGTCCACGAAGCCGGCGTCATGGAGCTGCGCCACCGACACGTTGACGCTCACCCGCGGAAAACTGTCGGGCGCCAGATGGCTGGCATCCGTGCAGGCCCGCTCCAGCACCCAGCCGCCCAGTTCGCTCATCATGCCGGCCTGCTCGGCGAGCGGAATGAACACGTCCGGCGCCACCTTGCCGAGCAGCGCGTGCTCCCAGCGGGCCAGGGCTTCGATCGAGTAGATTCGATGCCGTTCGATGTCGACGATGGGCTGATAGAGCAGTGTCAGGGTCTGTTCGTGAACGGCGGTCTTCAATGCGCGCAGGGTCTCGAGGCGCCGCTCGTGCTTGTCGCCGAATTCCTGCGAATAGACGTACACCGGCGGCCGGCCGGGCAGCCTGGCTTCCTGCAGCGCGAGTTCCGCATGCCGCAGCACCAGGCGCGGCACGCTGCCGCCCGCGGGCGTCTGCGCGACGCCGATCTTGATCCGATACTGCAGCACGGCGGAGCCGAGCGACACCGGTCGTTCGAGGGCGTCTACCACGTTGGCGGCGGTGCTGCCGGCCAGGGTTTCCGCAGGCTCCTTCGCGCCCAGCAGCGCGACGAAACAGTTCTGCTTGTACCGCGCCAGGCATTTCGCCGTCGGCAGCGTGGTGCGTAGGCGCGTGGCGAGAATCAGCAGTGCGTGGTCCGCGGCCTTCGAATCGTAAACATCGGTGAGTTCCTCGGTGTTCTCGATGTCGATGAGCAGCACGACGTGACGCTCGCTCCCGGGTCCGCGTTGCTGCGTGCGATGGTCCAGGCGCTCGAGCAGGGCCTCCCGGCTTTCGAGCCCGGTCAACGGATCGTGCTTGAGGACCTCCCGCTCCGCGAGGCGTCTGATCGCACTGCGCTCCTGCATCTCGGATTCGAAATCCGCAACGGCCGCCTCGACGGCATGATGCAGCTCGGCGGTGGGGCAGGGTTTGCTCAGGAACTTGAAGATGGCGCCCTCGTTGACCGCGGCTATTGCGGAGCCCGGATCCTTGTCCCCCGTGAGCAGGATGCGGCGGGCGCGCGGTGCGATCGTCTTCGACGCGGCGAGAAATTGCGCACCGTTCATGAAGGGCATCCGCATGTCCGAGATGATGACCGTGATGTCGGGCGTGTCGCGCAGCACGGCAAGCGCCTCCGTGGCGCTGTCCGCGAGAGTCACCGCATACTTGCGGCGCAGCGTCAGCGCCAGCGCTTCCAACACCGGCCGCTCGTCGTCCACGCAGAGAATCGAATGTTTCCGTTCCGGCTTTGCGTTCAGAGTTGAATCACTTTGGTCGTCGCTCACGCACGACGACTATACCTCGCCATCGTGTCGGTGTAACGCCGACAGCACGAGCGCCCCTGCGCTACCCCGGGCGAGAAGTGGTTTCGCGCATACTGTGCGGGCTGGCGGTGACGGTCCCCTGGGCGAAACCCCCTCCTCGAAGCTGTTTGAAAAGGTTTTTTGCATGATTCGTCAAATTGCGTACGCATCCATGTTGATTCTCGTGGCGGGGGCGGCCCATGCTCAAACTGGCAGGACCTCCGCTCGCACGCTCTCGGCGAAGCGTCAGGTGAGCGATTGCATGGCGAAGCGCATGTCTGCGAGCCGCGCGCTCAGCTACAACGCCGCCATCGCCCTGTGCAAAGCCGAGGTGAAATCGCAGAACGCCGCCTTCGCCGCCAGCCTGTCTTCCAAACCGGTTTCCTAGCGCGCCTGCTGTCGCCGTGGGAATGACATAACGCGACCGCGCGACATAACGTGTCACGGCACGGCGGGTTCGCATTCGGCCTACCGGAAATATGTGAATCGCCGCATGTTTCGGCGGCGGCCTCGACGGGACAATGGCGGTATCCGGCGAGCCTTGTTCGACCGGCTCGCAGACCTCACGCGGAGCACCGTCGATCAAGAAGGATTCACCTCCGGTCACCGCCTCGCTCGGCTTCGGCATCCTGAGCAGGCCGAAACCGGTCAAACGCCGTACGGACGAACCGTCTGCGCCGCCGCTGCGCCGGCCGCGAATACTGGTGGTGGACAGCGAACTCGCGCTGCGCCGTCTCACCTGTACGCGGCTGACCTTGGCGAATTACGCGGTGGACGCGGTGGACACCGCTGAGGCGGCGCTGGACGCCTGCGTGCGCTCGCGTCCCAATCTCGTGATCACCGACCTGCATCTGCAACCGATGGATGGCTTGAGCCTGCTCAAGGAGTTGAAGAGCCGCTGGCCTGCGCTCACCGTCATCATCCTCACCTCGCACGGAACCATCCGCCAGGCCGTCGCGGCGACCCAATGCGGCGCGTTCGGCTTCCTGGTCAAGCCCGTCGAAAAGGACGAACTGCTCGGCCAGGTACGACGGGCCGTCGAGGTGTCGACGTTCACGCGGGTCGAGGGCAACTGGCGCGCCGACATCGTCTCGCGCAGCCAGCTCATGGAAGACCGGCTGGGTCTCGCCAACAAGGCCGCCGCCAGCGACGAGCCGGTGCTGCTCACCGGCGAGAATGGCACCGGCAAGGAATTGCTGGCACGCGCGATCCACGCCGCGAGCCCACGCCGGGACAAGCCGTTCTTGACGGTGACCTGTCGCGGCGCAAGCGTCGCGGCCCTGGAGGAGGATTTGTTCGGCGCCGGCGCTTCGCAGGCCGTCGCCGGCGGCACCCTGCTGCTGCATGAGATAGGAGATCTTCCGGACGCACTGCAGGTGCGCCTGAGCCTCGCCCTGCAGCGCGGGGAGATAGGCGGCGAGGCGCGGCTGATCTGTACCACGTCGCGGGACCTCAAGGCGCAGATGGACGCGAACGGATTTCGCCGCGAGCTGTATTATCGGATCAGCGTCCTGCCCATCGAGATACCGCCCCTGGGTCGGCGCCGCGAAGATATTCCGCTGCTGGTGTCCCATTTTCTC
>CAZZYJ010000041.1:17654-18022 GCA_964658215.1 uncultured Steroidobacteraceae bacterium | reverse complement strand
GGGGCTCGCGCGGGGCACGGTGACGCCGGCCGAGGTTTCCGGCACCACCTATCCCCACCTGCTGTCGCCCTGGCGACAGGGACGTCTGCGCCTGCGCAACCGCATCGTGCATGCCGCGATGACCACGCGCCGGGTCTTCGAGCAGACCCCCACCGCCGCGATGGTGCAGTACTACGCGAACCGCGCCCGTGGCGGCGCGGCCATGGTGGTCACCGAGCCGCTGAACACGGCGCGCATACAGACGCGCGGCCACTACGTGCGGGTGTGGAACGACGACCACGTGGAGTGGCTGCAGCGCTGGGCGGCCGCGGTGGAAGCCCATGACTGCCGTCTGCTCGGGCAGATACAGGATTCCGGACGCGGCCGCC
>CAZZYJ010000041.1:0-17644 GCA_964658215.1 uncultured Steroidobacteraceae bacterium | reverse complement strand
ATCCGAACGCCATCGGCGCATCCGCGCTGCCCGACGATCTGTCGTGGACGGTGCCGCGCGCGCTGACCCGCGACGAGATTCAGGCGATGATCGACGATTTCGGCAGCTCCGCGGCGCGGCTCGAGCGTTGCGGCTTCTCCGGTGTGGAACTGTCCGCCGGCCACGGCCACCTGTTCCATCAGTTCATGTCGGCGCGTTCCAACGCCCGTACCGACGAATACGGCGGCGACCTCGCCGGCCGGCTGCGTTTTCTCACCGCGTCGATCGAGTCCATCCGCGCCGCCTGCAGCGACCGCTTCGTCATCGGTTTGAAGATGCCGGGGGACGACGGCATGGTGGACGGCATCGACCCCGCCCAGGCCGCCGCCCTGGCGTCGCATGTCACACGCTCGGGCGCCGTCGATTACATCACCTTCTGCCAGGGAGCCCACGCGCGTACCCTCGACTGGCACGTCCCCGACATGCACTGGCCGCGTGCTGCCTGGATGCCCCTGATCGGACGGCTGCGCGCGCACGTGCACGACACGCCCATCATGGCGCTCGGCCTCATCACCGACCCGGCGGAAGCCGACGGCATCCTGGCGCGCGGTGAAGCGGACCTGATCGCGCTCGGCCGCGCCTTGCTGAGCGACCCCGCGTGGCCGCGCAAGGCCGCCACGGGTCGGGAGCGCGAAATCCGCTACTGCGTGTCGTGCAACACGTGCTGGGGGCAGATCGCCGAGGGACAGCCACTGATCTGTGACAACAATCCGCGCGTCGCCTTCGCCGACGAGGTGGATTGGAAACCCGCCCGCGTCGAACGCGGCCGCCGCATCGCCATCCTCGGCGCCGGCGTCGCGGGTCTGGAAGCCGCGTGGATCGCCGCCGCCCGCGGCCACGCGGTCACCGTGTTCGGCGCCGGCGCCGAAGTCGGCGGCAGCACGCGCACGCACGCGGGGTTGCCCGGCGGCGAATCGTTGTCGAGCGTCTACGATTACCAGTACACCCGGGCGGTCGCGGCCGGGGTGCGCTTCGAACTCGGCATCACGGCCGGCCTGGACGACGTGCTGGCGCTCGACCCCGCGCACGTGATCCTCGCCACCGGCGCGAGGATGATCTGGCCGCACGGCCTGCCCACGCAATGGCGCGACGACGGCGCCCTGCTCGACGCGCGCAGCGCCGCCCGCGCGCTGAGCGGTCTGCGCGAGCCGCAGGGCGGCACCGCCGTATTGTTCGACATGGACCACACCGAGGGCACCTACGCGCTCGCCGAGGTGCTGGCACGGCTGTTCGACCGCACCGTGATCTTGACGCCCCGCGAGCGCATCGCCACCGACGTGCCGCTGGTCACCAACCTCGGCATCTACCGGCGTCTGACCCGCAAGCACATCGAGATCCTGCCGCTCAGCGAGTTGTCGACGGGCGGCTCGCTCGAGGACGCCCGGCTCGCCTACCGACACGTGCACACGGGTGAGGAACGGATGCTCGAAGACGTCGCCGTGGCCGTGTATTCCACGCCGCGTGCGCCGCGCGACGAACTGCTCGCCCCCCTGCTCGCGCGCGGCATCCCGGTGCAGGCCATCGGCGACTGCAAGGTGCCCCGCAGCGTGTCGGCCGCCACCGCCGAGGGGCATGCGGCCGGCGCGAGCGTCTGACCGCGGGGACGGACCCCGACTAGGGGCGCGGCCCCTCACGCGGCGTGACCCCGTCAGGCGACGGTCGGCGTGCGCCCTGCCAACACCTCGAGAAAGCGCGCTCGCTCGATGTTGCCGCCGCTCAGCACCACCGCGACGTTCCGCTTCGCCATGCGCCCACGCTCGCGCAGCAGCGCGGCGAGCGGCGCGGCGCCCGCCCCCTCGACCACCTGGTGCGTGTCGTCGAAGTGGACGAGCGCCCGGGCCGACTCCAGTTCGTCCAAAGTTATGGAGAGATTCGATTTAATCATGCGTTACCCCGGGAGCCTGTCTGAGTATTTCACGTCAGCCGCGTTGGCAGGAGAACGAGCGGATGCGGGCGCACGGCGCCGGCCGTAATGCCGGCTCCTCGGTCATGCAACGCCGCAGACGCCGCTCTCCTTGCCAACCCGTAGGGACCGGGCACGTGAAATACTCGGACAGGCTCCCGGCATGGCGCTATAAAATAGTGCTCTATTTCAGCCATCGGCAAGCGGGTTCCATGAGCATGTCATTACGCGACCAGTTGTTGCAGGCCGGCTTGATCAGTCAGAAACAGGCGCGGGATGCCGAGCGCGAGGCGCAGCGACGCAGCCAGCCGCCGCCCAGGCACAAACGGGATGCGCCCAAAGGGCCGCCCGGACACGCAAACCCGGCGGTGCCCGCCGCTGCCGCAGGCGCGCCACCGCCCGCGGCCGCCGGGCCCGCTGCGGCCGGCGGAGGCGCACCCCCGCGGCCGGGGGCGAAGACCGCGCGCGACCAGGCATTGAACCGCCAAAAGGAGGAAAAGGCGAAGAAAAAAGCCCTGGCGGCGCAGATCAAGCAGCTGGTGGAGCAGAACCGGGTGCCGCCCATCGAGAGCGACGACTGGTACAACTTCGTCGACGGCACCAAGATCCGCCGCGTTGCGGTCGATGCGGCGGTACGGCGCGCCCTCGTCGCCGGACGACTGACCATCGTCCGTCATGGCGGCGGCTACGACCTGGTTCCGAGCGCCGTGGCCGAGCGCATCCGCGAACGCGATGCGGGCGCCGTGGTCCCGCGGCCCGCCCCGCTCGCACTGGCCGCCGCCGCCGCCACGGGGACCCCGTCGCCGACGTCCGAGTCGTCCCCGGCCGAGGACCCGTATGCCGCGTTTGCGGTGCCAGACGACTTGATGTGGTAACTCAGGCGGCAGCGTGACATCCGCGCAACCCACTCGAGAATTCTAAATGCGAATAATTCTTATTTACTTTTAAGAGGGGTTGGCGTTTCATCGAGTCCTACGGCAACGGAGATACTCATGAAACCTCTTTACGAACGGCATTTCGACGGCGTGGGTACCCTGGCGGTACGAAGTCTCTCCGTGCCGGAGCAATTCGTCGTCGGCGTGTGCCGGTGTTGGGACGCATTTCTCGCCGATTCCGACCGCTCGCTGCCGTGGCGCCTGCTCGGGCCCGTGTTCGCCTACATGAACGTTCTGGACGCCTTCTGCCCCTTCGAGACCGCTTTCCGCTTCGTGGGCGGCGCCCCCCCCCCGACGCCGCGCTCACGCTCGAATTCCGCGAACCGGAGAGCACGCTGCTCGGTTCGGACGAAGCCCGGGTGCTCAGCTGTCTCGCCTCGTTGCAGCCGGGCAGCCCGCGTGAAGCCATTGCGATATGGAAGGACGTCCTCGCACCGCACGCGGTGCGTATGCTGCTGCCGCCGCTGGCCCGGATTGCAACCGTCCTCGACCTGAAAGGGCACCGCCTAGCGCGTTGGCGCGGCACGCCCCTTGTCACGCAGGTAGGGAAAGTCCTGCGCGGGCCGCGGTGCCGCGAGATAGAAACCCTGCGCGAAACCGATTCCCAGGCGGCCAAGCTCGGTCAGCACCTCCGCTGATTCCACACGCTCGGCGATGGTATGGATGCCCATGGCCTTGCCCACCTGGCCGATGGCTTCCACCATGCTGCGGTCGACGGGATCGCGGGCGATGTTCTCGATGAACTGCCCGTCGATCTTCAGATAATCGACGGGCAGCGTCTTCAAGTACATGAACGAGGACAGACCGCTGCCGAAATCGTCCAGCGCGAAGTGACAACCGCGGGTCTTCAGCTCGCGCATGAAGTGCACCACGTTGTTCAGGTTCGCGATGGCGGCCGTCTCGGTGATCTCGAAACACAGCGCGCCCGGTACGAGGTCTGCGGAGCCGAGTTCGCTGATCAGGTATTCGAGGAAGCGCTCGTCGTTCAGGGAGGTGCCCGACAGGTTGACGGCGATGGTGTAGGGCCGCGCACCGGTGCCCTGCCGATGCACGAACACGTCGAGCGCCTGGCGTACCACCCAGCGGTCGATGGCCGGCATGACGTTGTAGCGTTCGGCGGCGGGTATGAACTCGGCGGGCGCGATCACGGCGCCGCTGTCGTCGCGCAGCCTCAGCATGAGTTCGAAATGCTCGGGTTCGTCGCGCACCGAGCCGATCTGCACGATGGGCTGATAGACGAGATCGAAGCGGCTCTCGTCGAACGCCCGCGTGAGTTTGGACACCCAGTGCATCTCGCGGTGCCGCTCGGGCACGTTGTCGGGCGTGTACAGCTGGACGCGATCGCGGCCCTGGTCCTTTGCCGTGTAGCACGCCACGTCCGCGGCGCTCATCACGTTCGCGACCGTCGGGGTTTCGGGGGTGATCTCGACGATTCCGATGCTGACGCCGACGGCGAGCACCTCGTCGTGCCAGTTGAATCGGTAGTCGCGGATGGCCTGCCGCAGGCCCTCCGCCAGACGCATGGCCTGATCGAGGGTACAGGCCTGCAGCAGGATGCCGAATTCGTCGCCGCCGAGGCGCGCCAGCGAGTCGCCGGCCCGCACGCGCGACTGCAGCACGCCGGTGATCTGTTTGAGCAGCAGGTCGCCCGCGGGATGGCCGCAGGTGTCGTTCACGACTTTGAACTGATCCAGGTCCAGATACAGCAGCGCATGCCGGCTGACGGCGTCGTGGCGCACGCTCTCCACCGCCGCGGTGAGGCGGTTCTCGAACTCACGCCGGTTGATGAGGCCGGTGAGCGCATCGTGGCTCGCCTGATAGTGGAGCGCACGGTGCAGGCGGCGTTCCTTGCTGACGTCGTGGAACACCATCACCGCGCCGATGAGGTTGCCCGCGCGGTCGCGGATGGGAGCGGCCGAGTCCTGGATCGCGATCTCCTGGCCGCGCCGGTTGACCAGCACGGTATGCTGCGCGAGGCCGAGCACCTGGCCTTCGCGCAGGCAGCGCACCACCGGGCTTTCGCACGGTTCCCGCGTGCTCTCGTCGACCACCGTCAACACGGCGCCGATCAGCTGTCCCTGCGCCGCCCGGTTCTCCCACCCGGTGA
This sequence comes from uncultured Steroidobacteraceae bacterium, assembly GCA_964658215.1. GTDB lineage: Bacteria > Pseudomonadota > Gammaproteobacteria > Steroidobacterales > Steroidobacteraceae > Bog-1198. Next base: position 12,660 of record CAZZYJ010000041.1, on the reverse strand, counting down.
GGCTCTCGGCGACGGGATTCATGTAGTCGATGCGGCCCTGCGAGTCGGTGGTGATCACGGCGTCGCCGATGGAGCGCAGCGTGACCTCCGCGCGCTCCTTGGCCTGGAAGACGGCGGTTTCCGCCTTCTTGCGCTCGGTGATGTCGGCGATGGTGCCCTCGAAACCGTCGACGCGGCCGTGCTTGTCCCGCACCACGCGACCGTTGTCGACCACCACCAGCATGGTGCCGTCCTTGCGCCGCAGTACGTACTCGTCGTTGCGCACCTCGCCGTCGGCCTCCATGCGCCGCACGTAGGTGTCGCGGTCGCTCGGGTACCAGTACAACGACGCGGCCGGCAGCGCGTACAACTCTGCGGCCGACCCGTAACCGAGCATCTGCACGAAGGCGGGATTGACCACGAGCAGACGCCCATCGCGGGAGGTGCAGTAGACGCCGTCCATCACGCTTTCGAACAGGCCGCGGAATTTCGCCTCGCTCTCGCGCAGCGACTGCTCCGCCACCTGGCGTTCCATGCTGTCGCGGATGCAGACGATGAAACCCACGCGGCCGTTGAGACGGGCCTTGCTCACGGCGACCTCCACCGCCACCCGCGTGCCGTCCTTGGCGCGCCCCCAGGTCTGATGCGCGGCCAGATCGACGTGGGTGTCGTCGACCTTCGCGGCGCAGCGTTCCAGAAACTCCAGCAACTCGCCGCGGCTCGGACCGCAGTCCGGCAGCAGATAATCGAGGCTGCGGCCGACAACTTCGGCGGCGGCGAAGCCGAACAGCCGCTCGGCCGTGGGGTTGAAGCTCTCGACGTGGCCGTTCTCGTCCATCGTGACGATGGCGTCCTTGACGTTGTCGAGGATGGCCTGCAGATGCGACGCCGTCTCCTCGCGTATCTCGCGCGTGAGGGCCTGGGCCTCGTCGGACATGACCTGCATGGCACGCACCACGCCGCGCCGTTCGGCGTCGACGCGATCGTAGTGCACGCTGATGGCCTCCAGCAGCGCGGCGGTGTCGACTTCGCCGCCCGGCGGGCGGGCCGCCGCGAGCTGTTGCGCCAGCAGCGGGTTGTACTGCCGCGCCGGCGTCGGCCGCTCGCTGCGGAAGGCCGCTCCGTTGTCCCTCGCCACTGCTCGCCTCCCTTACTTAATCTTCTAAGTAATGCCGCAACTCACCCAACGGCGCAAGTGATGTTAGGGAGATCCCGCAACGGCGACGTGACGGGGGTCTCGTTTTCCGCATCGCAACGTCAAATGATCAGGAAGCCTGGTCCATGGCCGCCCGCCCGCCGCGCTTGCGACCGCTCTCCAATAGATACCGCTTGCGCAGACGGATGTTGTTCGGCGTCACTTCGATGAGTTCGTCGTCGTCGATGAACTCCATGGCCTGTTCCAGGGAGAAGCGGATGGGCGGCGACAGCACCACGGCCTCATCCTTGCCGGACGCCCGCATGTTGGTGAGCTTCTTGCCCTTGAGCGGGTTGACCACGAGGTCGTCGTCACGATTGTTCATGCCGATGATCATGCCCTCGTAGACCTCCTCGCCGGGTCCGATGCACAGACGGCCGCGTTCCTGCAGGCTGAACAGCGAGTAGCCGAGGGCGGTGCCCTGGCCGTTGCTGATCAAGACACCGTTCGGACGCTGACCCAGCTCGCGCTGGACCACGGGACCGTAGTGGTCGAACACGTGATGCAGCAGACCGGTGCCGCGCGTCATGGTGCGAAACTCCGTCTGGAAGCCGATGAGCCCGCGCGAGGGAACCATGTACTCCAGGCGCACTCGCCCGCGGCCGTCCGCCTGCATGTCCTTGAGGTCGGCGCCGCGGCTGCCCAAGGCCTGCATGATGGCGCCCTGCGCATCGCTGTCGGCGTCCACCAGCACCTGTTCGTAGGGTTCGTGCGCCACCCCGTCGATCTGCTTGATGACCACGCGCGGGCGTGAAACGGCCATCTCGAAGCCTTCCCGGCGCATGTTCTCGAGCAGCACGCCCAGGTGCAGCTCGCCGCGGCCGAAGACCATGAACTTGTCGGGGTCCGCCGTCGGCTCCACGCGCAGCGCCACGTTGTGGATGGACTCCCGGTCCAGACGCTCGCGGATCTGCCGGCTGGTGACGAACTTGCCATCGCGCCCGAGGAAGGGCGAGGTGTTCACCTCGAAGGTCATGCTGATGGTCGGCTCGTCGACCGTGAGGCTGGGCAGCGCCTCCACGTTCAACGGATCGCAGACGGTATCCGAGACCTTGGGCTCCGGTATCCCCGCGAAGGCGACGATGTCGCCGGCGAACGCGGACTCCACCTCGACGCGCGTCAGACCGTGGAAGCCGAGCACCTGCGTGATCCGTTCCGGGCGGGTCTTCCCCTCGCGGCTGATGACCGTGACGGACATGCCCTTCTTCAAGGTGCCGCGCTTGATGCGGCCGACGCCGATGGCACCGACGTAGCTTGAGTAGTCGAGCAGCGTGATCTGCAGCTGCAGCGGACCGTCCGAATCCACGTCGGGCGGCGGGCAGTGATCGACGATGGTCTTGAACAGCGGCTGCATGTCGCCCTCGCGCACCGTGGGGTCGAGACCCGCGAAACCGCGCAACGCCGAGGCGTACACCACCGGGAAATCGAGCTGCTCGTCGGTGGCGCCCAGCTGGTCGAACAGATCGAAGGTCTGGTCGAGCACCCAGCCCGGGCGGGCCTCGTCGCGGTCCACCTTGTTGATGACGACGATGGGACGCAGCCCGTGCTTGAACGCCTTCTGCGTCACGAAGCGCGTCTGCGGCATGGGGCCGTCGACGGCGTCGACCAGCAGCAGCACGCAATCCACCATGGCCAGCACGCGTTCGACTTCGCCGCCGAAATCCGCGTGGCCCGGGGTGTCGACGATGTTGATGCGGAACTCGCCCCAGTTGATGGCGGTGTTCTTGGCGAGAATGGTGATGCCGCGCTCGCGCTCGAGCACGTTGGAGTCCATGACTCGTTCCTGCAGATCCTTGCGCGCGTCGAGCGTGCCGGACTGGCGTAGGAGTTGATCCACCAACGTGGTCTTGCCATGATCGACGTGCGCGATGATGGCGATATTGCGAAGTTTCTGAGTCAAGTGAGAGCCCCGGCGAAACCGCCAATTATAGAGCGTTGTTGGCGTGTCCGCCGCAGTTTCAGCGCGGACCGGCGTCCACGAGCAACGGAATCGCGAACAGCCGCGTTTCGTTCAGGTCGTCGTGGTGCAGCAGGACATTGACCGTGACGAGCTGCACCCCCGCGGTGGTGGGGGTCACCGTGACGGTCTGGCGGTACACGCTGTGCGGGTCCACGGCGGGCAGCTCGACGTGGCTCCCGGTCGCGGCGAGCGACGCGCCATCGGAGCCGGTCACCTGGACCGACGCCGGCCCGCCTGCCACATTGCTCAGGAGCGCCAGGGCGAGCGTGAGCGGCCGACCGACTTCGGGCCGGCTGGCGAGGTCGAATTTAACAGTCACGGCCAGCGGCGATTTGCCTATTTCCACGGCTTCGACCATGCCCCGGGTCGACTCCTGCGGAGTGGGCCCCGCCTTGGGCTCGTGCGCCGCGTGCCCGGGCGCGGCCGGCGCGGCGGCCGCCGGCGTCCCTGTATCGGCGTGGCAGGCGCCCAGAACCGACAGGCTGAGCAGAACCGGCACATGTGCTTTCATGGGGGTGATCATAACTCGAGCCGGGGCCCCTGCAGGACGCCCAGTTGCTCCACGAGCGCGCGCTGATGCTCCTCCCAATAGCGCGGCTCCGCGAACCAGGGGAAGGCCCGCGGAAACGCCGGATCGTGCCAGCGGCGTGCCAGCCATGCCGAATAGTGGATCATGCGCAGCGCGCGCAGGGGCTCGATGAGGGCGAGCTCGTTGCGGTCGAAGGGCAGGAACTGCTCGTAGCCTTTCAAGAGATCGACGAGACCGGTGCGCATTTCCTGCATGTTTCCGGCGAGCAGCATCCATAGATCCTGCATGGCGGGGCCGGTCAGGCAGTCGTCCAGATCGACGAAGTGGGGGCCTTGTTCCGTCCACAGGATATTGCCCCGGTGGCAGTCGCCGAGGATGCGTCCCAGGCGTGCGCCGCCCCACTCGAACGCCTGGGCGTCGACCTCGTCGAGCAGGGCGTCGGTGACCTCGGCGTATTTGTCGGCGAGGTAATCGGGCATCCAGTCGCCGTCCAGCACGAAATCCCGCGCCTCGCGCCCGAGCGCCGCCGCGTCCAGGCGGCCGCGCTCCTGGAACCGCCCTGCCCGTCCGACCGCGTGGATGCGGCCCAGAAAACGCCCCACCCATTCGCGGTCGTCCACGGTGCCGAGTTCGGGCCAGCGGCCGCCGCGCCGCGGGAACACGGCATAGCGGAACTGCGCATGGACGTGCAGGGACTCGCCGCCCTGCAGCAGCGGGGCGACCACGGGGATCTCCTGGGCGGCGAGTTCGGCCGCGAAGGCATGCTCCTCACGGATGGCGGCATCGCTCCAGCGCGACGGCCGGTAGAATTTGGCGATGACCGGGGCGCCGTCCTCCGTGCCGATCTGATATACCCGGTTTTCATAGCTGTTGAGCGCGAGCACCCGGCCGTCGCAGCGGTGTCCGGCCGCCTCGAGGGCATCGAGCACCACCTCGGGCGACAGCTGGGCATAAGGAGCATCGACGTTCATGGACCCCAGTCTACAGGTACGATGGCGTCACTCTCCTGCCATTGGGCGGCTGCTAGAATGACCGGCATGCGATTGCCCAGACCCAAGTCTCTGAGCGGACTGATATTGATCGGCTTCACCATCGTCGCCGCGCCGCTGCTGTTCGCCATCGTCAATGCCGCCGTGCAGATGCACCGGCTCTCGAATCGCAGCGAGCAACTGGTGGTTCACGGGATGCAAGGGACGCGCAACAACCAGCGCATGTTCGAGGAGATCGGCGCGCTCGAACGCACGGCGCGTCTGTACCAGATCATCGGCAACGCCGAGCTGCTCGATGTCTACCAGCGCACCCAGGCGAAGCTGCGCGCCACCGTTCACGAACTGGAGGAGCTGCCTCTCGACGCCAGGACCCGTGCCGACGCGAAGTCGTTGACGGCGGAGGCCGAGCGGCTGGCGGGCGAGCTTTCCTCGGTGCCGCCGACGTCGGCGCGGATGGGGGAGCTCATCGATGCGTTTCCGCATCTGTCGGAAGTGGCGGCCGGGGTGTCGAAGCGCATCAGCGAGCAGATCGACGGCGAGTTGAAGCGGCTGCTGCTCGCCACCGACCATGCGCAGCAAAACCTGTTTTGGCAGACGCTGCTGCTGGTGCCCATCACGCTCGCGGCGGTGGGCGTGTTCACCTATCTGTTCGGCCGTCCCATCCGCGCCATCGACCGCGCCATCAGCGAACTGGGACGGGGCACCTTCTCGCGCCCTATCGCGATACGCGGACCGGCGGACCTCGAGCGCCTGGCCTCGCAGCTGGAGTGGCTGCGGCTGCGGCTGCTGGAACTCGCGGTGGAGAAGAACCGGTTCCTGCGCCACATGTCGCATGAATTGAAGACCCCGCTCGCGAACATCCGCGAGGGTACCGAACTCTTGATGGACGGCGCGGTGGGCGAGCTGCAGAGCGGCCAGCGCGAAGTCATGGGAATCCTGCGCGACAACGGCATGAAGCTGCAGAACCTCATCGAAAACCTGTTGTCGTTCAGCGCCTGGCAGGCGAAGAGCGTGGGCCTCGAGATCACCGAGTTCAAGCTGCGGCCGCTGGTCAAGGCGGTGTTGGAACACCAGCAGCTGACCCTGGTGGCGCAGCGCGTGCGGCTCGACGTGCAGATCGAGGATCTGACGCCGTGCGCGGACCGCGCGAAGCTGCGCTTGATCCTGGACAACCTGCTCTCGAACGCCATCAAATTCACTCCCCGCGGCGGCACCATCTGGGTGCATGCCCGCAGGGAGCGGGATCAGCTGATCTTCGACATCATGGATTCGGGCCCGGGAATTCCCGCCGAGGAGCGGGCGCGGATCTTCGAGGCGTTCTACCAGGGCAAGGCGCCCCAGGGGGGCCACGTGAAGGGCACCGGCATCGGCCTGTCCGTGGTGACCGAATTCGTCGACGCCCATGGCGGCAGCGTCGAGATCTTCGAATCGCGGGCAGGGGGAGCGCATTTTCGCGTACGCTTGCCGTTGCGGCATGCCGCCGCCGTGCATAGCGAAGCAGCCCATGCGGCTTGAACCCTGCCTCCGCCTCGTCGCGGGCGGCGCGCTGCTGTCCCTCCTGGGCGGCTGCGGCGCCCTGCTCGAGAAGCCGGCCCCCGCTCCGGCGGTGGTCGAGGCTCAGCCGCCGCGCGAGTCGAGCCCGGCCGCACCCCTGCTCGAGCTCATGGCCGCCCTGCCGCAAGGCGACCCGGCCCGTCAGGCGGAACTCCTCGAGCAGGCCAGACAGGGGGCGGTGGCGCAGCCCACCCCCGGCAACCGGCTCACGCTCGCCCTCGTGCTCGCGACGCCCGGCCATGGCGGCTACGACCCCGTCGCCGCTCAGCGACAACTGGCAGAATTGCTGGCGACGCCCGAAACTCTGGTTCCCGTGGAGCGGCTGCTCGCCCAGGTGGAACTGCGGGAGGTCAATCAGCGTTTGATCATGCTCGCCGAAAACAAGCAGTTGCGGGACGACGAAACGCAGGAGTCGCGGGACAAATTGCTGGCCGCGAACCGGCGGCTGGCGACCGAGTCGGACGAAAACGCACGGTTGCGCAAGGCGCTCGACGAGGAACGCGCCAAGTTGGACGCGGTGACGCACATCGAGCGATCCATCAACGACCGCGCTACGAACGGACCACACAATCCCTAGAGGAACCGGAGACCGTATTGAACGCCTACTCGATCGCCGCCACCCGACCTCTGGCCTTCGGCCTGCCCCCCGGCCCGCGGGACGCCGGACTCCTGCAGAAGCGCAAGGCGCGGATACTGGTGGTCGACGACGACCCGGGGCTGCTGCGCCTGCTGACCATCCGTCTGCGGGCGGAGAACTACGAGGTCGAGGCGGTGGAAAGCGCCGCGGCGGCGCTCGCCGCCTGCATGCGCTTCCGGCCGGACCTGGTGATCACCGACCTGCGCATGGACCAGATGGATGGCATCGGCCTGCTCAAGGAGCTGCACAGCCGCTGGCCGGGTCTGCGCGTGATCATCCTGACGGCCCACGGCACCATCCCGGATGCGGTCCACGCCACGCAGTGCGGCGCCTTCGGCTTTCTGACCAAGCCCGTCGACAAGCAGGATCTGCTGGACCACGTGCAGAAGGCGCTCAAGGTGTCGGGCTTCGCGCACGTGGACGAAGATTGGCGGGCGAACATCGTCACGCGCAATCAGCTGATGGAGGACAAGCTGGCCCAGGCCAACATGGTGGCGGCCACCGAGGCGCGCGTCCTGCTCACCGGCGAAAGCGGGACGGGCAAGGAGGTGCTGGCGCGGGCCATCCACGCCGCCAGTCCGCGCCGCGCCAAGCCGTTTTTGACCATCAATTGCAGCGCCATGGCGGAGAACCTCCTCGAGTCGGAACTGTTCGGTCACGAGAAGGGCGCGTTCGGCGGGGCCACGCGGCTGCAGAAGGGCTTGTTCGAAACCGCCGAGGGCGGCTCGCTGTTGCTCGACGAGGTGGGCGACCTGCCCATGCGTCTGCAGATCAAGCTGCTGCGCGTGCTGCAGGAAAATCAGATCAGCCTGGTGGGCAGCGCCGAGGTCCGCGCGATCAACGTGCGCGTCCTCTCGGCCACGCACCGCGATCTGCAGCAGCTGACGATCGGCGGCCAGTTTCGCGAGGATCTGTACTACCGCCTGAACGTCGTGCACATCGAAGTGCCCTCGCTCGCCCGCCGCCGCGAGGACATCCCGCTGCTGGTGGCGCATTTCCTCGAACAGATCGCGAAGGAGAGCGGGCAGCGCAAGATCTACGCGCCCGAGGCGGTGGAGTTGCTGGCGACGGCGGAGTGGCCGGGCAACGTGCGCCAGCTCTACAACGTGGTGCGCCAGAACGTCGCCCTGTCGCACGGCGCCATCATCACCGCGGAAATCGTGCAACAGGCGCTCGGCGGCAGTCCGGTGCGGCTGACGTCCTTCGACGAGGCGCGGGACGAATTCACCCGCAGTTATCTTTCCCAGATCCTGCAGATCACCGCGGGCAACGTCAGCCAGGCCGCCCGCCTGGCGAAGCGCAACCGCACCGACTTCTACAAGCTGCTGTCCCGGCACCAGCTGCTGCCGGAAGACTTCAAGAAGTCCTAGCCGCAGGCTCCCGGTCGTAGAATTTCGCCACGCTGGCGACGACGTGGGCGAGCTGGGCGGCATCGAGTTCCGGAAAGATCGGCAGCGCCAGCGTGTCGCGCGCCGCGCGCTCGGACTCGGGGAAGTCGCCGTCCTCGTAGCCCAGGTGATCGAAGCAGGATTGCAGGTGCAGCGGCACCGGGTAGTAGATCTCGGTGCCGACGTTCTGGGTGGCCAGGAACGCCTTCAGCCCGTCGCGGTCCTGCGCGCGTACGACGTACTGGTTGAATACGTGCCGCTGATCGGGCTGCGCGCGGGGCAGCACGACATTCCCGCCGAGCCCGGCCGCTGCGAACGCGTCGTCGTAGAAGGCGGCGTTGCGCTGACGCGCCGCGGTCCAGCCGTCCAGATATCGCAACTTGACGCGCAGCACCGCAGCCTGCAGTTCGTCGATGCGAAAGTTCCCGCCGATGAGCGCATGGTAGTACTTCGGCTTGCCGCCGTGGACGCGCAGCACGCGCATGCGCTCGGCGAGTTCGCCATCCTGCGTCGTGCACAGACCGGCATCGCCGAAGGCTCCCAGGTTCTTGCTGGGAAAGAACGAGAAGCAGCCGATGTCGCCGAGCGAACCCACGCGTGCGCCGCGGTACTCCGTGCCGATGGCCTGCGCGGCATCCTCGATCACGCGCAGCCCGTAGCGCCGGGCGATGCCCAGCAACGGCTCCATGTCCGCCGACTGACCGTACAGATGCACCGGCATGAGCGCCTTGACCAGCCCGCCGGTGGCGCGGTTGACCAGCAGCCTGCCGCGGGTCTCGCAGCTGTCGTCGATGAAGGCCTGCACGGCCGCCGGATCGAGATTGAAGCTCGTGGCTTCGATGTCGCAGAACACCGGCCGGGCACCGACCCGGGCGATGGTGCCGGCGGTGGCGAAGAACGTGTAGGGAGAGGTGATCACCTCGTCGCCGGCACCGATTTCGAGCGCCATCAGCGCGAGCAACAACGCGTCGGTGCCCGACGAGACGCCGACGCCGGCGGCGCAGGAGCAATAGGCGGCGAGTTCGCCTTCCAGGCTACGGACGTGCTCGCCGAGAATGAACTGCTGGCTCGCGCACACCTGCTCGATGAGCGGCATCACCTCTGCGCGTATCTGCGCATACTGCGCCTTAAGATCGAGTAATGGAACGTTTGTCATGGTGCCGTAGAATACCATTGGTCCAGGTGATTTAACTTTGTAAGAGCTAGGTCACGTCGGCGGCGACGCCGTTCGATGATAATGCTTCGTGACCGCCTTAACCTTGAGAAGCTGCTCGGGACCTGGATAGATGACCCAACCACTGCTCGCCAAACAAAGTTTTCTCATCGCGCTGCTGGCGGGCGCCCAGGCCATCATTCCCGCGATCGTCGCCGTGGCCGGGCTGTATCTCACCATCATTCTGTTCGGCGATCATTTCGATCCGTCCTCCTCCGCCATCGTCATCGTCGCGGTACTGTGTCTCATCCTTGTCCAGCCGCCGCGTGACGTGAGCACGCAGCTCACCTCGCCGCGGGTGTCCGCCGTGGTGGACGTGATCTTCAGATGGCTGCTGATTCTCGCCGTGCTGCTCGCGATCGGCTACGTCACCAAGTCGCCGCTGCAGGCCTATCCACGCCGGGTGTTTCTGACCTGGGCGGCGGTCACGCCGCTCGCGCTGATCTGCGCCACGCTGGCCATGCAGGAGATCATGCGGCGTTTTCTGCTCAACGCCTTCGACAGCCGCAAGGCGGTGTTCGCGGGCTACAACGCCAGCAGCCTGGAACTCGCGCGGCGGCTGCGCGACAACCCCGCCATGCGGATCGCGGTGACCGGTTTTTTCGACGACCGCAGCAGCGACCGTCTCGGCATGGAGGCGGACGCCACCCTGGTCGGCACGCTGGCCGATCTCGGCGCCTACGTGAAGGAAAACCGCACCGACGTCATCTTCATCGCGCTGCCCATCCGGCACGTCAAACGCGTGATGGATCTGCTCGACGACCTGCGCGACACCACCGCCTCTATTTATTACGTTCCCGATATCTTCGTCTTCGACCTGATCCAGGCGCGCTCCGGCGACATCCACGGCATCCCCGTCGTCGCCATGTGCGAGACGCCGTTCTACGGCTACCGCGGCGTCGCCAAGCGTCTCACCGACATCGGCCTGTCGCTGGTGATATTGCTGCTGCTGCTGCCGCTGCTGGCGATGGTGGCGTTCGCCGTGAAGATGTCCTCGCCCGGCCCGGTGATCTTCAAACAACGCCGCTACGGCCTCGACGGGCGCGAGATCGGCGTCTATAAGTTTCGTACCATGCGGGTCACCGAGGACGGCGCGCAGGTGCGCCAGGCCTCGCGCGTGGACACGCGCATCACCCGCGTCGGCGGCGTGCTCAGGCGCACGTCCCTCGACGAACTCCCCCAGCTGATCAACGTGCTGCAGGGGCGCATGAGCCTGGTCGGTCCGCGGCCGCATGCAGTGGCCCACAACGAGGAATATCGCAAACTCATCAAGGGTTACATGGTCCGTCACAAGGTGCTGCCGGGCATCACCGGGCTCGCCCAGGTCAACGGCTGCCGCGGTGAAACCGCCCTGCTCGAGGAGATGGAGGCGCGCGTCAATTTCGATCTCGACTATCTGCGGCACTGGTCGCCCATGCTCGACATCAAGATCATCCTGCTGACGGTGATCAAGGTGTTCCGGGACGACAAGGCCTACTGATGCGGGATGGTCACCGCGGCCGAGACGAACTGCTCGTGGAACACATAGCGGCCCGTCGCGGGTAGGCGGGCGTGGCGCGCGAAGCGTAGAGCGCGCATCGCGGTCACGTGAAAGTCCCCCTGCGTCCCGCCCCAGCCCCGCACCTCGATGGAGAGGTCGTGAAAATCCAGCCATTCGCCCACCAGCGGGTACTGACTCTTGTAGAAGGCCTCCTTGGCCGAGAACAGCAGCGTCATGGCGGCCGCCCGGGCGCCGTCGTCGAGCGACCGCACCCAGGCCAGCTCCTCGGCGCGCGCAATGGTCGGCCAGAGTTCCGCCGTCGGTGCACCGACCACCTCGCTGTCGAGACCGACGGCGAGCACGGCGTCGCGGCGCGCCGTCGCTGCGGCACAGAAGCCGGCGGTGTGGGTGATGCTGCCGACGAACCCGGCCGGCCAGAGGGGTTGGCGGTCCGCGGCGGCATGCAGGACGAAATCCCGGACGCCGAACGCCTCCAGGGCGCGCCTCGCACAGACGCGGCCGGCGGCGAACTCCTGTATGCGTTTGGGCACGGCCCGCGTCACGTGCTCAGCCTCGGCGGGCAGCAGGTCCGCCGGATCGCCGGGCGTGCGCCGCTCGACGACGCTCACCGCCGCGGGGAACAGCGCCGCCAGCGTCGACGATCGGGAGGACGGGTTTGCAAAGATCTTTGAAGTCATCGACACTTCGGCGAGGCTCTGGCCACGTTGAGGTTGCACACTACGCCACCCTTACTGGAAATCGTATGCTATGAACATGGACGCCACGATCCACGCAGCGTTCGCCGAAGTTGCCGGCAGCATGCCCGACCGTATCGCACTGGCGGACGACGTCCAACACGTGTCGTACGCCGAGTTGACCGTGCGTTCGGACGGGGTGGCGCGGCAGTTGGCGTCGCGGGGGGTCGGCCGGGGCGACCGCATCGGCCTGTTCACCCAGCGCAGCGTCGATGCCGTCATCGCCATGCTCGGGATATTGAAGGCGGGCGGCGCCTATGTTCCCTTCGATCCGGCCTACCCGCTCAAACAACTGCGCTTCGTCTACGAGGACTGTGCGCCGGCGCTGATGCTGATAGAGCCCGGGCTGCTCGCCGACCCCGGCCTGCGTTTCTGGAGCGGCCCCGCTCACGATCTGCACGCGGCGGCGGCGCCGACGGCGGGCGACACGGCGGTGCCCTTTCCGGCCCGCGCCGACCTGGGCGCGGAGGACCTGGCGTACATCATGTACACCTCCGGCTCGACGGGGCACCCGAAAGGGGTGCTGATTCCTCACCGCGGCGTGACGCGCCTCGTCCTCGGCAATTCGTTCGCCGAGCTGGGGCCGGCCCAGGTTCATCTGCAGCTCGCGCCGCTCGCCTTCGACGCCTCGACGTTCGAGATCTGGGGCGCCCTCTTGAACGGCGCCAAGCTCGGCGTGGTGCCGCGGGTCCATCCCTCGCTCGACGACGTGGCCGCCTGCATCGCGCTGCACGGCGTGACGACCTTGTGGCTGACGGCCGGTTTGTTTCATTTGATGGTGGATCACCGCCTGGAGGGTCTCGCGCCGCTGCGTCAGCTCCTCGCGGGCGGCGACGTGCTGTCCCCCTCGCACGTCGCCCGCGCACAGCGCGCCCATCCGCATTGCCGGCTGATCAATGGCTACGGTCCCACCGAGAACACCACGTTCACCTGTTGCTACACCGTTCCCGCCGCGGGCCCGGACGGGCCCCTGCCCATCGG
>CAZZYJ010000040.1:0-18113 GCA_964658215.1 uncultured Steroidobacteraceae bacterium | reverse complement strand
GCCGCACCGACAGCCCTTCGAGGAAGGTGACGATGGCGGCGCGCCGGCCGTTGATGAGGACCAGCGTGTCCAGATCGTGCAGCTGCAATTGGGCGCCGCCGGCAGTGTTCTGATTGTTATTGTTGGCGTTGCTGTTGCCGGCGTTGCCGCGGCCCTGGAAGGCCGGCACGGTCTTGCGCAATATGTCGAGGACGTCGGTCGATACGCCCGCCTTCTGTATGTCCTCGGCGCTGACGATGGCCACCTTTGCCGCCACCTTGTCGATGGAGGTCGGAATCCTCGATCCGGTGACCACGATTTCGAGAACGTCACCGGCCCCCGATTCCGGTTTTTCCTGCTGCAGCGCCGTAGGCTGCTCGTCCGCCGCCTGGCTGAGCGTGCCGACCTGGCACACCGCCACCAACGCCGCGCTCACGCCAACCATTCCACCGCGTCCGCGATAAGTCATGTATCCCCCGTTTGCTGCCGATTCTTTTTTGTTCGAGCGTTACGATAAACCCGTCACCTAAACGAAACCTGAACTCCCCCGTTTTTCCGGCCCCGCACGGCTCGCCCAGATGCCGCACAAGGCCACCGCCGCCGCCAGCGACAGCCATGCTCCCGGTATCGCGCGATTGCCCGTGGCGTGGATGAGCGAGGTGACCACGGCGGGCGTCGAGCCGCCGACGGTGGTCGCGAGGCTGTACGCCAGCGAGAAACCCGCGGTGCGCACCGCGGCCGGCACGATCTCCGTGAGGTGCACCACCATCGCGCCGTTGTAGCCCGCGAACAGGAAGGACAGCCACAGTTCGACCACGAGCAGTTTGTCGAAGCTCGGCGCCGCCACCAGCCACGACATGGCCGGATACGCCGTGATCAGCGCCAGACCCGCGAACGTGACGAGCAGCGGCCGTCGGCCGATCCGGTCCGAGACCGAGCCCATGACCGGCAGCCAGAACAGGTTCGACAGCCCGACGCAGAGCGTCACCAGCAACGCATCGCTCTGCGAAAGCTTGAGGACTTCGCGGCCGAAGGTCGGGGTGTAGGCGGTGATGGTGTAGAAGGAGACGGTGGTCATCAGCACCATCGCGACGCCCGTCAAGATGATGCGCCAGTGCGTCAGCATGCTCGCATAGATTTCGGCGGGCGCCGGATGATGGGCACGCGCGCTGAATTCCGCGGTCTCCTGCAGCGAGCGGCGGATCATGTAGATGAAGGGAATGATGAGGCAGCCGACGATCAGGGGAATGCGCCAGCCCCACGCGTCGAGTTCGTTCGCCGGCATCAGATGCGACAACGCGTAGCCGATGACGCCGGCGAACACCACGGCGACCTGCTGGCTGCCGGACTGCCAGGAGACGTAGAACCCCTTGTGGCCGGGCGTCGCGATCTCGGACAGGTACACCGAGACCCCGCCGAGTTCGACACCGGCGGAAAATCCCTGCGCCAACCTGCCGAGCACGACGATGATGGGTGCGAACAGGCCGATGGACTGGTACCCGGGCACGAGCGCGATGGTCAGGGTGCCGATGGACATGAGACCGAGCGTCACCAGGAGTCCCTTGCGGCGACCGATGTGATCGATGTAGGCGCCGAGGAAAATGGCCCCCAGCGGACGGATCATGAAGCCCACGGCGAACGTCGTCATCGAAAACATCAGGGAGGCGAATTCGCTGCTCGCCGGAAAGTACGCGCGGCCGATCGCGGCGCTGAAGTACCCGAAAATCATGAAGTCGTACATCTCGAGGAAATTTCCGCTCGATACGCGGAATACGGTTTTTATCTTTTCTTTGCGTTCTTCTTTGGTCATCATGTCGTCCCCTGGCCTGGCCCCGGCGCACATGCTAATGGATTTGTCCGCCGGGTCACGTGATATCGCGATTTCGTTTAGCTTCGATTCAGGTTGCGAGATTAAGGTCCGCGTCCATGAATCCATGCCCCCCTTTCGTCACCAACTGAAGAACTCCATGACCCAACAACGTCTGTCCATACTTTCGTGCCTGCTCCTCTCCGCGCTGGGAGCGACGTCCCACGCGGCCCCCCTCGACGTCACGCCGGCGGCGAGCGTCGAGATACCGAATTCCAAGGGGAAATTCGACTTCCTGCGCATCGACGACAAGCGCCGCCGGCTGCTGGCCGCGCATGAGAACGACGGCACCGCCGACTACATCGACCTGCAGAAGGGCACCCTCATCACCCGCCTCAAGGCGGGCGGCACGGTCGACACCGCCGTGGACGAGGGTTCGCATTTTTATTATCTGAGCGTGCAGGAAGCCGAGCGCGTCGCCGTCGTCGACGCAGCCTCCTTGAAGGAGGTCAAGTCGATCAAGATGCCCGGACCCACGGACGCCTTGGTCTACGAGCCGAAGAACCACATGATCTATGCGACGCACGACAACGGCACCGACGTGTGGGTCATCGATCCGAAGAGTGCGCAGGTGGTCGCCACCATCACGATACCCGGCGTACCGGAGTTCATGGTGTACGATCCCGGCGCCGACCGGATCTATCTGAACATCAAGACGAAGGACATCGTCGCCGTCATCGATCCGTCCAGCAACCGTGTCGTCGGGCAATGGGCCACGGCACCGGCCCTGCAACCCCATGGGCTCGCGCTGGACGAGACCCGGCACCGCGTCTACGTGGCGGGCGGCAACGGCAAGCTCGCGCAGATCGACACGCAGAGCGGCGCCACGACGGATTCCATCGACATCGTGCAGAAGGTCGACCAGATCGCCTTCGACCCCGCCAACAGCCTGGTCTACAGTGCGGGCGCCGACAAGATGTCGGTGGTGCGCACGAGCGGCGCCAAACTGGCCACGGTGGGTGAGATCATGACCGCGGCCACCGCGAAGAACGTGGCCGTCGATCCGACCACGCACCAGGTATGGACCACCTACACGGACGGCAAGAGTTCGTTCGCGAAGTCCTGGATGCCCCCGCAGCCCTAAAAGCGGTACGATGTGCGGGCGGCGTCCGACGACGTCCGCCCGCGTCGAGGGGGGGCCGGCTTACGAAAATATTGATCGTCGAGGACCAGCACCGTATCGGGCAGTTCCTCAAACAGGCCTTGGTCGAACGCTCGTACCGGGTGACGTGGGCGCGCACCTGCCTCGAGGCGAGCGACGCGCTGTGCGAGTCGAATCCGGACGCCATCATTCTCGACATCGGCCTGCCGGACGGCGACGGGCTGAAGCTGCTGCAGCAATGGCGCCGTGCCGGCTTCAACGAACCCGTGCTGATTTTGAGCGCCCGCGACGCCGTCCAGGACAGGATCAAGGGGCTCGACCTGGGCGCCGACGACTACCTCTCGAAGCCGTTCAGCATGGAGGAACTCATGGCCCGGCTGCGCTCCCTGCTGCGCAGACAGTCCGTGGTCAAGGAGGCGGTGCTAGAGCACCGCGGCATCAAGCTGGATCTCATCGCGCGCACCGCGCACCTGGCCGGCGTTCCCGTCGATCTGACCAGCCGGGAGTTCTCGCTGCTCGAGATATTCATGCAGAACGTCGGGCGCATCCTGTCGCGCAAGCTGATCTGCGAGCGCTGCTGGTCGTCCCATTATGACAACGAGGCCAATCTGCTCGACGTCTACATGAGCCGCCTGCGCGCCAAGTTCGACACCGTGCCGGGTGCGCCGCTGTTCAAGACCCTGCGCGGCGTGGGCTACCAGCTGTTATGAAATCGATCGGCACACGGCTCGCGCTCTGGTACGCGGGTGCGGCCTTGCTGACCACCATCTGTCTGTTCGTCTCGGGCTACTACCTGCTGCAAAATCACCTGGTGCACGGCCTGGATTTCCTGAACCGCGCCCAATTCGAACAGGTCAAGGCGCACTTGGGCAGCGATCTCTCCGACTTGAACGCATCGCTCATCGAAACACGCATCCGCGAGACCACGAATTACTCGGCGGTGCTGTTCTTCATCATGATCGATCAGCGCGAGGGTCCCGTGCGCTCGATCTTCTATTCCACCAATCTGCACGGCCGGGAGATCCCGGACGTGCCCGGGCGGCGCGTCTACGACACGCAGCTCACGGGCATCGGCGAATTGCGCGCGGCGGAGTTCCTGCTCGGCCCCTTCGACGTCACCATCGCCACGCCCATGGGCAGCGTGCGGACCGCCATGCACGACTATGCGCAGGTCTGCGCGTGGCTGCTGATGGTCATGGTCGGGATCAGCGCGGCCATCGGGCTCGCGTTGAGCCGGCTGGCGCTGCGGCCGGTGCGCTCCATCCGCGACACGGCCAATCACATCAGTTCGGACAATCTCAGCGAGCGGATTCCGGTGGGCGGGGTACGCGATGAGATCTCCGAACTCGCCCTGCTCCTGAACCGGATGTTCGACCGGCTCGAATCGGCGTTCGACCAGATCCGTCGCTTCACGGGCGACGCCTCCCACGAGCTGAAGACTCCGCTCTCGCTGATCCGGCTGCAGGCCGAGAAGCTGCTGGTCGACGGCAGCCTGAGCGCCGCCGGCGAGGAAGCCGTCCACGTTCAGCTCGAGGAGGTGGCGCGGCTGAACCAGATCATCGAGGAACTCTTGTTTCTGTCGCGCGCCGAAGCCCGGAACATCGAACTGGAGGTCGCCCGGCATGATCCCGAGGTGCTGCTCAACAATTTCAGCCAGGATGCACGGGTGCTGTCCGAGCATCGTGGCCTCGCGCTCGAGGTCAGCCACCAGGGCACGGGAACGGTGCTGGTGGAGCCGCGCTGGCTGCGGCGCGTGTTGTTGAACATCCTCGCCAATGCCATCAATGCCTCGCCCCCCGCGGGGCGGATCGTGTTGTCCTCCACCGTGGAACGCGGGGTGTGGTGCGTCCGGCTCGACGACGAGGGCGCGGGCGTGCCCGCGGGCTGCCACGAAAAGATCTTCGGCCGGTTCTTCCGCCTGCCGCGCAGCGACGGCCGGGGCTCCTCCGGCAGCGGGCTGGGGCTCGCCATCTGCCGCAGCATCATCTCCCTGCACCACGGCAGGATCTGGACGGAGAAATCGCCGGACTGTGCGGGACTGCGCGTGGTGTTCACGATTCCCGCCGTTTGAATCCGCGCCGGGGTTTGTTGCAGTCTCATGACGGAAAGTTTTACGTTTCGTATAGTTCGTGTAATAAATAAGCAACACATGCCTGTGACCATGCCGCTCCTCAAAAGCGTTCTCACGGGATTCTTCAGGCATGTCAATTCGTTGCGTTTTCGCCAGACACTCCCTTCTCGCGCTCGCGGTCTTGAGCACCTTCGGCGGCCACGCCGTGGTCCAGGCCGAAGAGTCCACCGACGGCGCGGCCTCCGGTAAGAAGGAGGAGGCTCATCCGCAGACCGCCCTGGAGGAGGTGACCATCGTCGCGCAGCGCTCCACCCTGGAACTCGCCCGTCATGCGCAGGAAGAGGCGCCGAATCTGGTCAATCTCATGACGGCGGACGAAATCCAGAAGCTCCCCGACGTCAACACCGGCGAGGCGATCCGGCGCGTACCCGGCATTTCGCTGGAAACCGACACCGGGGAGGGCCGCTACATCAACATCCGCGGTCTCGACGCCGACCTCAACAGCACCACCTTCGGCGGTCTGCGTCTGCCGCCCACCAACAACAGTTCCCCCTCGGGCGCGGGTCGCGCGGTGGCGTTCGACTCGATCCCCGTGGGCTTCGTGGGCGCGATCACCGTCACCAAGTCGAACCTGCCCGAACAGGACGCCGAGGCGCTCGGCGGCACCATCGACATCACCCCCAAGACCGCTCCCGCCGACGGCAAGCCGTTCGCCGACCTGAAGCTCGGCACGGGCTACGAGCTGCTGCGGCATACGTGGGTGACCGACGCCGGCGTTACGGCCGGCACCCGCTTCGGCGGCGCGGGCGGTTACGAGCCGTTCAGCATCCTGGTGACGGCCGCCGTCTACACCGACCGGCGCGGCGTGGACGATGCCGAGGCGGGTTTCGTCGATTCCGCCACGGAACCCAACAAGGCCTACAGCTCCTTCGAACAGCGCTACTACAACTACCATCGCGAACGCCATGGCTACGGGTTCGACCTGGGCTACCAGCCCAACGACGAAAACAAGTGGTACGTGCGTTACTACGATGCCGGTTACTCGGAAACCGTCATCCGTAACCGGCTGATCTACAACTTCACCGGCACGCCGACGGCGGACCCCAACAATCCCAACGGCCTGGTCGACACGGCGACGTTCACCAAGGCGCTGCGTGACGAGAAGGAATACCTGAAATCGCAGGTATTCGCCGTGGGCGGCAGGAACGAGATCGAGGATGCCACCCTCGACTATCACGTGGGGTACACCAAGGGGACGTACGACAAGCCGTACGACCTCAATTCGTCCTTCGACAATTCCACGCTGGGGACCGTGAGCTACGACAACACGACGCATCCCAACTGGCCCACGTTCTCCACCACCGGCGTCAACCCGGCGAGCGCCAACGGCTACGTGCTGTCCGGCCTGTACGACCAGTCCCAGCATTCGGACGATCATGAGCTGAGCGTGGGCACCAACCTGACGCTGCCCGTGCAGCTGACGGGTTTCGCCAACGAGAACGTCAAGGTGGGCGTGAACGCCCGGTTGCGCAGCCGCACGGCGAGCGCCACCAACATCGATCCGTCCGCGGTGCCGGCCCTGGCGCTGTCGCAGGCCTCGTACGGCAGCAGCATCGGCTTCTACCAGGGCCATTACCAGAACGGTCCGCAGATCAGCCAGGATGCCGTGCGGGCGCTGTATGCCGGCGGCACGGGCGTGACCTACACCGCCGCCGACATGACGGCCGACCAGCTGCTCGACGACCAGTCCTATCAACACGACCGCGAGGACGTGTATGCCGCGTACGGCCAATATCAATTCGGCTTCGGCAGGCTCGGCATCATCGCCGGGGCGCGGATCGAGAATACGCAGGCGACGTATTCGGCCAACGTGGTCGACAGCCTGGTCACGCCCACCACCGTGACCCCGGTGTCGCAGAACAAGAGCTATACGAATTTCTTCCCCACCGCACAGGCTCGCTACGAGTTTCAGCCGGACCTGGTGGCCCGTGCTGCGGTGTCCTCCACCATCGCCCGTCCGGGCTTCAACCAGGTGACGGCGTCGACGTCCATCGATCCGTCGGGCTCGGTGTCCACCGGCAACCCGCAGCTCAAGCCCACCACCGCCACGGGCTTGGACCTCGCTCTCGAGAAATACCTGCCGCGCGCCGGAATCGTCTCCCTGGGTGTATTCGACAAGGAGATCAAGAACTACATCGTCACCGACGAAACGAACGCGCCGAGCGCCTACACCCAGGGCTTCGTCGGCCTGGCGAAGACCTATACCTACACCAATGCCGCGAAGGCCCGGGTGTACGGCGTCGAGGCGAATTACGTACAACGCTTCCGCGATCTGCTGCCCGGCTTCTTCGGCGGCCTGGGCGTGTCGGCCAACTGGACCTGGGCGGACTCGCGCTACCAGGTGCCGGTGGCCGCGACGGACACGACGGCCGCCACGTCCCGCACGTCGGTGCTGCCGTCGAGCTCGCGCAACACCGCGAACCTCGAACTCTTGTACGAGCTGCGCCCGGTGAACGTGACGCTCGGTGCGTACTACGTCAGCAAGAACGTCTTCAACGTCGGCGCCACCGCGGCCACCGACATCTGGTCGCAGGAGCGCATGTCGGTGGATTTCGGCAGCCAGTATCAGATCAGCGATCCGTTCAGCGTGTACTTCAA
Organism: uncultured Steroidobacteraceae bacterium; assembly: GCA_964658215.1. Lineage (GTDB taxonomy): Bacteria > Pseudomonadota > Gammaproteobacteria > Steroidobacterales > Steroidobacteraceae > Bog-1198. The sequence goes on along the minus strand of CAZZYJ010000040.1, from coordinate 10,436 downwards.
CGCCAAGAACCTGACCAATACGGCGCTCAAGTTCACGGAAGGCCCGGGCGACAACCGCGTGATCCAACGCGAATTCTACGGCGTGACGTTGCAGATCGGGGCCAACTACCACTTCTGAGGGTGGCCGCCTGCGAAAGGGTGGCGCCGGCCGGCCGGCCGGGATCGGCGCTTGCGTTCGCTGCGGAATGCCGGTACTTTGCATTACAAAGTACGCGCTCGTCTTGACCGACCCGAACGGAGGTGGCCCGGTGACCGTTGAATCCGAGAAGAGCACAGTTCGCCCGTATGCCGCTCATCGGCCGGCCGGCACCGCCGAGGTCCTGAGCGCCGTGCTGGTGGCGGGGGTCGCTGCGGTGGGCGTCGCCGGTTCCGGGCTCGAGGCGGCCTTCGACGCGGCGTATCATCCGGCCGCGATCAGACGCGGACTGTTCGTGCTGTTGCTGGTGCTGCTGCTCGTCACGAGAATCGCGCGGGCCGAGGGCCGTTACACTCCGGCCGCGCGCCTCGCCGAACTACGTTCCCTGTCACGCAACGTATTGCTGTTGATGTACGGTGTCATAGCCGGCCAGCAGGCGGTCGAATTGCTGAAGAGAAGCTGGCACGACGGATTTTTCGACCTCGTGCGCGCGCAAGATTTCCTGCAGATGCCGCTGGCGGCCGCCGACGCACGATTGGGACCGCTCAGCGTCGAATACGCGGCCTGTGCCCTGCTCGCCCTGCTCGCCGTACGTGCCGTGGCGGCGCTGCCGCCGCTCTCTACTTGGGAAAGGTCGCACTGATCTGTTGAATTCGCCAGACGGGCCCGCCCTGGTAGAGCTGTCCTACCTCGCGGATGAACGCGGGATCTTCCCCGGTCAGCAGCAATACGTGGTAATCCGCGGGCTGCTTGCCGATGAGGGGGGCGACCACGCCGGCCACGCCGCCGAGTTCGATGTGTACGACATAATCCACCGCCTTTCGCCGCGTGCCTCCCAGCATGATCGGCACCTCGCCCCCTGCCTTCATCACGAGGTGCACGACGCGCGGCGTATCGGCCACCGCCACGACGGAAATCGTCGTTTCGGAGGCGTCCTTCGGCAGGTTCATCAACATGGTGGAGGCGAGCCCGTTGTAGACGTCGGGCGGCAGGTCGGCGTGCACTTTTTTGACCTGCCCCTTCGTATCCGTGAACGTGACGAACCCGGTGCCCGCATCGATGGTCGTATCCACGGCTTGTGGAAATGACGGCCCTTTCTGTACGTGATGATCGCTGATGAAACGGAACACGCCGCGCTGCGAGAACACCGTCGTTTCGTCATCGAGCGAGCCGTCGAAAAAATGCAGGATGAGCCGTGAACTGACGATGCTGCCGTGTGCACGTTGCAACAGATCGCCGACGGCTATGCGCACACCGTCGAGCGTGGTGACGTCGACGAAGCCATGGGCGGCGCCCTGCGAGTGACGGACCTTGATCGGCTCCGCCTGCGCCGTCAACGATCCGACCAGCAGGATCGACGCTGCCAACCGCTTGAGCCAACTCGACCGCGTTTCATTGCATGCAAAAATCATTCCTCCCTCCCGATACCGTGCAGCGGCGCGCCTGAAGCTACACGGGCGCGCCCGGCGCCCGCTGGCCGCACCCCGTCCCAACGCCTGGACAAGACGATCATGCCGGGCAGGAAGGCCGCCCACCCCAGGGCCAGTGCGCTCACGGCGGCGCCGGGCCGCGCGAACGACAGCGCCCCCAGTCCCGCCCCGGCCCGGAACGACAGCGGCCCGGCCACCGCGCCCAGCACCGCGGCCAGGACGGGGTGCGGCTTGAGCCATGCATACGTGGTGTTGAACTGCGCCGCGAACAGCGCCCAGACCGCCACGATCCAATAGGGCGCGAGACCCGCGACCGACACGCCGCCCGGATAGGCGAGCAGCCCGAAATGCACCAGCGCGCTTTCCCACGCGGCGCCGACGACGGTGACGCCCGCCACGAATTTGAGCTCCTGAACGGGGCGCGGGACGCGCAGCACGTGCACGGCCACGAGGACCGAGGCCAGCGCCGCGCCCGCCCAGGGCAGGCCATGCGCCGCACCGAGCACGCAGGCGAACCAGCCCGCCTGACCGACCACGAAATACAGCGACGGCGCCCATTTTCCGAGGTTCGAGGAGGCCTCTGTACCGCGAGCTGATTCGACCATGCCACTCCCATCCCCCACTGCGGTCCTCATGCTATCGCAAAGCCCGGGCGCCTGCCGGGACGCGCGCGAAGCGGTTGGACACTCTTGAAGGATGCGGGGTGAGCACCTATATCCCCCGCGTCGGCGCTTCGACCGCCGGCGAGAATCTGGGAGTCGTTCAACATCAAGAGGAGCTCATCATGGCAATCACGCGTTATGAACCCTGGACAGTGGTTTCACAGCTGCAGAACGAGATAAATAGGGTGTTCGGCAACCTGAACGAGGGCGACAGCAGCAGCGCGACGGCGGAATGGATTCCGGCGGTGGACGTGCAGGAATTTTCCGACCGCTTCGAACTTCTCGTGGATCTGCCGGGCGTCGATGCGGGCGCCGTCGAGGTCACGCTGGAGCACGGCTTGTTGACCTTGTCCGGCGAGCGGCGTGACGAGAAGCGGACGAACGGCCAGCCCGCGGATGCGTCCCTGACGCGCCGCGAGCGACGCCAGGGTCGGTTCCATCGGCGCTTCATCCTGCCGGACACGGCCAACTCCGATGAGGTGAAAGCCACCGGCCGCAACGGCGTCCTCGAGATCATCATTGCAAAGCTGCCGAGGTCGCAACCGAAACGGATCACGGTCAACGCCGCCTGACGGGAAACGGCCGCGCAGGCATGCCCGCGCGGCCGTCCCTGCGCGGCCGTCCGACGGGCGGGGGCGTCAGCCGTCGGCCTTGCCGCCCGCCGCCGGACCCACCGTGTCGGCGACGCGTGCGCCGCGCTCGCCCAGCGGCAATTCCGGGCCGTCGGTGGTGTCGCGTTCGGTCTGCCGCTCCATCTCCGCATTGATCTCCGCCCCGAGCACGACGGAGTAGCTCGACAGGTAGAACCACAGCAGAAGCACTATCACGCCGCCGAGCGCGCCGTAGGTTCTTGCATAGCTGCCGAACAGCCGTACGTACAGGGCGAAGAGGACGCTGCCGCCGAGCCACAGCGTGGCGGCCACCATCGACCCCCAGGACACCCAACGCCACTGCGCGCGCTCGCGGGCAGGGGCGAACCGGTAGGTCACCGCCAGGCCCAGCGCCGCGAACCCCCACAGCAACACCCAGCGGGCGACCGCCGCCACGCTCTGCACCCACGATGCGCTGAACACCTTGAGGAGCACCGGCACCGCGACGCCGACCAGGAGCATCACGACGAAACTCAAGACGGCACCCACGGTGAACGCCAGCGATATCAGCGTCTGGCGGATCAGGCCGCGTTTCTCGCGTTCCTGGTAGGCGATATTGGTGGCCTGCATCAAGGACGCCATGCCCGAGCGGGCGCTGATCAGCGCGGTGCCGAGCGCGATCACCGCGGCCAGGGACAAGGTTCCCGTCTGCCGTTTGGCGACGTCCTGCAGTTCGGTGTTGAAGATGTCCCACACGCCGGGCGGCAGTACGTCGGAGAAGGCGCTCATCTGCCGGATGACATCCTGCGGCGTGAAGATCAGACCGTAGAACGAGACGGCCGCGGCCAGGGCGGGAAAGACCGACAGGAGCGCATACATGGCCAGCCCTGCGGCGACCAGGGAGGCGTTGTCGCGGGACAGATCCTGCTGGATGCGCAGCGCGATGTCCCACCAGCCGGCGGGCGGAATCTGCCCGGGATGGCGCGCCTTGCGCCCGTGACGGTCATCGCGTGCCGTCGGTCCGAGTGAAGTCACCACGAACTCCTGTTGCCAAACGATGCTCGGCACTATACACAGCGAAGCATCCACCTTGGGCTTTCATGTCCGATCCAATGCCCTACAATCGCAACTGTTTCGGGACCTGGGCGACGCCACGCATGATCGATCCGTTGAATGACCTGTCCGGGCTGGTACGGGCCGCCGTCACCGCAGCGTTTGGCGATGCCGGGGCAGCGGTAGACCTGGCCATCCGCCGCTCGGAGCATACGGACTATCAGGCCGACGTGGCCATGGCGCTCGCGCGCAAGCTCAAGCGCAATCCGCGCGACATCGCCGCCGCGATCGTCGCCCACATTCCCACGGACGCCCTCGACGCCGCCGTCTCGGGACCCGGCTTCATCAACCTCACGTGCAGCGCCCGGTACCTGGGAGGCGAACTCGACCGGATGTACGCCGACGACCGGCTGGGCATCGAGCACGCGCCGATCCCGCAGACGGTGGTGGTGGATTTCTCCTCGCCGAATCTCGCCAAGGAGATGCACGCCGGGCATTTGCGCAGCACCATCATCGGCGACGCACTGGCTCGGGTGCTCGAGCACCTCGGCCACCGGGTCATCCGTCAGAATCACCTGGGCGACTGGGGCACCCCGTTCGGCATGCTCATCGAGCGCATGCTGGACGAGGGCGTGGCCGACGGCGGCGGGGACGGCGTGCGCGAACTGTCGGCATTCTATCGCGCCGCGCGCACCCAATTCGAAACGGACCCTGCGTTCGCCGACCGCGCGCGGGCCCGCGTCGTCGCGCTGCAAAACGGCGACGAGGCCACCCTGGCGCTGTGGCGGCGGCTGATCCGGATCACGTTCCTGCACATCGACGCCCTGTACCGGCGGCTGCACATCGGCTTGGGCGAGGAACACATCGCCGGCGAGAGCCGCTACAACGATCAGCTGCCCGGTATCGTCACCGAACTCGAGCAGCAAGGCGTCGCCCGTGTGAGCGACGGCGCGCTGTGCGTGTTCCCGCCCGGCTTCTGCGCGCGCGACGGCAGTCCCCTGCCGCTCATCGTGCGCAAGCAGGACGGCGGCTTCGGCTACGCGGCCACCGATCTTGCCGCCCTCAAGTACCGGCTGAACGAACTCCAGGCGACGCGTCTGCTGTACGTGGTCGGTACGCCGCAAAGCCAGCATTTTTCCATGCTGTTCGAGACCGCCCGTCTCGCCGGCTGGGTCGGCGAGGGAATCCGGCTCGAGCACGTGGCATTCGGTTCCGTGCTCGGCGCCGACGGCAAGATGCTCAAGTCGCGCGCCGGCGAAACGGTGAGTCTCACGGAACTTCTGGACGAGGCCTCCGCGCGGGCACGGGCGGTCGTCGATCACGGCTCGTCGTCGCTGTCCGACGAGGCGCGCACCCGGATCGCCGACATCGTCGGCAGCGGGGCGGTGAAATACGCCGACCTCGTCAACGACCGCATCAGGGACTACGTGTTCGACTGGGACCGCATGCTGGCCTTCGACGGCAACACCGCCACGTATCTCATGTACGGCCACGCGCGCATCCGCTCGATGCTGCGCAAGGCGGCGGCGACGCCGGCGCAGCCGCCCGACGGCAGGCCGGCGGCCATCCGGATCGATGCCCCCGCGGAACGGGCGCTCGCCCTGGAATTGCTTGAATTTCCGTCGACGGTGGCGCGCGTGGCGGACAGCGCCCAGCCGCATCGCCTGTGCCAGCTGCTGTTTCGCATAGCGACCGCGTTCAGCAGCTTCTACGAGGCCTGTCCCGTGCTCGGCGCCGAGCCGCCCGTGCGCGCGGCGCGCCTCAGCCTGTGCGACCTGACGTCACGCGTGCTCGCGTGCGGCCTCGGGCTGTTGGGGATCGAGGCGCCGGATTCGATGTAGACGATGAGCACGCCGGTCATCAAGCAGTTTGCACGGCGGACCTCCCTCGACGTCCTGATGGAGAGTCTGGACGCGGACGGCGGGGTCATCGTGCACGATTTCGTGGACCGCGATTTTCTCGGCCGGTTCAATGCGGAGCTCGACGCGCACGTCGAGACGACCCGGCCCGGTGGTGTGCATTTCGAGGACGCCGACGCGGTGCGCTTTTGGGGAGCGCGCACCAAGCGTTTCAGCCGGCTAGCCGCGCGCACCCGCACGTTCGCCGAGTTGCTGGATCACGAACTCATGCATGCCTGGGCGGCGCGCGCGCTCGCGCAGGGATACTGGCTGAACACCGGGCAGGCGATGATCGTCGGTCCCGGCGAAAAGGCGCAGGGTCTGCACCGCGACATCGCGTTGTGGCCGCTGTTCGTCGAGCTCGCCGCCGGCGCACCCGAGGCCATGGTCAGCATCCTGCTGGCCCTGTCCGATTTCACCGAAGAGGTCGGCGCCACACGGGTGGTGCTCGGCAGCAACCGGTGGGACGACTTCGGCCGGATCGCCGATCCAAACACGTCGGTGGCCGCGGTGATGCCGGCGGGGTCCGCCCTGCTCTACCTCGGCAAGACCCTGCACGGCGCGGGGGCCAACGTCAGCGCCGAGCAGTGGCGGCGCGGTCTGCACATGAGCTTCGTGCTCGGCTGGCTCACGCCCGAGGAAGCCTCGCCGCTCGGCGTTCCCTGGGCGCTGGCCCGACATTATTCGCCGCGCGTGCAACACATGCTCGGCTACGGCTCGCCGCCCCATGGGCCGGCGCTGGCCCCCTACAACTGGCTGGTCGACTTCAAGGACGCCGGACTACACGTCCGCGACCACTGAGCAGGGCCACGCATGACACTCCTCCGCTGTGCCACCCATATCGTACGCGACGTCGGCGCCGCGGCGGGGCGCTACGTGCAGTGGCTGGACTACCGCGTCGTGGAAGAGGGCATGGTGGCGCAGGATCTGGCGGACGCCTGGCTCGCGCCGGCCTGCGCCGGCCGCCCTTACGCCGTGCTCCAGCCGGCGTCCGGGGCCGGAGTGTTCTTGCGCTTCGTGGAGGGCGATCCGGTCGCCGGGTATCTGCCCATCCGCAGTTACGGCTGGGCAGCCATCGAAATTTGCGTGCAGGACGTGCTGGCCGTCAATGCCCGCATGTTGCGCTCGCCGTTCGAGGTGATCGGCCCGCCCGCCCGCATCGCAGGCTTCCCGACCATCCATCCCATGCAGGTGCGCGGCCCCGACCAGGAAACGGTATATCTCACCGAGATCACGGCCGATGCGGTCGCGCATGGCCTGCCGGTGGCGGGCGCACCGATCGACCGGCCGTTCATCGTGGTCCTCGCCTGTGCGGATCTCCACGCCAACGCGCGCTGGTTCGCAGACCTGCTCGGACTCGAGGTGAGCGCACCGGTCGCGATTCGCTATTCGATGATCGCGCAGGCCTTCGGTCTGCCGGACGCCGAGCTGCACGATCTCGTCACCGTCAAATGGCAGAAAGAGGTATTCCTCGAATGCGACCAGTATCCGCCGGGTACGGTGATGCGGGCGCGTCATCCGGGCGCGCTGCCGCCCGGGGTGGCGATCTGCACCCTGGTGCATCCCCGCTTCGAACACCTGCAGGGCCATTGGACGACGCCGCCCGCGGTGCGCGCCGGCATCGTCTACGCAGGCCGCGAGGTGGGAGTGCTCGAGACCCCCGACGGGGCGCTGCTCGAAGTGATCGACGACCGTACTTGAAGGACCCCCGATGACCCAAGGCACCACGAGCACCGCCCAAATCCGGCGCGGCTTCATCGATCTGGCCCATGGCCAGATGCATTTTCGCACCGCCGGCACGGGCCGGCCGCTGCTGACGCTGCACGCCTCGCCGGGCAGTTCGAAACAGCTGACGTCGTTGATCCGTGACCTGTCGGGCATCGCGCGGGTGATCTCACCGGATACGCCGGGCAACGGCGACAGCGTAGCGCTGCCGCTCGCCGCGCCGCGCATCGTCGACCTCGCCGATGCCATGGCCCGCTTCCTGGATGGGATGGGATTGGAGCACGTCGATCTCTATGGGTCACACACCGGGGGCGCCATCGCGGCGGAACTCGCCATACGTCTGCCGGATCGAATCGGCCGGGTGGTGCTCGACGGTATTCTGCTGCCGACGCCCGCCGAACGGGCGGAGCTCCTGGCGCGCTACGCGCTGCCCTTCCCGGCGGATCTGGACGGTGCGTACCTCGCGCGGGTGTTCCAGTTCTGCCGTGACCAGTATCTTTTCTATCCCTGGTATGAGCGGACGCGTCGCGGCCAGCGCAGCGGCGGTCTGCCCGTGCCCGAGGACCTGCACGCCTGGGTGGTCGAGGTGCTCAAGGCGCACGAGACCTATCATCTGAACTACCACGCGGCGTTTCGGTGGGAGCCGCTCGAGCGTCTGGCGCTGTTGAGGCGTCCGACGCTGGTGCTCGCGGCCGCGAACGATCCGCTGCTCGAGAACACCCGGGACGTGACCGCGGCGCTGCCCGACGGACGCTACGTCGCCCTGCCCCGCTACGACGCCCCCGAATTTCTCCGGGATCGCCTGGCGGCCATCGGCGCTTTCCTCGCAGTCCCGGGTGGCGACCCAACGACGGCACATTCTTGACCCAGGCGGCCTCGATCATGCAACACAGAACGATATCCGGGAAGATCCTCTATACCTCGCGCAAACCCGGTCGGGAAGGCCAGGAACGGGGCCGCGAACGCTTCGTGTTCACCCACCACGGCGACGGCAAGCGCACGCTGCGCGCCACGTGCGAGATCGAGGAGCCCAGCCCCACGGTGCTGCGCGACGTCATCTACAGCCTCGACGAGCACGACGTGCCCATGGACTGTTTCGTACGGCTGACGGTGGGCGATGAATTCATGGGCTCGGGCTGGTTCCGGATGACCGCGGCGGCGATCGAGTGCGAAAGCTACGGCCCTACCCTCGGCCGGCTGTCGCAGCGCGTGCCGCTCGACGCCCCCTACGACGGTTTCGGCACTCATCCGATCGCGGGCGATGCCTACATCACCAAGCGCATGGACCGCTCGCGCGGTCCCCACCGGCGGGCTTTCCGCGCGTTCCTGCCGTCGCCGGATCATCGCGGCGCCACCCCGCCGCAGATCGCCCGGGCGCAGCTCGAACTCGAATACGTCGGCGCGGACCGGGTCACCGTGCCGGCCGGCGAGTTCGACTGCCACCACTATCGATTCACCGACGAGCACGGCGGCATGGCGGGCGCCGACGGCGCGCATCCGGCCTACGACCTGTGGGTGACGGCCGACGACGATGCGATCTTCGTACAGGGCGGCGTCGGCGGCTACATGCAGACGTGGTACGAACTGGTCGAACTCAGTCGTTGAGCGCAGCGCCGCTCATCTCGGCGCGCAACCGCGGCCTCGCGTCCGGATGGTGGTTCTGCAGGTAGGCGATGAACTTCTCGCGGATCTCGCAGCGCAGATCGAAGGATTTCGAGGAATCGGCGGACGTCGCGAGCACGCGCAGCTGCATGCTCCGTTCGTCGGCATCGGTGACCTGCAGGTTCCAGAAACGCCCGTCCCACAAGGGGCTGCCTTCGACGATGTCCTTCAGCGCACGGCGTCCCTCCTCGACGGGAAACGAATAATCCACCCACACGAACACCGAGCCCAGCAGCGCCGCCGAAGTCCGGGTCCAGTTCTGGAAGGGCTTCTCGATGAAGTAGCTCAGCGGCAGCACCAGACGCCGGTCGTCCCAGATGTGCACCACGACGTAGGTCAGGGTGATCTCCTCCACCCGCCCCCACTCCCCCTCGACCACCACCACGTCGTCCTGGCGCACCGGCTGCGCGAGTGCGATCTGGAATCCCGCGAACAGGTTGGCGAGCGTCTTCTGCGCGGCGAAGCCGGCGATGATGCCGAGCACGCCCGCCGAGGCCAGCAGGCTCGTACCGAGGTGCCGCACCTGCTGGAAGAGCATGAGGGCGGACGCCACCGCCACGATGCCGATCACGACGTCGAGCACGCGGCTGATGACGTGGATCTGGGTGTAGACCTTGCGCGCCTGCAGATTGTCAGCCGCCGTGATGTCGAAGCGGGTGAGCACGACCAGCTGGAAGATGCGCACGCTGCGGAACAGCAGCACGGCCACGACGGCGATGAAGGCCATGCTCGTCAGCTTGCCGAGGGCGTCCGCAGAGGTCGGCGGCAGCGCCAGCATGGGCAGCGCGACGATGACGCCGATGACCACCACGATGGCGCGCAGACTGGTGCCGAGCAGCGGCACCAAGAGATCGTCGACCCTGCTCGGGGTGCGCGCAGCCCACAGCCGAAGCTTCGCCTCGATGGCATGCGTCGCGCGAAACAAGAACCAGAACAGGGCGAGCAGCGCGCCCAGATTGAACAACAAGTCCAGCCCGCCGCGCAGTGCCGCCAGGCCGTCGTCGGGACGCAGCTTGAGCAGCAGGGGCGTGGCGGCCGCGTACAGGCCGTACACGAAGATGAGTATGAACAAAGGCTTGCGGCCCGCGCTCAGCATGTGCAGCGGCAGATCCGAGGCGGCGCCCGGCCGCACCGTGGCGGCCCTGCCGGCCTGCCACCTGAGCAGCCACGCGGCGAGCGCAGCCACCGCGGCCCCGAAGACGAGGAACACCGCCATGCTGGCGACGTCGTTCCGGGTCACGGCACCGAACACCTCCTCGCCGGCCCCCGGCCCCAGCATC
>CAZZYJ010000039.1:0-18254 GCA_964658215.1 uncultured Steroidobacteraceae bacterium | reverse complement strand
TGCATTTCGAACTACCGCAGACGAGCCCCGTACCGGCCGTGGCGGCGCCGCCGGGCGCCGCCCGCTCTGCCTTGCGGTGCGGAAGCGCGTCTCGAGGATCTTCGACTGCCATGGCCCCCTGACTTGTGCGCCGGCCCCTAGCAGGCGCTACGGGTGAAACCCCGTGCTTGCAGGGCTCGCTCGGGCTGGCAATGTGCCCAGCTGCTGAACCCGGACGCATCCAAAGGCGCCCACACGTCGATTCCGGCCGAGAGTACCTCGTCGATGTTCCGCCAACACCGGGCGAGGCTCCGCTGCAGTTCGCGATCCGCCACCCCCTCCGATCCCGACCAGGTGTCGACCAGCAGCAGGCCCGGCCGACGCAGCACGATCAGTGCCGTATCGAGTCCGACGGTTTCCACCTCCCGCAACCGCAGGCGTAGACCAACGTGGTTCACGTCGGCGACGCTCCGATGCAACACGGCCAACAGCATCCCGCAGCGGGGCGCCTGTCCGGCCTGCACGGCCGCCAACATCGCTGATATAGCACTCCTGCCGCCGGCTCCCCCAAAAAACAGACGCAGGTTACCGCGTAGCGGTTTGGGGCGCGGCGCAGTCGCTCGCTCTGGAAGAAAGGTGGCCATCGGCTGCCGGCTCGAGCATGGATTGAATGCCGGCGAGCATAGGCAACAAGCGTATTGGGATGGCGTTAAAAAAAGGGCGAGCTCGGTGCTCGCCCTGGGGCGCCCGCGAGCGGCGCCGCCGGTGGCCCGCTGTGAAACGGCCCCGGCTGGACTAGTCCTGAGGAACTAGAACTTCAACACGCCCTGCACCGCAAAGCCGGTCTGACTGTCGGTGTAATAGGCGCCTTCCGTGGTGTTCGCCCTGACGAACGTCGCCTTGCCCGACCGGTCGTAACGCGCTTCGAGCCGCAGTTCGAAGTGCTTGGTCGGGTCATAACCCAGCGTGACCGTGCCTTCCTTCAGCTTCTGGTCGTAGCCGGTGACGAAGCCATCCTTGTCGTCCAGATACTCACCACGCACCGACACGCGCCACTGGTCGGAGAACGTGTAATTCGCATAGGCCGCGACGCCGCTCCACTTCAAGGCGGTGAGGCCGAAACCCGACTGGTCCTGCTGACCCCAGTCGTAGTTCAGCACGAAGCTCAACGCGTCCGTGGCATTGTAGGTGCCCACGAAATCGAAGAACTTGCGTTCCGCATCGAGGGGCAGCACGGTGCCGGGGTAGTACTGCGCCTTGCCGATGTATCCCTGGGCGGTCACGGCGAACATCTTGTTGGGCGTGTACGCCAGTCCGAATTCCCCCGTCTTCGATCCGTAGGACGTGGACACCGTGTTCCAACCGTTGTTGACGCCGGCGATGACGCTGAGCGTGTCGCTCACCGCGTACGTGGCGCGCACGCCCGTGTGGGTCAACGGTTCGGCATAGAACAACAAAGACCGCGAAAAATTCGTATTGCCGATGGGTGCGATGACCTCCGCACCCGCGAGCGTGACGAACTTGCCGGCGATGACCGTGACCGGGCCGCCGATGTACTGCGCGTACGCCTGCATGACGTCGAACGTGTTGGTGTTGCTGCCTTCGGCCGTATTGAGGATTTTCATGTCCTCGCCCGCGGCGATGTTCACCAGACCCCCGAAGCCCTCCTTCGGCTGATAGGCGATGGTGGCCGCAGCCTGGTCCAGCTGGAAGGTGTCGTGTTGGACGTCGAATTGGTGGTAGGTGTTGTAGCCGTTGGAATGGTAATACGAGGCCGCGACATAGCCGGTCGCGGTGAGTCCCGACGACGTCAGAACGTCGGTCAGGGTGGGACCGGTGGGCGCTGCCGCCTCGGCAGCCGGGGTTTCCTCGGCACAGGCGACGCCGCCCGCGAAAGCCATCGTCACGACTGCCGCTGACGCGGCCATCGAATATTTTTTCATGAAAAAATCCGTCCTTGATGAGAAAGATAAAACCAATGTGTGCCCGGTCGCCCGCCTTGGGTTCGGGCGGGAATCCGGTCGTACCGAGCGGGGATGAGGGGCCGGCGTCGCGTTGCGACGCCGGCCCCTACGCCTCTGCTATTCGACGCGCTCGCCGTGCAGCGAGATGTCGAGGCCTTCGCGTTCTTGTTCTTCCGTCACGCGCAGGCCGATCGTCATGTCGATCACCTTCAATATGATGAAGCTCATGATGAAGCCGTATATCACCGTCGTGCCGACGCCCAACAGTTGCGTCATGAAGGAACCTTCGACGCCGCTGATCTCCTTGCTGGCGAAAACGCCGGTGAGCAGTGCGCCGATGATGCCGCCGATGCCGTGCACGCCGAACGCATCCAGGGAGTCGTCATAGCCCAGAGCCGCCTTGAGCGACGTCGCCGACAGGAAGCAGACCACGCCGGCGATCACGCCGATGATCACCGCCGGCGTGGGACCCACGAAACCGGATGCCGGCGTGATGGCCACCAGCCCCGCGACCGCGCCGGACGCTATGCCGAGGACGCTGGGTTTGCCCTTGAAGATCCATTCGGCGAACATCCAGCCCAACGCCGCCGCTGCGGTGGCGATCTGCGTGGCCATCATGGCCATGCCTGCGCGCCCGTCGGCCGCCACGGCGGAGCCCGCGTTGAAGCCGAACCAGCCCACCCACAACAACGAGGCGCCGATCAGCGTGAGCACGAGGTTGTGCGGCGGCATGGGTTCCTTGCCGTAGCCCAGACGCTTGCCGAGCACCAGGCAGCTGGCGAGACCGGCGATGCCTGCATTGATGTGCACCACGGTGCCGCCGGCATAGTCGAGCACGCCTTTCGCGGCGAGCCAGCCGGAGGGTTCCCACACCCAGTGTGCGATCGGGGAATACACCACCAGCGACCACACCGACATGAAGATCAGCATCGCGGAGAATTTCATGCGGTCGGCGAAGGCGCCGCAGATCAACGCCGGCGTGATGATGGCGAAGGTGAGCTGGAACATGGCGTAAACCGACTCGGGTATCGTCAGGGCAAGATGCGATACCGTGAGCTTGTTCGCGTCGTGCATGAAGGACATGCCGTTGAACAATGCGCGGCTCGTGCCGCCGAGGTACGGGCTGCCCGGGGTGAATGCCCACGAGTAGCCGATCAGCCACCACAGCAGCGTGACCACGCACGTGATGACGAAGCTCTGCATGAGCGTGGCGAGCACGTTCTTCTTGCGCACCATGCCGCCGTAGAAGAGAGCGAGGCCGGGGATGGTCATCATCAGCACCAACGCCGTCGACGTCAGCATCCAGGCGGTGTCGCCCGAATTGATCTTGTCGGTGCCGATCAACTGCGGTTCGGTGGGTGCCGGTGCCGCCGTGGCATCTGCGGCCGCGGCGGGGGCCGCCGCATCGGCGGACGCGGCAGGCGTGACCGCCGCGGGGGCGGCGTCCGGTGGGGGCGTGTCCGCCCATCCGGCGTAGGGGGCCACGCTCAGCAGCCCCAACAACATCAATCTGGACAATTTAATCATCGTTGTTAATTCCTTGATAAAAACTAGATGGCGGCCGCGTCGCGCTCGCTCGTGCGGATTCGCACGACTTGCGCCAGATCGAAGACGAAGATCTTGCCGTCGCCCACCTTGCCGGTTTGCGCAGCCTTCATGATGGCCTCGATGACCTGTTCGGCGAGGGGCTCGTCGACGGCGATTTCGATCTTGGTCTTCGGCACGAATTCGACGGCGTATTCGGCTCCCCGGTAGATCTCGGTATGGCCGCGCTGCCGGCCAAAGCCACGCACCTCGGTCACCGTGACGCCCTGCACGCCGACGTCGCTGATGGCTTTGCGCACATCATCGAGCTTGAAAGGCTTGATTATGGCTGTGATGAGTTTCATCGATTTGTCACCCCTCCGTTGGTAATGGGACCACTGCGACCCGCGCCGCGATTTAAAACTGCTCTGCGTAGAGAGCACGTCGCGTGCCATTTGGCGTAACCGTATTCAATTCAGTGGGTTGATGAAAAAGCTGCGCTTCCGGCAGAGCCCTTTTGCACCATAAAAGCGCGCGGGCACGCAAGCAGTGCATCATTTAGCCACGTGGTGAACGCGCTCGTTGCTGTAGAACAACGGCCAGCGCTAGGAGAAAATCGATTTTGTGGCGTTTTCCGCTACTCTGAAAGCGCGCGAGGTAGCTCTCAGATCTTTTTTGGAGCGGACGCATGCTCCAAGATGGCTGCACGTTCCGCGGCCCCCAGGAGTTCCCGGCGACGCCAGCCCGGCACGGTGAGCTGGGTGGCCCGGGTGAGCGTCAACGTCTCAGGCGGCGCATTGCCGGTGACCGTCGAACCGGCACCCACCGTGGCGCGTGCGCCGATGGTCAGGGGCGCCACGAGCATGCTGCCCGAGCCCACGAACGCGCCGTCCTCGATCACGGTGGGCCACTTGTTCGCGCCGTCGTAATTGCAGGTGACCGACCCGGCGCCGACGTTGACTCCCCCGCCGAGCACGGCGTCGCCGAGATAGCTCAGGTGGTTGGCCTTGCTGCCCGCGCCGACCTGCGTGTTCTTCAGTTCGACGAAGTTGCCGATGTGGACGTTCTCGTGCAGGACCGTGCCCGGACGCAGACGGGCGTAGGGCCCGATCCGGCAGTCGCGGCCGATCACCGCCTGGTCGATCATGGAATTCGCAAAGATTTCCGTGTCCGCGCCGATCACCGCGTCGCGGATCACGCAGTTCGGCCCGATCCTGACCCGGTCCGCCAAGGTCACCGTCCCGATCAGCACGGCGTTGACATCGATGAACACGTCACGGCCGACGTGCACGTCGCCGCGCACGTCCACCCGCGCAGGATCGACCAGCGTGGCGCCCGCCTGCATGAGTTCGTCGGTGCGCCGATGCCGATAGGCCGCCTCCGCCAGGGCCAGTTGCTGCCGGTCGTTCACGCCCATGACGTCGCCGGCACGGGGCGCGGCGACGGCATCGACACGGACGTCGGAAGCCACGGCGCCGGCGACGACGTCGGTGAGGTAGTACTCCCGCTGCGCATTGTCGCAGCGCAGCCCGAGCAGCCAGCCGCGCAGGCGGGCCGCCGGCGCCGCGAGCAAGCCGGTGTTGACCTCGCGGATGTCGAGTTGCGCCGGCCCTGCGTCCCGGTGCTCGACGATGGAGCGGACCTTACCGTGCCCGTCGCGCACGATGCGCCCGTAACCGGTTGGATCCGGCGCTGCGACGGACAACAGCGCCAGGGCATCGCCCCCTGCGGCGGTTACCAGCTCGCGCAGACAGGGCGCCCCCACCAGCGGTACGTCGCCGTACAGCACCAGCACCGTATGCGAATCGGGAATCAGACCCATGGCCTGCAGGACCGCATGGCCGGTGCCCAGCTGTTCCGCCTGCGCTATCCAGCGGATGGGATGGTCCGCGAAAGCGGCCTGCACCTGCGCGCCACCGTGGCCATGAACCACGTACACGTCGGCGGGGTCCAGTTCACGCGCCGTGCGCAGCACATGATGGAGCAGGGGAAACCCGGCGAGCGGCTGCAGGACCTTGGGCAGGTCCGAATGCATCCGCCTGCCCTGGCCCGCGGCGAGTATGACGACGGAAAGCGGCATCACTACCCCGGCGCCGTCAGCGCTTCTTGCGTAGGTTCTCGATCGCGCGTAGTTGTGCCATGGCGCGCGCCAGTTCAGCCTGCGCCTGCGCCATGTCGAGGGTGTCGGTGCGGCCCCGCATGGCTTCCTCGGCACGCTGCTTGGCCGCCTGCGCGGCCGCCTCGTCGAGATCGCGCGCCCGCGTCGCCGTATCCGCCAGCACGGATACCTTGTTGGGCTGGACCTCGAGGGCACCGCCGCCCACGTAGAAGCTCTGCTCCTCGTGGCCCTCGGTCTGCACCCGCACCACCCCGGCGGTGAGCGCGGTCAGCAGCGGCGCGTGGCGCGGCGCGACCCCGATCTCGCCTTCCACACCGGGTGCGAACACCATGGTGGCCTCACCCGCGAACAGCTGACCTTCGGGACTGACGATATCGACGTGGATGGTGTGCGCCATGAGTGCTCCGCGTTCTATTGCAGCGTTTTGGCTTTTTCGACGGCCTCTTCGATGCCGCCCACCATGTAGAACGCCTGTTCGGGAAGATGGTCGTACTCGCCGGCGATGATGGCCTTGAAGCCACGGATCGTGTCCGCCAGCGGAACGATCTTGCCATCCTGGCCCGTGAACACCTTCGCCACGTTGAACGGCTGCGACAGGAAGCGTTGAATCTTACGCGCGCGGTACACCGAGAGCTTGTCCTCCTCGGACAGCTCGTCCATCCCCAGGATGGCGATGATGTCCTGGAGCTCCTTGTAGCGCTGCAGGATGGCCTGCACACCGCGCGCCGTGTTGTAGTGATCGTCGCCGACCACCAGCGGATCGAGCTGCCGGCTGGTCGAATCCAGCGGGTCCACCGCAGGATAGATGCCGAGGGAGGCGATCTGCCGCGACAGCACGACGGTGGCGTCGAGATGGGCGAACGTGGTGGCGGGGGACGGATCGGTCAAATCGTCGGCCGGCACGTAGACGGCCTGCACCGACGTGATGGAACCGGTCTTCGTCGAGGTGATGCGTTCCTGGAGCACGCCCATTTCCTCCGCCAGCGTGGGCTGGTAGCCCACGGCGGACGGCATGCGCCCGAGCAGCGCCGACACCTCGGTGCCCGCCAGGGTGTAGCGGTAGATGTTGTCGATGAACATCAGCACGTCGCGGCCCCGGCCGTTGGCCTGCTTTTCGTCACGGAAATATTCCGCCATGGTGAGACCGGTCAAGGCCACGCGCAGGCGGTTGCCGGGCGGCTCGTTCATCTGGCCGTACACCATCGCCACCTTGTCGAGCACGCCGGAATCTTTCATCTCGTGGTAGAAGTCGTTGCCCTCGCGGGTGCGCTCGCCGACGCCCGCGAACACCGACAGACCGGAGTGCTGCTTCGCGATGTTGTTGATCAGCTCCAGCATGTTCACGGTCTTGCCCACGCCGGCGCCGCCGAACAGGCCGACCTTGCCGCCCTTCGCGAACGGGATCAGCAGATCGATGACCTTGATGCCGGTGACCAGCAGTTCCTGGCCGCCGGTCTGCTCGTCGTAGGCCGGCGACGGACGATGGATGGGCCAGTACTCCTTGGCCTCCACCGGACCGGCCTCGTCCTGCGGCTCGCCGAGCACGTCCATGATGCGACCGAGCACGCCGGTGCCCACCGGCACGGAGATGGGCTTGCCCGTATTGGCCACCGTCAGCCCGCGGCGCAGGCCCTCGGACGGCCCCATGGCGATCGTCCGCACCACCCCGTCGCCGAGCTGCTGCTGCACTTCGAGCGTCAGCTTCACGTCGTCGAGTTTGAGCGCATCGTAGATCCGGGGGATCTGGTCGCGCGGAAACTCCACGTCGACGACCGCTCCGATGATCTGCACTATTTTTCCGCTGGACATCTTGATTTCCTCTCAACGGGGTTGCCTCGCAACCCCGAAAACTAGCGGCGCTGCGCGCCGTTGAAAATGAACCTATACCGCCGCAGCCCCGCCGACGATCTCCGACAGCTCGGTGGTGATCGCGGCCTGGCGGGCCTTGTTGTAAATCAGTTGCAGCTCGGCGATGAGATTGCCGGCGTTGTCCGTGGCGCTCTTCATGGCGACCATGCGCGCCGCCATTTCGCTGGCCACGTTTTCCACCGCGCCCTGGTACACCTGGGACTCGACGTAGCGCATCAGTATCCCGTCGAGCAGCTCGGCGGGGCCGGGCTCGTAGATGTAATCCCAGCGTTCCTGCAGTTCGCCACGGCCCGTCATCTCCACCGGCAACAGCTGCAGCACACGGCCCTTCTGGCTCATGGTGTTGACGAACACGTTGTGCACCAGCACCAGCCGGTCGATGTCGCCGGCGCGGTAGGCATCGAGCATGACCTTGACGCTGCCGATCAGCTGCGCGAGCTCGGGTCTGTCGCCGAGATGGGCCGTGGACGCGACCACCGGAAGCGTGAGACGGCGGAAGAACTGGATGGCCTTGGTGCCGATGAGGCACAGCTGCACCTTCTCGCCGCGCGCCTGCGCCGCCTTGATGGTGCCCAGCGCCGCCTTGAACAGATTGATGTTCAAGCCGCCGGCCAGTCCGCGGTCGGTGGCGATGACGATCACGCCCACGGCCTTCACCGGGCGGTCGGCCAGGAAGGGATGCTTGTAGTCGGGATTGGCGAGCCGCAGATGCCCGATGACCTCGCGCAGCTTCTCCGCATAGGGCCTGGCGAGCCGCATGCGCTCCTGGGCCTTGCGCATCTTGCTCGCCGCCACCATCTGCATGGCCTTGGTGATCTTCTGAGTATTCTTGATACTCGAGATCTTCGTGCGGATTTCCTTGGCGCCGGCCATGTCAGACCGTCGCGAAGAATTCTTCGCAGGCCTTCTTCAATGCGCTTTCGACGTCCTTCGACAGATCGGGCTTGTCGATGATGGTCTTCAGGAGATCGCCGTAGTTGGTGCGCGCGAAGGACTGCAGGCCCGCCTCGGTCTCCACCACCTTGGTGCGATCGACCTTGTCGAAGAAGCCGTTGTTGGCCGCATACAGCGACAGGGCCATCTCCGCCACCGACATGGGGGCGTACTGCTTCTGCTTCATGAGCTCGGTGACGCGGATGCCGCGTTCGAGCTGCCGGCGCGTGGCCTCGTCGAGATCGGAGGCGAACTGCGAGAACGCGGCGAGCTCGCGGTACTGCGCAAGCGACAGACGGATGCCGCCGCCCAGCTTCTTGATGATGTTGGTCTGTGCGGCACCGCCGACGCGGGACACCGAGATGCCGGCGTTGATCGCGGGCCGGATGCCGGCGTTGAAGAGGTCCGACTCGAGGAAGATCTGGCCGTCGGTGATGGAGATCACATTGGTCGGCACGAAGGCCGTGACGTCGCCCGCCTGCGTCTCGATGATGGGCAGGCCCGTGAGCGATCCCGTGCGGCCCTTGACCCGGCCGTTCGTCGCCCGTTCCACGTAGTCCTCGTTGACGCGTGCCGACCGCTCGAGCAGGCGCGAGTGAAGATAGAACACGTCGCCGGGGTAGGCTTCGCGCCCGGGAGGACGGCGCAGCAACAGGGAAATCTGCCGGTAGGCCACCGCCTGCTTCGACAGATCGTCGTAGACGATGAGCGCATCTTCGCCGTTGTCCATGAAGTACTCGCCCATGGCGCAGCCGGCGTACGGCGCCAGATACTGCATCGCGGCAGGGTTCGACGCCGAGGCGGCGACGATGATGGTGTGGGCGAGCGCGCCATGCTCTTCAAGCTTGCGCACCACGTTGGCGATGGAGCTTTGCTTCTGGCCGATCGCGACGTAGATGCACTTCACGCCGGTGGTCTTCTGATTGATGATGGTGTCTATGGCCACCGCCGTCTTGCCGGTCTGGCGGTCGCCGATGATGAGCTCGCGTTGACCGCGGCCCACGGGAACCATGGAATCGATGGCCTTGAGGCCGGTCTGTACCGGCTGCGACACGCTCTTGCGGAAGATCACGCCCGGCGCGACGCGCTCCAACGGCGCCTTGGCGGTGGCGGTGATCGGTCCCTTGCCGTCGATGGGCACGCCGAGGGCATCGACCACGCGGCCCAGCATTTCCGGCCCCACCGGCACCTCGAGGATGCGGCCCGTGGTCTTCACGGTATCGCCCTCGACGATGCTCTTGTAGTCGCCCAACACCACGACACCCACGGAATCCTGTTCTAGATTCAACGCGAGGCCGAAGGTGTCGGCGCCGAACTGCAGCATTTCGCCGTAGCGTGCATCGCCCAGGCCATGCACCCGCACGATGCCGTCGGTGACGCTCACCACCGTACCCACGTTGCGGTCCTCGGTGGCCGACTGGAACTTATCGATTCGCGCCTTGATCAGGTCGCTGATTTCAGATGCCTTGATGGACATGGATTAGCCTTGCTTGGTTTAACTGCTTAATTCGGCGGACATGCGCTGCAAGCGTCCGCTGATCGAACCGTCGATGACCAGGTCCCCCGCGCGGATTACCGCACCACCCAACAGCGCCGGGTCGATGGCCGTGCTCAAACGTACGTCGCGCTTGAAACGCGTCTGCAACGCGGCGGCGAGCTTCGCCCGCTGCGCCTCGTCGAGCGCGACGGCAGAGGTGACCTGCACGTCGAGTTCGTTCTCGAACCGGGCGCGCAGACCGGCGTATTGCGCGGTGATGTCGGGCAGCACGTCGAGCCGCTTGTTGCGGTCCAACAGCCGTATGAAATTCTGCCAATGCGCATCGATCCCCTCGCCACCGAGGCCGGCGAACATCGACACCACGTCGTCGCTGCCGAGCTTCGGGCTGCCGATCAGGTCCGCGATGCGTTGATCCGCCACCAGCCCGGAAGCCGCCTCGAGCGCGGTCGACCACGCCGGCAACGCCGCCGAGTCGCGCGCGGCCATGAACGCCGCCTTCGCATACGGACGCGCGAGGGTGGCGGACTCAGCCACCCGCGATCTCCAGTTCGAGCTTGTCGAGCAGCTGCGCGTGCGTCCTGGCATCGATCTCGCGTTCCAGGAGGTGCGCGGCGCCCTGCATCGCGAGGCTCGCCACCTGCTTGCGCAGGCCTTCGCGGGCCCGCGTGGTGTCGAGGGCGATCTCCTCGTGCGCCTGACCGACGATGCGCTGCCCCTCGGCGAGCGCCGACGTCCTGGCCTCCTCGATGATCTCGGCGGAACGCCTGCCCGCCTGCTCGACGATCTGCACGGCCTTGTCGCGTGCCTCGCGGATGATCTGCTGGGCCTGCACCTTGGCCTCGTCGAGATCCTTCTGCGCACGGGTGCCGGCCGCCAGACCGTCGGCGATCTGCTTCCGCCGCGTCTCGATCGCCGCCATGATGGGCGGCCAGCCGAAACGCATGACGATCAGGACCACCGCGAAGAAGGCGATGCCCTGAATGATGAGCGTAACCGCTATGTTCATGCCGTAAGTCTCCTGAGCGGATCCCGCTTACTTGGCGCCGATTTGCGCCAGGAAGGGATTGGAGAAGATCAACAGCAGGGCGATGGCGACGCCGATGATGGGCACCGCGTCGAGCAAACCGGCGACGATGAACATCTTGGTCTGCAGCATCGGCGTGAGTTCCGGCTGGCGGGCGGAACCTTCGAGAAACTTGCCGCCCAGCAGCGCGAAGCCGATGGCCGTGCCGAGTGCGCCGAGGCCGATCAACAGGCCGACGGCCAGCAGGGTGTAGCTCATCACTTGAGCGACTAAGGGTGCGTTCTCCATCTATGTCTCCAGGGTCTTAAAGGTCAGGGTGAAAGTGATCAATGTTTTTCTGCGGCCATGCTCAGGTAGACGATGGTCAGCATGCCGAAAATGAAGGCCTGCAATGTGATGATGAGGATGTGGAACAGCGTCCACACCGCATCGGCGACGAGCTGGATGAGCCCCCACACGTAGGTGGAAAAATGGGCTGCGGACGCCTCCAACGTGAGGCCCGCGATGAGGACGAATATCAGCTCGCCGGCGTACATGTTGCCGAACAACCGCAGCGACAGGGACAGCGGCCGCACCAGCTCTTCGATGACCCGCAGCAGCAGGTTCGGAAAGGCCAGCAGAACCCGCGGCACGAAGCCGTGCGCGTGAAACGGCGCCGACACGAATTCGGAGAAATAGAGGGCGGGTCCCTTCTCCTTGAGGCCGACGTACCAGATCAGCAGGAACACCGTGATGGACATGCCGAGCGTGGTGTTGATGTCGGCGGTGGCGACGACGCGCAGATGCTCGACGCCGAACTTCCCGCCCACCCACGGCAGCAGATCGACCGGCAGCAGGTCCATGAAATTCATGAGGAAGACCAGCACGAAGATCGTGATCGCCAGCGGCGCTATCAGCCGGCTCTTGCCGTGAAAGGTTTCCTTGACGGTGCCGTCCACCATTTCGACCAGAATTTCGACCGCGGCCTGGAGCTTGCCCGGCACTCCGCTGGTGGCACGGCGGGCGACCAGGATGAAAACGAATACGAAGATGAGCGCCAGCCCCGCGGTGAATGCGACGCTGTCCAGGTGAAAAGCCCAAAAAGCGCCGTGACCCTCGTTCACGGTCAGATGGGTCAGATGGTGCCCGATGTATTCGGTCAGGCCCCCGGAGCCGCCCTCAGACGCTGCCATTCACTTTCCCTCTTGTCATCTTCCCTCGCTTCGAACCGACCAGACCGAACCAGTACCCGAACTGCGCCGCGACCAGCCCCGTCATGAACGGCAACGGCGCGAGCTTCAGGCGCGAAAATGCCGTCCACACCGCGAGCACGAACCAACACCACTTCAAAGACTCGGCTGCAAACAGGGCCCGCCGCAGCATCGCCGCCGGCGCGA
This sequence comes from uncultured Steroidobacteraceae bacterium, assembly GCA_964658215.1. Lineage (GTDB taxonomy): Bacteria > Pseudomonadota > Gammaproteobacteria > Steroidobacterales > Steroidobacteraceae > Bog-1198. The sequence goes on along the minus strand of CAZZYJ010000039.1, from coordinate 5,968 downwards.
TGCCCGGGGCGAACAGGCGCCAGCCGAACAGCGCGCTGCCCGTCGCGACGACCAGGCCCCCCGCCAAACCCGCCCTGCCCGACGGCGCACCCGCGAACGTCCATAACAGCAGGCCGCTCAGGGCCGCGCAGCCTAACTGCAGGAGCACGACCCGTGCAACGAGTCGTTTTCCCGCACCCATGACGTTGTTCATCGCAAAGGGAGCCGACGTGTAACCGGCATGCGGCAGGATCTCCAGAGCCTCAAGGCCCGTGGGCCACCATTCGCCGGCGCGCCGCCGCGCAAAGCCGCCGCATTATAGTGAGCCTTGCCCCGAGTCACAAGGCGATGATCGAGCGTGAATTCTGCGCCGCGGCCGTGCGGTCAGCGAATGTGGGCGAGGATACCTTCCAATTCGTCGAGACTGTTGTAGGAGACTACCAGCTTCCCCCTTCCCGAACTCGTGTGCTGGAACAGCACCCGCGCACCCAGCTTGTCCGCCAACTCCAACTCCAGACGACGGATGTCGGGATCCACGGGCTGCGCCGCGGCCGGCGCGCCGGGCGGTGTCGACAGGCGTCGCACCAACGCTTCGGTATCGCGCACCGACAAGCCTTTCCTGGCCACCAGTGCCGCCACCTCGATCTGCTGGCGGCGCGCGGTGAGGCCGAGCAACGCCCGCGCATGGCCCATCTCGATGCGCCGCTCCTCGAGGAGATGCTTCACCTCGTCGGCGAGTTCCATGAGACGCAGCAGATTGCTGACCGCCGCACGCGATCGCCCCACCGCCTCGGCGGCGGCCTGATGCGTGAGGCCGAACTCCTGGATGAGACGCGACAGCGCACCCGCTTCTTCCATGGGGTTCAGGTCCTCGCGCTGGATGTTCTCGATGAGCGCCATGACCATGGCCGCCTCGTCAGGAACGTCGCGCACCACGGCCGGGATTTGCGCGAGGCCCGCGAGCTGCGCGGCGCGCCAGCGGCGTTCGCCCGCGATGATCTCGTAGCGCCGGGATTCGCCCGCGACGTGCGGGCCGACGGGGCGCACGAGTATGGGCTGCACCAACCCCTGCGCCTTGATGGAATCGGCGAGCTCGCGCAGGGAATCCGGCCGCATGTCCATCCGCGGTTGATACCGGCCCCGTTGCAACAGCTCGAGGGGCAGACTCGCCAGGCGGTCCCCGGGTTGAGAGACGGACTCCGCCTGCGGCGCGGGCATGACGGCGCGCTGCGCCAGCAGCGGACTCAACTCCGCGAGGCCGCGGCCCAGGGCCTTTTTGCCGGACATTATGTTTACCTGACTTGAGAGTACGGCGATTATACGGTCGCCGCCGCCTCGTCGTCGCGGCGAATCATTTCACCGGCGAGCGCGAGATAGGCGAGCGCACCGCGTGATTCGCGGTCGTGGAACAACACGGGCCTGCCGAAACTCGGCGCCTCGGCGAGGCGCACGTTGCGCGGGATCAGGGTCCGGAACACCTTGGCCCCGAAGTGCTCGATGAGCTGCGCGGACACTTCGTTCGACAGGTTGTTGCGCGGGTCGAACATGGTCCGCAGCAGCCCCTCGATCTGCAGCGTCGGATTGATGGAGCTGCGGATTTGTTCGACGGTCTGCAGCAGTGCGCTCAATCCTTCGAGAGCGTAATACTCGCACTGCATGGGCACCATCACCGAATCCGCGGCAACCAGCGCGTTCAAGGTCAGCATGTTGAGCGAAGGGGGGCAGTCGATCAGGATCACGTCGAAGTCGCCGCGCAGCGGTGCCAGGGCCGTGCGCAACTTGAACTCGCGGTCGACGCTCAGCGTCAGCAGCCGCACCTCCGCCGCCGTGAGATCCTGGTTGGCGGGCAGCAACTGGAAGCCGCCGTATTCCACCGCCACCAGCGCCTCACCCGCCGTGCAATCGCCGAGCAGCACATCGCAGGCCGTGCGCGTCAGCGCGCCCTTGTCGATGCCGCAGCCCATGGTCGCATTCCCCTGCGGGTCGAGATCGACCAGCAGCACGCGGCGCCGGGTCGCCCGCAGCGACGCCGCGAGATTCACCGCCGTGGTGGTCTTACCGACCCCGCCCTTTTGATTGGCGACGGCGATGATCTGATTCATGAGGTGCTCGATGCGGGGCGGGGCGATGCAGGGCGGGGCCGTGAGGGGCGGGCCGGTGAGAGTTCCACGAGATGCCGCTCGTCATCCAGTCCGGGCAGACGGAGGCGGTGCACGGCGACGACGCGGAACGACCCCGGCAACGCAGCCAGCTCTTCGTCCGGGCGTTTGCCCTTCATCGCCAGCAACCTCCCCTGCGGCGCACACAGGTGTCCTGCGCAGGCGACGAAATCCGCCAGCGACGACAGGGCGCGCGCGACGACGGTGTCGAACGGCTGCGCGGGCCGGTAAGTCTCGGCGCGCCCGTGCACCACCTCGACATTGCCGCAGCCGAGGCGCTGCGCGGTCTGCTCGACGAAACGGGCTTTCTTGCCGGTGGCTTCTATCAGGGAGAAATGCCTGAACGGATTGACGATGGCGAGCGGTAGGCCCGGGAAACCCGCACCGGTACCCACGTCGGCCAGCCGCGAACCGTGCAGATGGGGCTGCAGGCTCAGGCTGTCGAGCACGTGTTTGGACAGCATTCCCGGCCGGTCCCGGATCGCGGTCAGATTGAACTGCGCGTTGCCCGCCTGCAGTTCGTCCACCAGGCGCAGCAGCGTTTCGCACTCGGCCACCGCCATCGTCATCCCCAGTTCCCGGGCACCCGCCGTCAAGCCGGCGAGCTCGTCGTCACGGGTCATGGCTCGGGCGGGCTGTCGACGAGGGCGACGGACAAACGCATGGCCGCATCGCCGGACGCCGGACCGAGCAGACCCGTGAATGCGAGCCGACCCTCGCGGCCCGCGCAGGGTGCTCCCGCCGGCGTCGGCAGCGGCAGCGCGGGGGCTGACGCGGGCGCGGTAGCGGCCGGCGCCGAGGATGCCGGACGCGGCGGCGACGACTTCTTCGTCCACCCGGCGCAGACCTGCGCGAAGAGGGCCGCCGCCTGTGCCGACGGCACATCGACGGAGGCCTCGATGCGCCGCAGGTGGTCGTGCGTGAAACAAAGCCGGTATTCGTCGGGCCGGCGGCCGACGAAGCGGGGCGGTTGCATCTCGAGGGCGTAGCAGTCCTTGCTCTCCACCTCCCCGCCCGCCGCTGCAGACCCATCGCGAAACAGCAGCACTTCGTGCAGGGCGACGGGACTGTCCTTCAGCAGCATGCCGAACGGCACGATGACGAGGCTGTGCCAGTCGTACGAGGCATCCGCGGTGACGGGTGCGGCGGACGCCGCCGGGGACGGCGTCGCGCTCGGCGGGGTCGCCTGGCAAGCACAGAGCGCGCCCGCCACGCCGGCGACGGCGCCCCACCGGCAGGCCCACGCTTTCATGCGGCCGCCAGCAGGCGTTCGAGTTCCTCGAGTTCGGCGGCGGCATCCGGTGCGGCGGCACGCCAGCCCGCCGCGGCCCGCTGCAACGCGGCCGCCGCCGTGTCGCGGATGCGGGCACACGCCGGCGCGTAATGCGCCCGCCAGTCCGCGATCAATTCCGGTTCGAATCCCGCGTAGTCCCGGTCGTTCAGCAGGGCGTCGAGGACCATCGCGCACAGGCTCAGCTGCTGTACCCGCGGCCACGACAGCCGGGGGCTGGAGTTCCCCTCCGCGAAACACCGTCGCAGATACGCCGGGGGGTCGGCGCTGGCGATCTCGTCGAGCCCGTCGCCGACGTCGCAGGCTTCCAGAAGGTGTTCGAATGCTACCATCGGCGCCATCATCCTCGGCGCGCGGGCGCGATCTACTTGCTGTTGGTCTTCGCGGTGGCCAGCGGAGACTCCTGGCTCGCAAAGTACGCGGCGACGACCTTGAGGTCCTCGTCGCTCTTGAGGAGCTGGGCCATGCCGTCCATGACCACGTTCTTGCGTCGGCCGTTGCGGTACGTCGTCAGGGCCTGCTGCAGATAATCGACGTGCTGCCCGGCGAGCACCGGCGGCTTCGGGTTCATCGGCGCATCGACACCCAGGCCGTTTTCGCCGTGGCACGCCACGCAGGCCGCCGCCTGGGCGGGTACCTTGCCGACGATTTTGGCGCTGGGCTGCACCGGCGTGCCGCCCTGCAGGTAGGCGGCGATGTCTTCCATGTCCTGATCAGACAGCGAGGAAGCCTGCGCATGCATGGTGGCATGGGGCCGCTCCCCCGACTTGTATTCCTGCAGCGCCGAAATGATGTAGGCCGCATGTTGGTGACGCAGCCGCGGCACGTTGTAGTCCGGATAGGCGTTTTTGTAGTTTTCCAGGCCGTGACAGCCGACGCACGTATAGAACTTCTTCTGACCGATGACGGGATCGCCGGCGGCGTGTGCCGGGCGCGGCGCCGTCGATCCGAACACCACCATGCCTGCGAGCAAAGCCAGGCCGTTCAATCGCGAAAGCATCTACTTCTCCGAGCGTAAACCGAGATCAAACCAGGCCCGATGTTAAAGAGTGGGGCGCCAAAATGCCACCAACATGTGCGCCGCGCGTCGGATTCGACGCGCCGCCGAACCGGCTGACTTCAAGGCAGGGGTGCTTCGGTCTTGGCGAGACTCCGGCTGTAGACCACGTTCAGGACATTGTCCTGCCAGCCTCGAACGCGGGCGGACACCAGATGCTTGGAGACGTAGAAGAAGAGCGGGATGAGAGGCTGATCGTCCAACATCGACGCCTCGGCCTCCTGCAGCGCAGACCGCCTGTCAGCCGCGTCGACGTCGGCCGCCGCCCGCATCAGCAGCTGGTCGTAGTGCGGATCGGCATAGTGCGGCAGGTTGATCCCGAAGTCGCTCTGCAGCAGCTGCAGGAAGCTGAATGCGTCGTTGTAGTCCGCCACCCAGCTCGCCCGAAAGAGCGGCGCGTCGCCGCGGTCGATGTCCTCGAGAAGCACCTTGAATTCCTCGGCGACCAGAGTGGTTTCGATCCCCAGCGCCTCCTTCCACATCTGCGCCACGGCCACCGCGATCCGGTCGTGCAACCCGCCGTTGTTGTAGCGCAGCTGCAACGCGGGGGGATGCGCGGCCAGTCCCGCTGCGGCCAGCAACCGGCGCGCAGTCGCGATTCGCGCCGTCATGGGCTGCGTCGCATAGTCCGGCAGGGGCGCGGCGTAGTCCCGCGTCTGCGGCGGCACCAGGCCGTACGCCGCCTTTTCGCCCGTTCCCGTGACCGAGCGCACCAGCTTCTCCCGGTCTATCACCAGCGACAACGCCTGACGCAGCGGCCGCGAGCCGGCCAGCGGCGCCCTGCGCAGGTCGATGCCCAGGTAGTAGACGGCGAGCTGCGGCGCGACGTGCAGGGCCGCGCCCAGGTGCAGCTGCACCCACGCGAACTGCGCCGGGGGGATGCTGCCGGTGATGTCGAGTTCGCCCGCGCGAAAGGCGCGCAGCTCCATCGCAGGGTCCGCGAACGAGTAGTACTCGACGCCGTCCACGCGCGTGCTCGAGTCGTTCCAATAACGAGGATTGCGCACGGCGACCAGGTGCGATCCGAAATCCCACCGCGTCAGCACGAACGCGCCGTTCGAGACCATGACGCCGGGTTTGGCGAAACCGCGGCCGTGCGCCGCGAGCGCCGGACGGTTCAGCGGGAAGGTGGCGGGATGGGCGAGAATGCCGAGGAAATACGGCGTGGGATTCACCAGTTGCACGGTGAGCTGGTCGGCCTCCTCGGCATGCACGCCGAGCGTGTCCGGTGCCGCCGCGCCGCGCGTGATGGCCGCGGCACCGCGCACGACGTCGAGCAGTTGCGCGTATTGCGCGCCCGTGTGCGGATCGACCAGGCGCCGCCACGCCGCCGCGAAATCTTCCGCGACCACCCGGTCGCCGTTCGACCAGCGCAGGCCCGCACGCAGGTGGAACCGGTAGGTTCTGCCGTCCGGGGATATGTCGCAGCGATCCGCGGCGGCGAGCACCGGGGCGCCGTCCGCACCGACGGCGGTGAGCCCT
>CAZZYJ010000038.1:0-18320 GCA_964658215.1 uncultured Steroidobacteraceae bacterium | reverse complement strand
GCGTCGAGCTGGGCGCGGGACGGTAGATCACCATCCCACAGCAGGTACACCACCTCGTCGAAGGTGGCGTGCGCCAGGGCATCGTGCCGGGCCCGTGGCGAGATCAGCAAGGGATGCTCCGCGCCCAGCAGGGCTGCATGGGGCAGATCCGCGGCGATCCGGTGGGGGTCGTCCTGCAACTGGGCATAGCGGAGCCGCAAGCGTTGCCGGGCACGGTCGAACGTCTCCCGCGCCGCCGATGCGTTGCCCGGCGCCGGCCAAGACAGGATGCTTTTCAGCAGCGCAATCACGTCCGGCCAGGCGGTCGGGACGGGTGCGGCGATGTCGACGGACAGTGCCCCCGCGTCCTGCGCCACGCGCAGCTGCAGCTGGGCCTCGGTCAGCCAGCGCGCGGACTCGGCCCTGTCGCGCTCACCCACCTGCGACCCGCACAATTCGCACAGCAGTTCGGCGATGGCGCCGTCGGCCGGTGCGAGGTCCGCGTAGCCGCGATCGAGCAGTAGTCGCACGGCAATACCGTCGGCTGCGGCGGGGGCGGCGATGAGCGTCAAACCGGAGGAGGACCGGTGCGCCGAATAGTTGAGCACGGCGGCGGGCGCCGGCGTCGCCTGCACGGGCGGGGGGATGCTGACGCGGGCGCCGGCCGAGGCGCGCAGATCGCCGAACGGGCGCACGTGCAGCAGGTAAGGCTCGTGATTCAGCCAGCAGGATGCCGCTTCGAGCACCTCCTCGGAGCGCAGGCCGGCCAGACTCGTCAGCACCCGGTCGGCCGCCCCGGGATCGCCGTGTTGTACCTCTCCGGTAACCAGCAGAAAGGCGGTGCCGGCCAGGGACAGACGTGCCCGTTGCAGATCCTGTAAGTGACGTTGGCGCAGCGTCGCGAACAGCGCCTCGTCCGGGGGTGCGTCCAGAAACCGCAGCACAGCCTGCCGTAGCCGACGCTGCGCCTCCGCCGCGGCATCGCTCGCTCTGAGTGTGATGCTGAGCGTCAATTCGCCGCACAGCTCATCTGATCTCAGCGAGACCGTCACGGCCGACGCCGGCCCTCCGTCGGCGACCAGCGCCCGTTCCAGCACGCTCGGATGCCCTTCCGTCAGCAGTCCGGCGGCGAGCGCCATGCGCTGTGCGGCAGGTGCGCGCCCCTCCGGCGTCACCCAGGACATCGACAGCATGCCGTGTTCGAGCCGATCCTCGATGATATCGAGATGCCTGCCGCGGCGCGGCTCGACCCAGGCGACCGGCCGGCGCAGCGGTGGACCGGGCGCGATGGCGGCGAAGTAGGTCTGCGCCGCCGTCCGGGCGGCGTCCACGTTGACGTCGCCCACGAGCACGAGCACCGCGTTGGACGGCGTGTAGAACGTGCCGTACCACTCACGGGCATCCGCAAGGGTCGCATTGCGCAGGTCGGCCGTGTCGCCGATGACGGTGTGGCCGTAGGGATGGCCTGCGGGATACAACCCGCGCGCCACGCACAGGTCGCGGCGGCCGAGCGGGGCGCCTTCGCGCTCGCGCTTCTCCATCATGACGATTTCGCGCTGCCGTTGCAGCAGTTCGTCGTCGAGCAGGACATCGGTCATGCGGTCCGCCTCGGCGAACAGGACGAAATCCAGCATGCCCGTCGGCACGAGCTGGTGGTAATGGGTCACGTCGCGCGAGGTGGCGCCGTTTACGTCGAGCGCCCCGGCCCTGCGCATGACGTCTAGATAGGCGCCGGGGAGGTGCCGGCTGCCGCTGAACATCAGATGCTCGAACAGATGCGCAAAGCCCCACTGTCCCGCCGCCTCGTCCTTCGAACCCACGCGATAGGTCATGCTCACGTGCACCCGCGGCTCGCGCCGGTCCTCGTGAACGATGACGGTCAGGCCGTTGGCGAGCGAGAAACGGTTCCAGGACAGCGGCGTACCGGGAGGGGCCGGCGGGCCGGGCTCCGCGCGGCCGGGGGTCGACGCAAGGGCGGGCGGGCTCGCGGCCGCCCTCACCATCCGCACTGGCCTGCCATGGTATTGAGCGGATATTTACCGCCCTTGAGGCGCAGCTTCTCGTCGCCCAGACTGTCCGCCATGTTGTTGCGCACCTCGACGAGGGACTCCACCGCCCGCGCGAGATACTGCGACGCATCGTGCAGTGGCCGCTTCTGCACGTGATCGGCGGCGTAGAGAATCTTCGCGTCGCCGACCAGGCGGCGCATGTCGGCCTGCGTGAAGCCTTCGGTGATCTGCGCCACGGCATCGAGATCTACCTCGTCCGACAGTGGCAGCTCGTTGCCCAGCCAGCGCGCGAGGATGCGCGCGCGCGTCGCGAGATCCGGCACCTTGGTCTCGAGCCACAGTTCCACGCGACCCGAGCGCAGCAGCGCCTCCGGGATCGGCCGCACGTCCATCGCCGTCATCATCACGCACACGTCGTTCGACGTTTCGCTCTCCAAGCCGTCCAGCAGCGTGAGCAGGTAGCGTGACAGGCCGGCGATGTGGTCGATGCGAAACAGCACGTCCGCATCGTCTATGAACAACACCGACGGTGCGTTGTCCTTCGCCTCGCGTATCACGTGCTGGAGCTTGCCGAAGAACGCGGCGGGGGGCTCGCTCACGAAGGAGCCGTCGATGAGAAAGAATTTCCCTTTCATCTGGTGGGCGAGGGCGCGGCCGATGCTGGTCTTGCCCGTGCCGGCCGGCCCGTGCAGCAGCACCCCGCGCTTCGGCCGCAATCCCATGCGGTCGGCGAGCTCACGGTTTTCCATCGGCAGGATGATGTGCGTGTTGAGCGCCTCGATGATGGCTTCGTGGCCCGGCAGCTGGGCGAATGAAATGGATTCCACCTCCTGCATGCGGGTGTTGGAGGACGTCACGTAGCGCTTGAGGCAGGCGATGACGTCATCGGTCACGAGCGTGTCCCGGTCGGCGAGCAGGCTGAACGCCAGCCGCAACTGATGGCCTTGCAGGTGGGAGGCATGACGGAACAGCAGCCCGAAGTCGACCCCGCGCACGCGCGCGGCACCTGCGATCTGCGTGGCGACGGTCTGATAGTCGGCGGCACGGAAGCTGTCCATCTTGATCACGGCCGCCTGGCTGCCGAAACGGTCGCGCGTGGACTCCCAGGATTCCAGCGGCAGTCCCACGATGACCAGCCGGGTGCCGGACGCCATGGACTGCATCACCAGGCGCAGCATCACGGTGCGCACGAAGCCGGGGCGCGCCGAGGCGTTGTACCCCGGCGTCGTGAAATACGCGGTGTCGTCGAGCACCACCAGCGGATACTGGGTCAGCCACTTCGAGAGCTCGGCGCCGATGGCCTCCTCCGTGGCGTTGGCCGGCGCGTCCGCAGCGGCCTCGATCATGTTGCGTGCATTGAAGACGCGGCCACCGTACTCGGCGGCGAGGACGCGGCCGACGGTGGAGACGCCGCAACCCGCCTCGCCCACGAAGCCCACCACGGGGGTGACCTTGAGCACGGCTTTCAGGCTGTCGAGGGCCGCCCTCTGCACCGGCGAAAGATCGGGCAGCGCCTCCCCGACGGGGGCGGCAGAGACGGCCGCCGGGTGCGGCGAGACAACGGAAGATTCATTCATCGAGGGCTCCGGCTGAGAATGGGTCCAAGAGCTCGCAAGGTACGCCCCGCGCGCCCGTCCGCTTACCGACGAAGGTCGAGTTTTGGGCACGATGCCGATGCGCCGCATGGCGTTGCCGCGGCAACGTGCGCTCGTGCCCGCCGGTCGTCGTCCGAAAACACGAAATCCCGGGACATGTGAGAGCGTCTCGGGTTTTCAGGGCGCAGGGATCCTCCGGCGCTGTTCGAGCATCCGTGGCCCAGACAGGCGCGGTCACGTTCATTCAAGGCTTCCAGGATCCACTCTCGCATCGGGTTCCCACCTCGGCGGCAACAGCGCCGCGGGGGGAAGGCATTCCACTTACGCAGGAAAGATTTTCGTCCGAACTCCCGAGCCACGGCTGCCGGTCGGCGGGCCGTCACAGCTTCCACTTCAGCGACAACATGATGTTGCGCGGTTCGCCGTACCAGCTGCCGCTCTCCAGACCGCCGATGGACTGGTAGTAGACGCGGTCGAAGACGTTGTTGATGTTGAGCTGCACGAGGCCGTTGTGCCCGGTGGCGTAGCTCACCATGGTGTCGGCGACGGCGTAGCCGCCCTGCGAGAACTGCAGGTACTCGCTGCCGGTGGCGGTGTACAGGTAGCCCGCCTCGTACACCTTGCTCTGCAGGTGGCCGCCCCCGCCCACGGTGAATCCGCGCCACCAGCCATCCCCGGGCAGCCGGTAAGTCGCCCAGAGTTTGACGAGATGTTTCGGTGCGAAGGTGCTCAGGTAGGACGGACTGGTGGAGTTGGTGAGTTCCTTCTTGTTCTCGTTGAAGGTGTAGCTCGCCGTCAGCTGGGTGCGCGGCGTCAGTGCGCCGGAAAGCTCGAGGTCCACCCCCTCGGAAATATAGTGGCTGTTCGGATCGTTGATGTCGCAGCAGCTGAGACCCGCGGGAAGGTTGGCCGGGTAGTTGTTCGGATAGTCTACGTAGATGCTCTGATCGAGCTGCGGGAAATTCTTTTGATTGATGTAGTAGACCGACATCGAGCTGTTGAGCGCACCGCCGAAGTCGGCGCGCTTGATTCCCACCTCGGTGTTGATGCCCGTGGTGGGGTCGAGCGGTTTGAAGTCTTTCGTCAATACCAGCGCGTTGGAATTGTAGATGGACGCGTAGCTCGCGTAGAGCGACGTGGTCTTCGTGACGTCGTAGCTCACCCCGACGAAAGGCGGCGCCGTGTGGCGTTCGGTGAACGCGGTGGAGGTGGGATTGGCCAGACTGCTGTAGTGGGTGGCCTGGGAGGTCTGGTAGGTGTTGATCCGTGAACCCACCGTCACGTGCAGAGGATCGAACGGATTCAGCCGCAGCGTCGCATAGACGGCCTTCTGCGTCTGGCCGTACTTCAGCACATAAGAGCCGTTGATGTAGACGGTGGAGGTGGCCTGCGCCTGCGAGTAGGTGGAGGGATTCCAGGTGTAGACGTTGTACGGTCCCGAGTCGTAGTAGCTGCCGCCGGAGTTGGTGCTCAAAGATTGCCCGACCACGTCCTGATAGGACACCCCGAGGGTCAATTGATGCGTGTGGCCGAACAGGTGGAAGTCGCCGAGGAGGTTCACGTCCGCCGTTTTCTGGCGCGAGTGCAGGGGTCCGTAGGCACCGTCGACCGCCACGCCGGAGCCGTCGGCGGCCGCCCCGTAATTGCCCGCATCCACATTGTCGTAGTTGTAGCTGCCGTTCTGATAATTGGCGTCGACGTGGGCGTGCACCGACCAAAATTCCCCGAGTTTCTGATGCAGCTGCACGAAATACTCGTTGGTGTTGTTGGTCTGGGTGCTCCATGACGTGCACAGGCACGTGCTGCGCGGCAGGTGCAGATCGGCGCCGGTGGTCGAACGCGGCAGGCCCGTTTGCCAGGGCGTCCCGGTCTGGTTGTTGAAGCTGGTGCCGAGGTTGACCGTCGTCGAGGGGGTGAGTTTGGCCTCGAAGTTCACATAGGCCATCTCGTTTTTCTTCTTCGCCGTCTCGTAGAAGAAATGCTGCGAATCCCACGTGAGGACCGTACGCACCGCGAACCGGCCCTCTTTGTCGAGCGGCGTGGAGAAATCGATCGATGCGCGGCCTTTGCGCCACGAGCCGGCCTCGACGTCGACGAGGAGCTGAAGATGGTCCAGGGGTCGTTTGCGCTCGAGGCTCATCATACCGCCCGGATCGCCGACGCCGCCGAACAGCCCGCTCGCGCCGCGCAGGACCTCGACGTGGTCGAACATCGACATGTCGTAGATCGGCAGGAAGTTCGTGGTGAAGTTGCTGTTACCGGTGGTCAGCGGCGCACCGCCGTCGATCTGAAAATTCTGTATTCGATAGCCGCGCGAATAATAGGCTGGCGCAAGGTTATTGGTGTTGTTCTGGCCGGTCGCTTCGGTTATGCCCGGCACCTGGTCCATGACCTCGTCCAGGGTCTCGAGGTTCATGTCCTCGATCTGCTTGGCGGTGATCACGCTGACGGACTGGGTGATCTCCCGCAGGGCGAGCGGTGTCTTCGAGCCGATGGTGGCGACCTGCGCCGTCAGGCTGTGGGTGCCCTCGGTGGCGGTCACGTCGCTGCTGCCGTTCGGTCCCAGACCGCCGCTCGCCAGCTCGCCGGGCGTCGCGGCGACCCTCACGGCGTTGGTGACCCGGCTGCCGTCGGCGGGCAGCGTGTCGACGATGACCGACCCGTCGTCGGCTATGCGGGAGGTGAAACCCGTCCCTTCCAGCAACTTGGCGAGGGCCTCGGTCGCCGTGTAGTCGCCGTTCAGCGCGCCGGCATTGATGCCGGCTCCGCCGGTGAATAGTGCGATCGGTCGGCCGGTGGCCTGCGAGTAGGCCTGCAGCGCGCTGCGTACGTTTTGCGCCGGGATGTCGAGATGGTAGGTCGTCTCGGCAGCGCCGGCGCGGTGCGGCAGTGACAGGACGAAAGGAAACATCAAGGCGGCAGCGATCGACCGTCGTATAAAGTTCATGGCATCCCTTGCGGTGGTTGGCAATATTGCCAGGCCCAATTGAAGCCATTTTCAGCGCCTTCCGGCACTCGACCAAGGTCGAGTTCACTCGCTGCGCGACGCCGCGCGATGCCGCCCGTGTCAGGTGCGCGCGCCGCCGAGCATGACGAATACCACGCTCGCGGCGGCGTCGCCGGGATTACGCCAGGCGTGCCGGGTGCCGTTCTGCACGACGACGTCGCCCACCTTCAAGGTCTCGCGATGCCCGTCGTCGAGTTCGAGCACGATTTCCCCCGACACCACGATGCCGTAGTCGAGCGAGTCCGTGCTGTGCATGCCCGGGTGGGCGGGATCGAAACGTTCGGCGATGCCCGGCGCGAGCTCCGCCATTTCGCGGCCGGTGGCGTGCGGATCGAAATCCGGATACATCGTCAAGGAGTCCGGCGGGAAGGTGACCACCAGCAGACGCGATTCGCCGGGCGAGGGATGCTGGGAATTCACCCCGGTGCGGAAGGCGTCGTCCACGTCGGGAACCGAGAAGCCGGCCGGCGTCGCCCAGGCCATCGTGCTGGAAAAGCCCGGCACGTGTTTCGAGACGCGCGCCCGCAACGGGGCGGCGCTCAGGATCCGCGACTTCCCCGCCGCGTCGTGCCCGGTAACCACCAGCCGTATCACCGATTCGTCGTCGCTCATGGAATCACCACCAGGTTGGTAAATCCGCCGTTACCGTCGCGAATGCTCGCGAGCGCCGCATTGACCTCGGCCAACGCAAAACGGCGATGCTGAAACACCGACAGATCGAGGCGGCCCAGGCCCGCGAGATCCGCCATTTCCTGTGCCGCGGACGTCGCGAACCAGTTGCTGCCCAGGATATCGATCTGCGCCGCCATCAGGCGAAAAAGATCGAGCGGAATCTCGCCCTTCGTGCCGCCGATGTTCACGAATCTGGCACCGCGCCGCAGCGCGTATACGGTGTCGATCACCGTATGGGCCGAACTCGCCGGGCCGAGGCAGTTGAGCGCGGCATCGGCACCCACCCCGCCAGTCCTCTCCCGGATCCAGGCACCCGCCGGGCCGTCGTCCAGCGACCAGGTCTCGATGCGGTCCGGTGCCAGCGCTTTCACCCGTGCCAGAAGGTCCTTGTTGCGGGCCGTGCCGAGGATGCGTCCCACGTCGAGCGCCAGCGCGTTGAGGACGGCGCCCAGGCCGAGCGTACCCGTCGCGCCGTCGATCACCAGCGTGCTGCCCGGCCCGGCGCCGCTGCGTTTGAGCGCCATGAACGACGTGCCCAGGTAGCCGAAGCGGGCCGCCTGCTCGTAGCTCACGTTGGCGGGCAGGCGCACCAGGTTTCGTTGGGGTGCGATGAGGTATTCCGCGAGCCCACCGCCGGGATACGCGTCGAAGAGCCGCTGAGCGTTCGGCCCGAAGCCGAAGTAGCCCGCGAAGATATAATCCGCGCAGTCGTTCTCGCGGCCGCGCAGACAGGGCACGCACGAGCCGCAGCCCATGCCCGGATTGACGTAGACGCGGTCCCCCGCCGCGAAATGCTGTACCTGCGCGCCGACGTGGTCCACCACGCCCGCTGCATCCAGCCCGAACACGGCCGGCAACGCCGGCAGCGGCAGATGCGGATTCCAGCTCTTCCATCGGGACAGCACGTTCTGCAGGTTGGGCACGATGCTGCAGGCGTGCACCCTGACCCTGATATCCGTCTCCCTGACCGCCGGTAGCGGAACGTGGTCGATCACCATGGGCGCGGTGACTTTGTGGAGGCGCGCAGCGCGCATCATGGCCGGTGTCATCGAGTACTCCCGGGAACTGGTTGACAAAGAACAGAAACTGGAATAAACAATACGAAAATACCATAATATAAGAATTAAAAATCGAGCGTAGACATCTATTTTTCGCCTGCCGAGAAATAGTTATCGACCGGCGAAACGATTCTCAGCGACGGGAGAGCCTTCATCGAATACCGCCGCGCGCGCAGGCGGGCGCGCGGACCACCGCAATCCACATAAAAACGATCGATCGGGGGAAACCATGACAACAAGAAATTCCATCCTCGCGCTGACGGGCGTCCTGGGCATCGCCGCCGGGCCCACGCGGGCCGGGCCGGGTGTGGCGGAGCCCGCCGCCGCCATGCTCGAGGAGGTCATCGTGACCGCACAAAAACGGTCCGAGAACATCCAGAACGTGCCGATCGCGATCACCGCCTTCACGGCGCAATCGCTGCAGGACAAGTCGGTCGGCGATCTGCATGGTCTCTCGAATCTGGTGCCCAACGTCAATCTCGATTCTGGGTCGCCGTTCTCGTCATCCTCGTCCGTGTTGTCGGCCTCCATCCGCGGCATCGGGCAGGATGATTTTGCGATGAATCTTGATCCGGGCGTGGGGGTGTACGTCGACGGCGTGTATTTCGCGCGCACCGTCGGCGCGAACCAGAACCTTCTCGATGTCGAACGGGTGGAGATCCTGCGCGGGCCGCAGGGAACCTTGTTCGGCCGCAACACCATCGGCGGGGCGATCAGCGTGGTGACGCATACGCCCGGCGACAAATTCTCCTTCGAGGGCCAGGTCACGGGCGGCAGTTTCGAGCGACACGACATCGCGGCGACCGTCGACATGCCCATCACCGAGTCGCTGCTGTCCTCGGTCACGGTCACATCTTCCGTGCGTAACGGCTATCAACGACGCATCGCGTATCCGGGGGGCACCGGGGTCACCATTCCGATCGAGAACTATCCACAGAGCGCCTACGAAACCAACAGTGACGCCATGGGCGGCCTGAACCAGCAGGTGATCCGCGGCAAGATTCTGTGGAAGGCGACGGACGCCCTGCAGGTGACCGTCACGGCCGACTGGACCCACGAAGACCAGCCGTCGACGCCGAACACGGTGCTCCGGACGTACGGCAACAGCGCCTACTCCACGGCGAGCATCTACAACGGCTGCGTCACGGGCACGATTCCGGCCACCGCGCCCGTCTGTGGCCCGGTGGGGCCGAGGACGGCCGCCGCCGGCGGCGGGTTCGTCACCGCCGGCCCCGCGCTCGCCACTCTCACGACGCCGTATACCTTCGCGCTGACGAACACGGGCAACATCGACACGAGCTATGCGACCGGGCTCAACTTCTCGAAACTGGATTCGTACGGCGGTGCGGTAACGGCCGATTGGACCATCGGCGACGAACTGGCGCTCAAATCCATCACGGCGGCGCGCGGCTTGAAATGGAAGGCCGGACAGGACGGCGACGGCTCACAGGACACCATCATCGAGGAGTCGTTCGCGGAAGGTCAGCATCAAGCATCGCAGGAGTTGCAGCTGCTCGGCAAGGCATTCGGCAGCCGCCTCGATTACGTCGCCGGCCTGTATGCCTTCAACGAAGGTGGCTTCATCCACGATTACGTGACCTTTCCGGTGTTGATCATCGACGGTGACAACGAACTCAACACGACGTCGTTCGCCGCCTTCACGCATCTTGACTACAAGGTCACCGGGAAGTTCGGCGTCACGCTGGGCAGCCGCTATTCCATCGACGAGAAAAAATTCGAAGGCTTCAATTCGGATTTGAACGCCTTTTTCTACAAGATCAGCGGCCTCTATCCGGTGACCGCCGCCAATGCGGCGGCACTCGGCTTCCCCAATCCGGCGCAGCCCCTGCGTCTCTTTCCGACCGGCGTCAATCACCAGACCTTCCACCAGAACACGCCGACCGTGGGCGCCCAGTACCACTTCACCGACGCCGCCATGGTGTATGCGTCCTGGTCGGAAGGCTTCAAGACGGGCGGCTGGACCACGCGCGTCACCGCACCGATCGCGAACGCGGGACTCGCCACCTTCGGTCCCGAGACCGCCCGTACGTACGAGGTGGGTACCAAGCTCACGTTTTTCGAAAACCGCCTCAGCGCCAACCTCGCGGGCTTCTTCACCCAATACGACGGCATCCAGCTCAGCTTTCAGGAGGGCAGTTCGCCCACGATCAAGAATGCGGGCGACGCGCGGATCAGAGGCGTCGAACTCGAGGTGCACTCCCGGCCGGTATCCGGACTGAGCATCAACGGTGCCGCCGGATACATGGACGCCCACTACACGCGATTGAACGACGTGGCGGGTCCGAGCGATCCCCTGACCGGCGCGCCCTCGACCCTGCAGTTGAGCGCGAGGCTGCCCAAAACGCCGAAATTCAAGGTCGACATCAGCCCCGAGTACGACCTCGATCTGCCGGGCGGCAACACCCTGCGCCTGCTCGTCGACTGGACCCATACCTCGTCGATGTTCAACGATGCGCAGAACACGGTCGCGCTCGAACGCCCCGCGGTGAGCGTGGTCGATGCGTCGCTGCACTTCGTGTCGGCGGGCAGCCGGTACGAAGTGATCGGCGGGGGCACCAACCTCTTCGACAAACGTTTCGTCACCACCGGACTCGATCAGGTCGCAGGCGGCGTGCTGCAGGCCACCTACAACCGGCCGGTCGAGTGGTACGTGACCGGTCGCGTGCGTTATCGCTGAGGTGCCCGCGCCGCGGGCACCCGCGAGCTACGGCGCGAGCAGGGAGTTCACGATGACGTCGTACGTGCGGCCGTAATGCAGTTTGAGCAGGTCGACGGCGGCATCCGCATCGCGTGCCATGCAGGCGTCGACGATGGAGCGATGCTCGTCCAGTTCGTTGCGCTCGGGGACGAGATCGATGCCGAGCAGGCGGTAGCGCTCGGCCGCGTCGAACAACCGCTCGCTGATCTGTACGATCCAGTGCGTTCCGCAGCCGCCGATGAGCGCCATGTGAAAGGCTTTGTGCCGGTTCTCCCATTCCGCACTCTCGAGGTTGCCCGGCGCGCCGCGCGCCGTCTTCGAAAGGCGATGCAACGCCAGCACCAGATTTTCCTCCCAGCCGGTCTCGAAGCGCGACACGGACTCGCGCACTGCCGCACCGTCGATCCAGCAACGCGCGGTCACGAGCTCGCTCAATTCGGCCTGGCTCACGGGCGCGACGCGAAAGCCCTTCTGCTCCTCCAGGGCGACGAAGCCTTCCGATAGAAGACGGTTCAGTGCTTCGCGCACCGGACTGCTGCCGGTGTTGAAGCGCTGGCGCAGGGCGCCTGCGCCGAGTTTTTCGCCCGGCCTCAGCTTGCCGTTCAACACGTCGGCGCGCAGCTGCTCGTACACCGATTTGGTGAGGGTTGCGCTCTGGTACTCCTCGCTGCGTTCGGTGTCGCGCAGGTTGCCCGGCGGCAGGGACGTCTGCACGGGAGGAATCCGCTTCGGGGCTTCCCGGGGCGCAGTGCGGATCAGCTCGGAACGATCTTTCATGGTGTCGGTCCCCGGCGGGTTGTGTCCCAGCGCATGTATTTCAAGACGTGTTGGCTCGTCATAAAGTATCCGGCGGCCGTGGATTCAGCAACCAGCGCCTGCGGCGGTGGCCCTCGAGCGGGCGGCGGCGGTACGCTGCGCGACACGGTCCAGCAGCGCCACCATCTCTTCGAGTTCCGCGGCCGGGATGCCCTGGGTGATGAACACGATCCGGGTGCGTCGGTCGGCGTCCGGCCATGCGTCGAGCCACGCCAGGTTGTGCAGCAGGTGCTGCGCACCCTGGATCACGGCGGGACGGCCAGGCTCTTCGGCGACGTTGACGATGCCCTTGACCCGCAACAGATTGGGGCCGAGGTGCTGTTCCAGGGACGTGAGCAGCAGCTGCAGTGCCTCGCGATGCACGGGGTGTTCGCGCACAAAGCTCAGCGAGGAGATGGCATCGTCGTGAGCGTGCGCGTAGGCATGCGGCGCCGCCGCCAGGCCCGGGTGCGCCGCGAAATTCCGCGCGACCGCGGCGCCCGGGTTCAGTCCGGCATGGGCGATCCACCGCGTGAGGGCGCCGGCGCCCTTGCTGGGATCGGGCAGGGCCGAGCGCATCAATGCCACCGGATCGACGTGGGTGGCGGCCGCATCGACGATGTTCGCGGTGGGATTCAAGCGGCGCAGTCGCGCTACCAGCGCCTCCTGCGCGGCGTCACGGCGGTCCGGCGCAAGCAGGTCGAGCTTGGTGACCAGGAGTGTGTCCGCGAGCGCCGCCTGGCGCACCGATACCGCGTGTTCCGACAGTGTGGCGTCGCCATTCACGGCATCCACCGTCGCCAGCACGAAGCCGACGCGATACAGACCTTCGAGCGTGGGTTCCGACAGAAAGGCCTGGATGACCGGCGTCAGGTCCGCCAGACCCGAGGTTTCGATGACCACCCGGTCGAAGTGGATCTCGCCCGCCTCGCGCGCATAGTACAGCCGGTTCAACGTCTGCACGAGATCGCCGAACACCGTGCAGCACAGGCAGCCATTCTCGAGCACCAGGATCGTATCGTCGCTCTGCACCATGAGTGCGTGATCGATGCTGACCGCGCCGAATTCGTTGATGACGACGGCGGTGGCGCTCATCGACGGATCCCGCAGGGCACGATTCAACAGCGTGGTCTTGCCGCTGCCGAGAAAGCCCGTGAGCAAGGTGACGGGCGTGCGGGGATCTGGCCGCGCGGCGGCCGCGTTCATCTGCGGTTCCGGGCGGGCCGCTTCAGGCCCACGTGGCGACCACGGCGCAGCATAAGGCCCAAAAGAGCGGGTATTCGCAGCCACCGATGTGCCACAGCCATTTTTTCTCGACCTTGATCACCGCGAGCGTCGCGATGGCCAGGTAGATCACCGCCACCCAGGCAACGGGACGTACCATGACACCGGTCAGCAGCAGAAGCCCGAGCACCACCTCCAGGCTCATCGCAAAATAGCCGAACAGCGGCGCCGGCCGGAATCCCGCCTTGTCGAAGAAACCGAAAGCGGCCTGTTTTGCCGTGAATTTGCCGACCGCATGGGGGAGAAAGAAAAACCCGCAGATCAGCCGCAATGCCGTCAACGGGGTCAGGGCTCCGAAATAATTCATAGTCGAGGGTACCTAGTCGAGAATAGTTGCAATTTAGGTGACTTTATCGACAAAGTCACGGACCTTTCAAAATTCGCGCACGCGGGCCCGGACCCGTCTCCAGGAGTAGTCAATGAAGATCGGATTCGTCGGATTGGGTCGTATGGGGGGAGCCATGGCTCGGCGGCTCATCGCGCACGGTTACGACTTGACCGTCTATGACCGCGACGGCGCACAGACCGCACCTCTTGCCGCACTGGGTGCGCACGCGGTGACCAGCATCGCGGAGGGCTGCGAGGGACGCGACCTGATGATCACCATGCTGCCGAACGATGCGCTGTTGCGCGAGGTGGCCGAAGCGGCCGGTGGTCTGTGCGACTCGATGCAGGCCGGGGCCATCCACATGGTGAGCGGCACCCACGGCGTCGCCGCCGTGGCGGCGCTCGGCGCGGCCCATGCGCAACGGGGACAGATTCTCGTCTCGTGCACGGTGCTCGGCAGACCCGATCGCGCTGCGGAAGGCAAGCTGGGTTTGATCGCGGCGGGCGCCCCGCCGGCCGTGGAGCGCGTGCTCGGCGTGCTCCGCGTGCTCGGCGAGCGCGTGTTCCGGTCCGGCGAGAACCCGCTGTCCGCGGTCGCCATCAAGATCGCGAACAATTTCGTGCTCGGCTGTGCGATCGAGGCCATCGGCGAGGGCATGGCACTGGTGAGGAAGTACGACGTCGACCCGGAATTGTTCCACACCGTGCTGACCCAGGGGCTGTTCAACTGCATCGCCTATCAAAGTTACGGCGACGTCATCGCGAAGCAGGACTGGACGCGCGTGGGCGCGACCGTCGCCATCGGACTGAAGGACGCCCAGCTCGCCTTCGAGGCTGCGGAGAAGGTGCGGGTGCCGCTGCCGAGCGGCAACGTGTGGCGGGATCATCTGTTGACGGCCTACGGGCGCGGCGAGGAGGCCCTCGACTGGGCCGTGATGGCGCGGGAACAATTTCGCAACAGCGGCCTCGAAAAATAGGTCGTTACGACGGCGGAGTCGGCGCGGCCATCGACCCGGGGTATTTGTAAAATTGGACCACAATCCGGAAGATAAAAGGCTTTTGTCGATTTTATTTGGAATGACGCGTAATCTGCCGATATAATGAACAAGGCGTTGGCGGGCCGGCAACGCATTCTGCATCGTTCGATTTGACGGGGGAACGCGATGATCAAGGCGGCAATAGTCGGGCTCGGCTGGTGGGGCAGTACGCTCGTGGAATCGGTGGCGGGCAGCGACGCCATCGTGTTCACCGGAGCGTTGACACGCTCACGGTCCCAGCGGGACCGGGATTTCGCCGACAAGCACAAGCTCAAGCTCTACGATGGCATGGACGCCCTGCTGGCGAGCCCGGACATCGATGCCGTCGTGCTCGCCACCCCACCTTCGGGACATACCGCGCAGATCGTCGCCGCGGCCGCTGCCAACAAACATGTGTTCTGCGAAAAGCCCCTGGGGATCGTCGCGGTCGGCGCGAACACCGCCGTGAGCGCGGTGGAGGCGGCAGGCGTGACCCTGGGACTCGGCTACAACCGGCGCTTTCATCCGAGCTGGATCGACCTGCGCGACAAGATCCGCGGCGGCGAACTCGGCACCATCCTGCACATGGAATGCACCATGAGCGGACCGAACGGATTGACCGCGGCGGGCGATGCGTGGCGTTCCCAGGCCGACGAAGCGCCCTGCGGCGGCTTGATTCCGATGGGCGTTCACGCCATCGATGGTTTCATCGACCTGGCCGGCGACGTCGAGCACGTGTTCTGCCAGAGCTTCCGACGCGCCGTGCCGAACGACAACGACGACACGACCACGGTGCTCTTCAAGATGAAGGCCGGCATGTCGGCGTATCTCGGCACGATGATGGCCACCGCCGGCAGTTTTCGTTTCCAGGTCTACGGTTCGAAGGCCATGGCGTACCTGGGCGGCGCCGTCCACGTTGCCGGCCAGTCCTCGCATCAGCGGCGCAGCGGTCTGTTCGCGAGCTATTTCATTCAACCCATCAAGGGCGAGGCGATCTCCATCGAGGTTCCCGAATTCGACGTCAACCGTGCTGAGCTCGAGGCCTTTGCGCGGGCGGCCGCGGGCGGACCGAGCTATCCCATCAGTTATCAGCAAATGATTCATGGGGTGGGCGTGACGGAAGCCATCGTGTCGTCCGCCCGCTCCGGTCGAATCGAAGTCGTCGGCTGACCGGCGCGCACCCAGGGAGATACGTATGGATCTTGGTAAATTCGGACATCTGACCTACTCCACGCTCGTGCACCCCGGCGACACGTGGGACGAGATGTGGCACAGCCTGACCACCTACGTGCCGCGGGTGAAGGCGCGTGTCTCGCCGAATGCGCCGTTCGGCGTTTCGTTGCGTCTGTCCGCGGCGTCGGTGGAAACGTTGACCCGCTCGCCGGAGAAACGCAAGGAATTGAAGAGTTTCCTGGACGACAACGATCTGTATCTGTACACGGTCAATGCGTTTCCCTACGGACCTTTCAAGAACACCATCGTCAAGGCCGAGGTGTACGAGCCGGACTGGCGCAGCCAGCTGCGCGCCACCTACACCGAGAAGGTTGCCGAGATCCTCGCCGAGGTGTCCGCGCCGTTCGTCAATCCCTCCATCCAGAGCCCGCCACTCGGTTTCAAGCCGCGCGTGACCGGCGACGACATCGTCGAGGCGTATGCCGCCAACATACGCCAGCTCGCGGCCTACCTGCACCGCCTGCACGGCCGGACGGGGCGCATCGTCACGTTGGCACTGGAGCCGGAACCGTTCTGCTTCCTCGAGACCACCGAGGAGACGGTGCATTTCTTCACTCAGGTGTTGCGCTCTGAAGCGTCCATCGCCGCCCTGGCAGCCGAGCTGGGCGTGGACGCGGCCGAGGCGCGCATCATCCTCCATCGTCACGTCGGCACCGTCTACGACATCTGCCATCAAGCGGTCGAATTCGAGAACATCGGCGCGTCGCTGCAGAGTCTGGTCGACAACGACATCCCGGTGTTCAAGCTGCAGGAGGCCGCCGCGGTGCGGGTGCCCGCCGTCACCCAGCAGGCCGTCGATGCGCTGCGCGAGTACGCCGATTCGGTTTATCTCACGCAGACCATCGAACTGCGCGACGGCAAGTTGAACCGCTATCTCAACCTGCAGGACGCGTTCGCCGCCTTCGACAAGGATCCGACGGGAGACCGTGAATGGCGCATCCATTTCCACGTGCCCGTGTTCCTGGAGGACCTGGGCGATCATTTCAAGACCACGCGTTTCGCCATCGAAGAGGCGCTGGCATTTCACAAGCGCAACCCGTTGAGCGCGCAGCTCGAGATTGAAACGTATACTTGGGATGTGCTGCCGGATCACCTGAAGACCGGCGACATTGTCGATTATGTCGTCTTGGAACTCGACTGGGTTCGCGGCCAGCTGGCCGGCTGACCCGGATTATCATTCATCGTCGAAACATCGATAAGGTAGTTCTTATGACAAGTGGAATAACGAAATCGTTGTCGTTGAGCGTGGCGCTCGCGGCGTTGATGGGAGTGGGCCTGGTCGCCGGCACGCACGCGGCGCCGCCGGACGGGGCGCCGGGTGCACCCCCGCCGGGTGCGCCGCCGATGCGTCCTGCCCCCCCGCCGCCGGAAAAATACGACGGGCCGGTCTACAAGAGTTCCTGGGACGAATACCAGGACCTGAAGGCCAAGGCCAAGGGCGGCACCGTGTATACCGCATCGAACACGCCCGATTGGAGCGGAATGTGGCGCCAGTCCTTCGATCCGGAAAAGCTCGATCCGCGGGCCATCGTCCCGGCATTGACCCCGAAGTACCTCGCCGCTTATCAGAAGAAGCGTGCCAACATCGCCAAAGGCATCGAATGGGACCGGCTGAGCTGGTGTCTGCCCATGGGCATGCCGCGCTGGCCCGCCGATCCCTGGTTGCGCGAATTCGTGATCACGCCCAAGCAGACTTATCTCATGTATGAGCAGTTGCAGGAGAATCGGCGTGTCTACACGGACGGCCGCGGACACGTGCCCGACGAGGTCGCGATTCCGCTCTGGGACGGCGACTCCATCGGCTTCTGGGACGGCGAAACCCTGGTCATCCACACCAACCATATCAAGGCGGGCGAGTACTGGCGCGGATCTCCCGATACCAGTTTTCAGGCGAGCACGATCGAGAAGATCCGCCGTGTGAACGCGGATACCATGGAGGACAAGTTGACCGTGTACGACCCGGTTTCATTGACGCGCCCGGTACATCTGTCCTATACGTTCGTCCGCATCAAGGATCCCGCGGTACGGATCGATTACGACTCGTGCGAAGAGGGCAACGACAACTATCAGACGGCCGAAGGCGGCACCGGCACGCGTCTGCCGGGCGAGGCGGGTTATCGTGAGCCGACCACCTTCGGGATTCCCGAGGTGGCGATCGATTCGATGCCCAAGTAACCGTTTAAACAGTCAGTGCGTTCTCAGGAGAGCCAGTATGAAGCGAATTAAGTTGGCCGCTTTCGCCGCCACGGTGGCGATGGTCGGTGTGGTCCCGGCAATGGCGCATCATTCCGCCGCCATGTTTGACATGGCGAAAACCGTCATGATCAGCGGCACGGTCAAGGAGTGGCAGTTCATGAATCCGCACTCCTGGCTGCAGGTGGTGTCCGTCGGCCCGGACGGCAAGGAAGTGCAGTGGTCGTTCGAAGGCCCCTCGCCCGCGGGCGGCACCAGTTCGGTCAATTCGTCCATGCACAAGGACACGTTCAAGCCGGGCGACAAGATCACCGTGGAGTCGCATCCGATGAAGGATGGCCGCACTGCCGGACTGCTGGGCGAGGTGACCTTTGCCGACGGCCATAAATGGACCCCGCGGCGGCCGGGGCCCCCGCCGTCGGCGGACGGAGCG
>CAZZYJ010000037.1:0-18408 GCA_964658215.1 uncultured Steroidobacteraceae bacterium | reverse complement strand
CCTCGCACGCGCCGCCTCTGTTTCGCGCCTGAACCCCGGCGCCCGCGTTCGCGCCGGCGCACGTATTTCAACGGAGTATGATATTCTCAAACCACACCAAATGGTATGGATTTGAGCCGCAGGGCTTCAGCGAGGTAACCATGTCAGCGAACGTCAGCCCGACCAGTTTAGCGCACCAACACTTTTACAAACGGCTCGACAGCCACAACCTCGCGCCCCTGTGGGAGAGCCTGCACGCCCTGGTGACACGTGAGCCCACCACGCCGGTCAAACCCTTCAAATGGGACTACGATGGCGAGTTGCGGGGCCTGGTCATGGAGGCCGGGGCGCTGTTGACGGCCAAGGAAGCCGAGCGGCGCGTGCTGATCCTGGAGAATCCCGGTTTGCGCGGTCAGGCATCCGTCACCCACACCTTGTATGCGGGCATCCAGCTGGTGCTGCCCGGCGAGGTGGCCCCCTCCCATCGCCACACGCAGTCCGCGCTGCGTTTCGTGCTGCAGGGCGGCGGGGCCTACACCACGGTGGAGGGGGAGAAGACGCTGATGCAGCCGGGCGATTTCATCACCACGCCGAGCTGGAACTGGCACGACCACGGCAACGACACCCAGGAGCCCATGGTGTGGCTCGACGTGCTCGACATTCCGATGGTGCGCATGCTGGACGCGAGTTTCGCGCAGCCCGGCGGTGCCGACAGTCAGGAAGTCACCCATCCCGTGGGCGATTCCTCCGCACGGTATGCCAACAACCTGTTTCCCGTGGATTGGAAACCGCGCGCGCTGAGTTCGCCCATTTTCAACTACCCCTACGTCCGCACGCGCGAGTCGCTGGACACGCTGGCCAAGAACGGCCCGCCCGACCCGTATCATGGCTACAAGCTGCGTTACGTGAATCCCGCCACCGGCGGCTCGCCGCTGCCCACCATCGGCACCTTCATCGCGCTGCTGCCGAAGGGTTTCAAGACCGCGCCCTATCGCAGCACGGACGCGACCATCCACACCTGCGTCGAGGGCGAGGGGGAGACGCGGGTTGGCGACACGGTGCTCCGCTGGAAGGCCCGCGACGTGTTCGTGACGCCGGGCTGGGCGTGGCTCAAACACACCGCGTCCGCGGACGCGGTGCTGTTCAGTGCATCGGATCGGCCGGTGCAGGATATGCTCGGTTTGTGGCGCGAAGAACGTGGCGTGGAGATGGCATGACTTTCACAGTGGACAAGACCTCGGTACCCATCGTCGGCGGCGGCGAATTCCCCGTGCGGCGCATCTATTGCGTCGGCCGCAATTACCGCGCACATGCCGTCGAGATGGGCGTCGATCCCGACCGCGAGGCGCCGTTTTTCTTCATGAAGCCCACCGACAACATCGTGCATGACGGCGCGGAGATTCCCTTCCCGCCGCATACCGAGTCCTACCAGCACGAGATCGAGCTGGTGGTGGCCATCGACAAGGAAGGCACGAACGTCTCCGTGCAGCAAGCCCCCGACCTGATATTCGGTTATGCGGTGGGCCTCGACATGACGCGCCGTGACTTGCAGATGCAGGCCCGCAAGGCCGGCAGGCCGTGGGACATGGGCAAGGGTTTCGACCAATCGGCGCCCTGCGGACCCATTTCGCCCAAGGCGACGGTGGGGGAGATCACCGACGGGGCGATCTGGCTGAAGATCAACGGAGAGGTGCGTCAGACCAGCAAGCTGTCGCTGCTGATCTGGAACGTCGCGGAGGTCATCGCCGACCTGTCCACGTACATGACCTTGAAGCCCGGTGACCTGATCTACACGGGCACCCCCGAGAACGTCGGTGACGTCCATGCGGGCGACGCGCTGGTGGGCCACGTCGACGGCCTCGTCGATCTGCACCTCACGATCGCGCGGAGCCGTTGATGGCGGCCGTCCTGCCGCCGCCGTTGGTGCTGGCCGGGTTTTTTCGCAGCGGCACGTCGCACCGGGTGCGCATCGCGCTGAACCTCAAGGGCCTGCCGTACGAATACGAGGCCGTCTCGCTGCCGAAGCAGGAACATCGTTCGGCCGCGTTCCTCGCGGTGAACGCTCAAGGGCTGATTCCCGTGCTCAAGGTGCACGGCGAGCCGTTGACGCAATCGCCCGCCATCCTCGAGTGGCTCGAGGAGGTCTACCCCGCCCCGCCCCTGCTGCCGGCGGCGCCCGCGGCGCGTGCACGGGTGCGGGCCATCGCGGCCGCGGTGGGCTGCGACGTGCATCCCATCAACAATATGCGCGTGCTCAATCGGTTGCGAACCGAGTTCGGCGCGGACGAGGCCAAGGTCACCGCCTGGTGCCGGTATTGGATCGATGCCGCATTCACCGCGCTCGAGTCGGAGTTCGCCGCGGACGGCGGGCGGGCGGGATTTTGTTACGGCGGCGCACCGACGCTCGCCGACTGTTACCTGATCCCGCAGCTGTTCAGCGCGCGGCGTTTCGGCGTGGATCTCGGGCCCTATCCCTGCCTGCGCGAGATCGAGGCCACCTGCGCCGCGCTGCCGGCGTTCGCACGGGCGGCGCCCGACCTGCAACCCGACGCCCCCGCGCCGGCCGGCTGAGCGCCGCGCGTCAGGGGGTCCCGGTTTCCGTCGAGACCCGGCTGATCAGGGAGGGGGGCCGGTTGCCGATCTCCTCGCGGGCCTGGGACTGCCACAACGACCACGCGAAGCCCAGCGACACGTTGCTGCCGGTCTTGCTCTTCATCAGCGGGCTGTCGCGATTTTCGGCGCCCGCATAAGAGTCGAGCTCGGTGGCCACGAAGACGGTGAAGTTGCGCGTGATCGCCCGCGTCACGCCCACCGTCAGGCGCGCACCGAGGTAGCCGCCATGTGCCTGGAAGGCCGGACGTCCCGGCCGCGCGTATTGCGGCGCCACCTCGTACCAGTAATCCTGCAGTTGCGAGGTGGCCGCTTCGACGCCCAATCCCACGCGCCCGCTCCACTTGCTGCCGAGGATCGATTGGTCCTCGTACACCACGTCGGGCGCGAAAACGGCACCGCGGAAATTCAGGCGCGAGGAGAAGTCGGTGGATATCGCCAGCCGGATCGGCACGTCCACGAGCACGCGCGAGGTCGCTGTGGGTTTCGCCACGGTGATCTTGGCGTTGGGGCCGGACTCGAGCAGGTAGTCGAGCTTGGGCATGCCGAGCCGGGCCGCGTCCTGCGAATTGGTGGACAGGGTGCCGCCGCCGCTGACCTCGAACTCGACGTTGCCCACGTCCTTGTGCAGACGCGGACCGGACGCGTCGGAGCGGAAGATGCCGCCTCGATAGATGAAGTACGGGACCGGCAACCCGCGCACGCGGTAGTGATCCGAACCGGGATAATCGGAGAATCCGCCGACCGCGCCGGCCACGCCCACCTCCCACAACGGCTTGGCCGGGTCCGGCGCCAGGGCGCCATCCGTCACGGGTGCCTCGGCCTCGTCCGCGGGGGCGGCGGTCGCGGCCATGAGAAACACGCAGGCGCCCAACGCCGCGACGGTCCTATCGAATCGATCTGCTGTGCTCAATATGAATCCTCGTGGGAAATCGAAGACGAGCAAATATGCCCGATGAAGACGCCCGTGACATGGCCGAAGAGGGCAATACATTGCCGGGCGCGGGCCATTCGTGGCGCCATGTTGCTGCAGGCGGCGCGGGCAACGTACGTTTACAAATCGAGGCACAGACTGTAGCGGAAGTGTTTACGATTCTCCAAACATGCCGTGACCCCATGAACACTTTACGCATCAAAATCATGGTTTTGTTGATCGCCGCGAGTTTGATCGTCATCGTGCTCGCCACCACCGTCACCATGCTGGTGCGCGGCGATGCGCCGAGCGAAGATCACCGGGTCGAGGTGCTCACCGAGCAGCTCGTGGCGGTGATTTCGCTGCTCGAGAAAACGCCGGGCGCGGCCGGTGCGGCGGACCCGCCGAGCGAAGCGCCGCCGCCGGGACGGCTCGACGCGCGCTCCACCGACCTGTTGAAAGCGTCGTTGCGGCGCGCCGGTAGGGACACCGTCGTCACCGTGCATGATCAACCCGGTCGTTTCAATCAATGGGTGGCCATCCACCTGCCAGGCCGTCTCGTCAGCCTGCCCGTGACGCCCATAGCGATGCCCTCCTCGCCCATCCTGCCGCTGGTGAGCTGGATGGTGCTGGTGTTGATCGGCATGAGCGTCGTCGCGGTATTCGCCGCGAACTGGGTGATCCGGCCGCTCGCGCTGCTGCAAAGCCTGGTATCCACCGTCGACCGGCACGGCGTGCTGCCCCTGATCAAGGAGGACGGGCCCGCGGAGGTGCGCGCGACGGCCGCGGCCATCAACCTGCTGTCCGCCAACCTGCGCAACGCCATGGAGAGCCGCATGCGTCTGGTGGCGGCCGCCGGCCACGATTTCCGCACACCCATGACGCGAATGCGCCTGCGTGCGGAATTCATGAAGGATGCCGACGAGCGGCATCAGTGGCTGCGCGACATCGGCGAGCTGGACCGGATCGCCGACAGCGCCATCGGACTCGTGCGCGAGGAAGTATCCACCACCCGGGCCGAACCCATCGAGTTGAACGAATTACTGGCCAGTCTCGTCGAGGACGTGCGCGACATGGGGTACGCGGTCACCTGTCACCCCCTCGCGGTAATTTCAATCGTCGCGGGACCGCTGGCGTTGACGCGCGCGTTGCGCAATCTGCTCATCAACGCCGTCACCCACGGCCGGGAGGCGACGGTGACCCTGCGGACTTCGGGCAGTACCTGCTGCATGCTCATCGAGGACTGCGGCCCGGGTATCCCGGAGGATCTGCTCGGGCAGGTGTTCGAGCCGTTCTTTCGCGTGAACGTCGCGCGGCAGCAGGCCATTCCGGGGGCGGGCCTGGGGCTCGCCATCGCCAAGGAGATCATTCATCGTCAAGGCGGCACGCTCGAGATCGAGAACCGGGATTGTGGTGGTTTATCGCAGTGCGTCACGTTTCCCGCGGTGGATGTGCTTTGCAATAAAACCGGGATGTGAGGTAATTGGGTCAACGCACCGCGCGAACGATGTACAAGGGGTGACGCCTTGCCCGGACACCCGGCGGTGCAGGGGGAACCGAGGACCCGCGGACATGACATCCATCAGAGACTTGAAGTCCTCGCGGCGGCTGCGGGCGCCGGTCGAACCGCGGCTTCGCGAGTCGGAACTGCTGGAGTTCGCGCAGACCACCGGCGGCTTCGGCGTCTACGAGTACGATTTCGGCACCGGCATGATCCGTGGCACGTCGGCGTTGTTTCGGCTGCTCGGCATGGATCCGGACCGCGTCAGCTGCACCCGGCAAGAGTGGCTCGCCACCGTTCACACGGGCGACGTCGAGGCCGTGATGCGCGCCCTCGATGGCGCCGATCGGGGCACCGGCCGCAACCAGGCGCAGTATCGCTCGCTGCGATCGAGCGGCGAGGTCCGCTGGCTACACGCCCACGGTCAGGTCGTGGCCGGGCCCGACGGTCTGCCGGCACGCGCCATCGGCATGATCCGTGACATCACCGAAGTTCGCGAACTCGAGGACAAGTCGCGCAGGATCGAAGCGCTCAACCGCGCGCAGAAACTCGCCGGCATGGCGACGTTTCATTTCGACTTCGCCGCCCAGGATCTGATCGCGTCCGATAATTTCCGCGAACTGCTCGCCGTCCCGGCCGACACCCGGCTCGAGAATTTCGACGCGCTGTTGGACGGCGTGCATCCGGACGACGTCGAGAAAGCCCGCCGTGCGCCTTTCGAAACGACGAAGGAACAACCCTCCTACGAGTGCGAATACCGCGTGCTGCACGCCGGCGGCGAGCGCTGGCTCGCGGAAAAGGCACATGTCGAGCGCGGCGCGGACGGCGAACTCGTGAGCTTCACGGGCGCGCTGATCGACATCACGAAGAAGAAATGGACCGAGGCGGAACTCGGTGCAGTGGAGAAACAGCTGGCGCGCGCCCTTACCGCGACGCAGGACGGCCTGTGGGAGCTGGACCTGCTCACCGACGTGCCGTGGTTCGGGCTGCGCTTCGAGGACATCCTGGGCTACACCAAGGGCGATCTCGACAATTTCCGCAGCCGGGTCACCGAACTCGTCCATCCCGACGACCTCGAGAAGAACCGCCTGACGCTGGTGAATCATCTCTCGCACGACATGCCGTACGACGTCGAGATCCGGATGCGGCACAAACTCGGCCACTACGAATGGGTGCGTTCGCGCGCGGTGGCGGAACGCGACGCCGATGGCGTGCCGATACGACTGGCGGGCTCCATACAACGGATCACGGATCGCAAGCTTGCGGAACAGGCGACGCTGGATGCGAAACTCGCAGCCGAGGCCGCCAGCCGCGCGAAGAGCGTCTTCCTCGCGAACATGAGCCACGAGATCCGCACGCCGATGAACGGCGTCATCGGCATCGCGCGCATCCTCGCCGAAACGCTGCTCGACGACACCCAGCGCGGTTACGTCGAGATCATTCACAACAGCGCCCAGGCGTTGCTCGGACTCATCAACGACATTCTCGATCTGTCGAAGATCGAGGCCGACCGCCTGGAGCTGGAAACCGTGGAATTCAATTTCCGCCGCGTGCTTCACGACACCGTGTCCGCGCTGGCGCTGCAGGGGGCGGAGAAAGGGATCGAACTGGTGGCGGACTTCGACTGGCATACGCCACGGCTGGTGCGCGGCGATCCCGGCCGGCTTCGCCAGATCGTCACCAATCTGATCGGCAACGCCATCAAGTTCACGCCGGCCGGCCACGTCGCCGTCGTCGTCAAGCGCCTGCACGAGTCGGCCGGAGTCACCACGTTGCGCATCGAGGTGACGGATACCGGCATCGGCATCGCGGGGGAGAAGCTGGACCGGCTGTTCAAGGCATTTTCGCAGGTCGATTCCTCCACCACCCGGCATTACGGCGGCACCGGACTCGGCCTGTCCATCGTCAAACGACTGGTCGCGTTGATGGGCGGCCGGGTCGGTGTGCTCAGCGAACCCGGACGGGGCTCCACTTTCTGGGCGGAGATCAACCTCGAGGCGGTGGCGGAGCAGCCGAGCTTTCCCGACGTGGGACGGCGCCGCCGGGTGCTCATCGTCGACGATCTGCCGCTGAGCCTCGCCAGCATACAGACCCGTTTGACGCTGACCGGTTTCACGACGCACTGTGCGGCGGACGTCGCGCAGGCCAAAGCGCTGCTGGCCGGCGGGCTCGAGGTGGATCTGATACTCGCCGACGAACTGATGCCCGGCCGGGGTGGCCTCGAACTGCTCGCGGACCTGCGCCCGGAGCCGCGACAGGCGGCCATTCCCTTCGTCCTGATGCGGTTGGTGGGTACGAAGGGCGTCGAGCCCCTGGGCGCGAAACCCGACGCCATCATCATGAAGCCCCTCGGCGGCCTCGTCTTGAGCGAACTTCTAGACAAGGTGCTGAGCGGCTCGCATGTGCGCGGGGCGACCGCACGACCCGCGCCCGGCGGCGGGCGCAGTTTCAAGGGGTACGACATCCTGCTGGTCGAGGACAACGCGGTCAACCAGAAGCTGGCGTTGTACATGCTGCAGCGTCTGGAAGCCCGCGTCGTCGTGGCCAACGACGGTGCCCAGGCGCTCGAGAAGATAGCGGCCGCGCGCTTCGACGTCGTGCTCATGGACTGCCAGATGCCGGTGATGGACGGCTTCACCGCCAGCCGGCGGATCCGCGAGCAGGAGCTGCGTGACGGCGGCGGCCGGCGCCTGCCCATCATCGCGCTGACCGCCAACGTGATGGCCGAGGACCAGCGCGAGTGCGCCCTCGCCGGCATGGACGCGCATCTCGGTAAACCGCTCGATCCGGCCAGTCTCGCCGCCTGCCTGGCGCGCTTCCTGCCTCGGGCCGCAGACTGACGTAACGGCGGACGGCGTGGCGCCGGTGGCGTCAGGCCAGCGTGCGCAGATAGTCGAAGGCGGCGTCGAGCGAGATCACCTCGGCGTACTTCGCCTGCAGGTCGAACAGATTCGCCTCGTGCGGCTCGCGCGCCCGATCCCCCACCGCATCGCGTACCACGAGGGGAATGAAACCGTGCTGGCAGCAATCCACCGCGCTTGCGCGCACGCAGCCGCTGGTCGACACCCCCGCGATCAATACCGTGTCGACCTGCAGCGCCGTCAGCAAGGATGCGAGCGACGTGCCGAAAAACGCGCTTGCGTACTGTTTGCTCAGCACGGTCTCGCCGGGGACGGGTTCCAGGCCCCGGGCGAAAGCGGCCAGTTCCGGGTGCGCGCCCTGCTCGAAGCAGCGCAATGCCGGCACCTTGCGGAAGAACACCCCGCCGTCGCGGCCGCCCGGCTGGTACTGCACGGTGGTATGTACGACGGGCAGCGTCGCACCGCGGGCCGCCGCGAGCAGACGCACCGCCGCGTCGCGCACCGCCTCCACGCCGGCATACAGGGGCGACCCCGGCGCGAGGTACGCTTCGACGAAATCGATGACCAGCAATGCCGGCCGACGGCCGGGCGTGAGCCGGTGTCCGAATCCGCCCTTGGCGTAATTTTGCTGCAGAGTTTCCGTCATGACGCCAGTCCCTCGCTTTCGCCCTGCGCTTCCCGTGGCGGCGCGGCCGCGGCTGCGGGCACGGCCGCGGACCCCAGCACCGTGGCCGACCCGAGCAGGGCCGTCGCCGCGGCAGCCGACAATTCCACGCTACGATTGTACGTCGCCCGCCCCGCCAGGATGTGCGCGCGCATGATGCTGTGCGCCCAGACCGGATCGCGCACCTCGAACGCCTGCACGAGTTCGAGGTGCTGATCCGCGCTCCTCATCAATTCGGCGGGCGAGAACTGGCTGAACGTCTTCAGGATCAGCGGCGCCTCGATGAGCCCTGCCAGCGTCCTGGCCAGCCGCGCGCTGCCCGCTGCGGCCTGCACCAGCCGATGAAATCTGTCGTTGAGTCCGCCGATGCGGGCGATGTAATCGCCGG
The DNA here is from genome assembly GCA_964658215.1 of uncultured Steroidobacteraceae bacterium. GTDB lineage: Bacteria > Pseudomonadota > Gammaproteobacteria > Steroidobacterales > Steroidobacteraceae > Bog-1198. The sequence goes on along the minus strand of CAZZYJ010000037.1, from coordinate 9,492 downwards.
TACGCCGCGACGACTCGAGGATTTGCTGTTCGGCCAGGAGGCGCAGCTCCGCGATGGTGGCGACGCTCGCCCGCTCCGCCGCGCGTCGTGCGCTGATGGGTTCGAGCAGTCCGCGCAGTTCGAAGATCTCCTCGGCGTCCTCGCGTCGGAACTGCGCGACCACGGCGCCGTGATTGGGCTCGAACTGAACCAGGCCTTCGGCGTCGAGCCGGCGCAAAGCCTCCCGGATCGGCGTTCGGCTGACTCCCACCACCCGCGCCAGTTCGTGTTCGGTCAGATGCGAGCCGGCCAGATACCGGCCGCCCAGGATGGCATCGCGCACGATCGAATAGGCGCGCTCCGCGGCCCGCATCAGGCGGCTCTACTGCCGAGTTGTTTCATCACCCAGCGCGAGAATGCGGGCGGTGACGGCGGCTGCAGTCCCGTTTCCTCGAGGCAGCGGCCTTTCAGCTCCTCGATGGAATCGAAGCCGCGGTCGAAGAGCTTTACGGCGCCGCGCTGCTGCGCCATGCTCGCCCGCAGGTCGGCGGTCGCGGCCTCGTCCACCTCGCCCCCGTCATCGATCACCACGCCGTAGCGGGCGGCACCCGTGCGCGTGACGAGGCCGGCGTCGACGTCGAATTTCACCTTGCCGGTCTCACGCTCCAGGGGATCGCCGCAGCCGCCGCCGCCCCACGTGTCGGACAGCAGCAGATCGCCGGCCTGCACCTTCACGTGATCGAGCTTGGAGTGAAGGATTTCCTCGCTGCCGTCGCTACGTACCAGCGTCTTGCGGCTGCGTGCCCCCGGCAGGCCGCCGTTCACGCCCCACGGATAGGTGAGCCAGCGATCGTCATGGATGGAGATTTCGCCGGGCTCCAGGAAGCGGTAGCCGATGCGCAGTCCATTGCCGCCGCGGTTCTTGCCCGGGCCACCGGTGTCGGCGATGGTTTCGTAGATGTCGATGCGCAGCGGGAAATAGCTCTCGAGGAACTCGTTCGGCACGTTGGTGAAGGCCGGCCACAGCGAGTGGCCGTCGGGCCCGTCGCCGAACGGCTTGCCCGGCACGCCGCCAAAGGTGATCTGGTACAGCTGATACCAGTCGCCGTGCTTGTCGTAGCCCGAGTACATGAAGTGCGGGGAATCGGAGAAACCCGCCGCGCACATGAACTGCGGATTGCCCTGCCCGAGCAGGCCGCCGAGGATGTCGAAGATGCGCCCGAGGGCGTGGGTGCGGCACGACAGCGCGGCGGGCTTGAGCGGCTTGAGCAGCGTGCCGGCCGGGATGCGCACCTCCATCAGGTCGTAGAAGCCGTCGTTGAACAGGATCTGGGGATCGAACACCATGATCATGTAGACGCCGGCGAACATCTTGAACATTTCCTCGTTCAACAGGAAATTGATCGAGGAGATGGACTGCGGGTCGGTGCCCTCGAAGTCGAAGATGCACTTCTCGCCCTCGCGCCACATGGTGCAGGCGATCTTGTAAGGGCCCATGTTCAGCCCGTCGTCGCAGATGTAATCCTCGAAGTACTGCTTTTTCTCGGGCACCGTGCGGGCGATGAGCTGGCGCATCGCGCGCTTGTTGCGCGCGAGCATCTCGTCCATGGCCGAGTAGAACACCTCGTCGCCGAAGCGGGCGCTGATTTCCACGCAGCGGGTGGACGCCGTGCGCAGCGCCGCGACGATGGCGTTGAAGTCCGACAGGTTCCAGTGCGGCAGCCGGCAGTTGTGCAGCATGATCTTGAGCACGTCTTCGTTGAGCACGCCCTGCTTGTAGATTTTCACCGGCGGCACCGTGACGCCTTCCTCGTACAAAGTGCGCGCATCCGTGGGCAGCGAGCCCGGGACCTTGCCGCCGACGTCGGTCATGTGACCGAACATGGCCGCCCAGGCGATCAGGCGGTGATCGCGATAGATCGGCATGAGCAGCAGCCAGTCGTTGGCATGGCTGATGGCGCCCTTCACCGAATAAGGATCGTTGGTGAGGAAGATGTCGCCCTCTTCGATCGTGCCCTCGTAGCCCTGCATGAAACCATGGATGAACGAGCCGAACTGACCCACCACCATCTTGCCCTCGAGGTTCGCGATCATCGGGAACTCGTCGTGCTGTTCGCGGATGCCGGGCGACATCGCCGTGCGGAACAGCACCGTGTCCATCTCGAAGCGCGCGTTGCGCAGCGCGCTCTCGATGATGTCGATGGTCACCGTGTCGACCTTGACCTTCTTGATGCGCTTGGTGTTGCGCTGAATGATTTTGGCGGGCATCGGTTAAGCTCCTTTCTTCGTCTTGCCGGCGGGCTTGAAGCCTTCGGGATAAATCAGTACGTTGCCGAGCGCATCCACATGGCCGATATGCTTGGGCAGGATCACGGTGGTCGAGTCCATCTCCATGATGATGGCCGGGCCGCTCACCTTGTTGCCCGCCTTGAGCCTGGCGCGGTCGTAGACCAGCGCCGTCACGTTCTTGCCGTCCATGTAGCTGGCCTGCTTGCCGACCACCGCCTTGGACGCATCGGCGGTGCCGCGCGCGATGGGCGCGCGCTTGACCTTGATGCCGCGTCCCTTCACCGAGGCGCGCAGCGTGACCAGCTCGTGTTCCAGTTCCAGGGCGAAGGTGAACAGGCGCTCGTGCTCCGCGTCGAAACGGTCGGAGATGGCACTCAGGCCCCGCTTTTCCAGGTCGGCCAGCGCCACGTCCACGGTGAGCCGCAGGCCCTGGCCGAGGTAGCGCAGGTCCACCTCGTAGGCGGTGGTCACCTCCGCCCGCGCCACGCCCTCGCGTTCCAGCGACTTGGCCGCGTCCTCGCCCAGGGTCTTCAATATCTTGGCCAGTTCCCGTGCATGGGTGTCGGAAAATTTCTTGACGTAGGTTTTCGCCCGCTCGTCGCGCACCGCGGTGGTGGCATCGCCGAGCGCACAGAGGACGCCGGGTCCGGGCGGGATGATGGCCGGCCACGAGCCGAGCAGGCGCGACAGCGCGTTCGCGTGCAGGGGCCCCGCCCCGCCGAACGCCATCAGCGCGTAGTCACGCGGATCGTAGCCCTGCTCGACGGAGACCAGACGCAGGGCCCCGACCATGTTCTCGTTGACGATGTTGTACACGCCGAGGGCCGCTTCCTTCAGCGACATCTTCAAGGCGGTGGCCACCTTTTGCACCGCCTGCGTGGACAGTTCCCGGTTGAGGCTCATGTCGCCACCGAGTTTCTGCATCTCAGGCATGTAGCCGAGCACCACGTTCGCGTCCGTCACGGTCGGCTCCGTGCCGCCACGGCCATAGGCGGCCGGCCCCGGATCGGCGCCCGCGGACTGCGGTCCCACGCGCAACGCCCGCGTCAATTCCGGCACGTGGGCGATGGAACCGCCGCCCGCGCCGACGGTGCGGATGTCGACCGACGAGGCGCGCACGGTCACGTCGCCGATCGTGGTTTCCCGGCGCAGGCGCGGCGCGCCGTCCTGGATCAACGCCACGTCGGTGGAGGTGCCACCCACGTCCACCGTGAGCAGATTGGGGAACCCCGCCTGTACGGCCACCCAGACCGCCCCCGTGACGCCGCCCGCCGGGCCCGACATCAACAGATTCACCGGATAGTCCTCGGCGGCGCGGGCGCCCGCGAGACCGCCGTCGGAGCGCAGTATGTGCAGGCGTACGTCCTTCGCCGTCTGTTCGATCTTGCTCTTCAGGTTGGCGATGTACTTCGAGACCTTGGGACGCACGTAGGAGTTCGCCACGGTGGTCACCGTGCGCTCGTATTCCTGCATTTCCGGGACGACGTCGCTCGACAGGGACACCGGGATGTCCGGCAGCACGTCGCGCGCGATGTCGCGCACCCGATGCTCGTGCGCCGGGTTGGCGAAGGAGTTGATCAGACACACGGTCAAGGCCTCGATGCCCTGCCTGCCGAGGGTGGCGAGGTCTTCGCGCAACCGGCGCTCGTCGAGTTCGTGCACCACGCCGCCCTTCGCGCCGACGCGCTCGTGTGCCTCGATGGTGCAGGACAGCGGCGCCATGGGCAGCGATTTATTGTAGATGACCCAGCCGCCCAGACCGCCGGGCACGAAGGAGCGCGCGATCTGCAGCACCTGCCGGTAACCCCGGGTGGTGACCAGGCCACAGCGTGCGCCCGTGCCGGTGAGCACCGTGTTGGTGGCCACCGTGGTGCCGTGCATCACGTGGTCGATCTGGTCGGGCGCGATGCCCGCACGTTCGCATACCCGCTCGATCCCGCGCAGCACGCCGATCGACTGATCCGCCGGCGTGCTCGACACCTTCGCGGTGAAGATGCTGCCGGACTTCTCGTCCACCAGAAAAAGGTCGGTGAAAGTGCCGCCGACGTCGACCCCTAATCGATATGACATGCTCAACCCTTCTGTGAATTCGAACGCGGGGGAAAAACACCGGCTTTCATCAGCATCCCCGGAATGGGCCGCCCGATCTGCTCCTGCAGCCAGAGGCCCGTGTCGATCACAGCCTGGATCGATACGCCCGTCTCGATGTTCATGCGATCCAACATATAGAGGACATCTTCGGTGGGAATATTGCCGGTGGCCGCCGGGGCGAACGGACAGCCGCCCACGCCGCCGACGCTCGCGTCCAGGCTGTGCACGCCGGCCATCGCGGCGGCATAGGCATTGGCCAGCCCGGTGTTGCGGGTGTTGTGGAAATGTCCGCGCAGCGGCATGCCCGGCAGGATCTCGCGCAGCCGGCCGAACAGCTCGGTGACCTGGCTCGGCACGCCCACGCCGATGGTGTCCGCGATCGCGATCTCGACGGGCGCGGCGTCGGCACAGCGCCTGGCGATCTCGATGACGCGGTTCGGATCGATTTCGCCCTCGAAGGGGCACCCGAAGGCGGCGGAGATGGTGACGTTCGGCTTGATGCCCGCCGCGTGCGCCGCCTTGGCGATGTCGAGCCAGGCGGCGATGGACTCCTCCGTGCCGACGCCTTGATTGCGGCGGTTGAAGGTGTCGCTCGCCACCACGGCCATGCCCACTTCGTGACAGCCCGCTGCGAGCGCCCGATCGAAGCCCCGGCGGTTCAGCACCAGTCCGATGTACGACACGCCGCCGTGTTTGGGCAGCGCTGCGAGTACGGCCTCGGCGTCGGCCATCTGCGGGACCTTCTTCGGGTTGACGAAGCTGGTCACTTCGATGCGCTTGATGCCGGCGCCGATGAGGCGGTTGATCAGTTCGACCTTGCGCTCCGTGGGCAGCACGACACCTTCGCTCTGCAGGCCGTCGCGCGGCCCGACTTCGACCAGCTCTATTTTCATCGTAGCCTTTATTGTATACAATATGGTGAGAGCGTACTCGTCTTACCAACGACACTCAGAACATTCTAGCGCCGCTGCTGCGTATTTGTATACATAACAGCTACACCTTGAACTACTTAGGAATCCTATGAATCGACCGGTCGAGTTCACCAACGGTGCCCTCGCGGACCTGCGCGTCCTCGAACTCGGCACTCTACTGGCGGGCCCGTTCTGCGGCCAGATCCTGGGCGACATGGGGGCGGAGGTGATCAAGATCGAACCCCCCCAACAGGGCGATCCGCTGCGGGTGTGGGGCCGCCACGATGCCAAGTCGGGTCCCTCGCTCTGGTGGCCGGTGGTGTCGCGCAACAAAAAGTCGGTCACGCTCGATCTGCGGCAGCGCGAAGGTCAGGAACTCCTCAAGGAGATGGTCGCGAAAACGGATTTCCTGCTGGAGAATTTCCGGCCGGGCACGCTGGAGAAATGGGGATTGAGCTACGACGCGTTGAGCGAGATCAACCCACGTCTGATCATGATCCGCGTCTCCGGTTACGGTCAAACCGGGCCGTACGCCCATCGTGCCGGATTCGGCGCCATCGGCGAAGCCATGGGCGGCCTGCGTTACGTGGTCGGCGATCCGTCCACCCCGCCGTCGCGCATGGGCATCAGCATAGGCGACTCGCTGGCCGCCACCTTTGCCTGCGTGGGCGCCCTGTCGGCCCTGCATTACCGCGAGAGAACCGGCCGCGGTCAGGTCGTCGATTCGGCCATCTACGAGGCCGTGCTCAACATGATGGAATCGCTCGTCACCGAATTCGACAAGACCGGTTTCATCCGCGAGCGGACGGGCGCCATATTGCCCAACATCGCGCCCTCGAACGTCTATCCCACCGCCGACAGCCTGGTGCTGATCGCCGCCAATCAGGACACGGTGTTCCGCCGGCTGTGCGAGGCCATGAACCGTCCCGAACTCGCCACCGACCCCGACTACGTGGATCACCAGGCGCGGGGCCGCAACCAGCGCGTGCTCGACGAGATCGTCGGTCGCTGGACGGCGACCATGCCGACCAACGAAGTGCTCGCGCTGATGGACAAGCACGGGGTTCCCGCAGGATTGATCTACCGCGCCCCCGACATGTTGAGCGATCCGCATTTCGCCGCGCGCAAGGCCATAGTGACCGTCAACGATCCGCATTACGGTCCCCTGAAGATGCAGAACGTCGCGCCGAAGCTGTCGGAAACCCCGGGCGGCATCCGCTGGGTCGCGCCCACCCTCGGCCAGCACAACGACGAGGTGTACCTCGAGTTGATGGGCATGCAGGCTGGGCGCTACGCGGCGCTACGGTCGAAGCAGGTGATCTAGCCGGGCTTTCGTTTGCGCTTGCGCGCGGCGGCCGGCGCGGTCGCGGCGGCGCCGGCGGGAGAAGGCACCAGGAAACTCTCGCCGATCTGCCAGCGCTTTTCGATCGTCGCCTGGTCTCCCTCGAAGAGCATCATGCGACCGCCCACCACGAAGGTCATGTGCAGCAGCGCCTGCGCATCGGCCTGGGCCGCGTCGAGGCCGGTCTCGAGATACAGGTTCTTGACGATGCGCAGGCGCTCCGCGTCCACCTGGGTGACGATGCGCGCCACCCGCGGGTCGCGCCGCGCCCAGTCGCGCAGCGACAGTTCCAGGGGCCCGCCGGGGACGTCGGGGCGGGATGAAATCCCGACGTGGAGAAGCCGCCGCAAGCGGTCCTCGGCACTCCCGGCCGCGCTCTCGAGCCACGCTTCGACATCGCGGATCATCCGGGTCTGCCAGGACTCGAGCACGGCATCGAGCAGCTTCTCGCGCGACGCGAAGTGCCAGTAGAAGCTCCCCTTGGTGACCCCCATCTGTTTCACCAACAGGTCCAGGCGCAACGTGCCCACGCTGTGCTGCGATAGAAAGGCGATGGCACCGTCCACCCAGTCCTCGCGCGTGAGCCGACGACTTTCCGGGACTTCCGATTTTTTGACCACCCTGTGCCCACGTGAACCTACTGCCGTTCATTGCAGCACAAAACCGGCCGGCGTGCCGCACGGGCGGTGAGCACGCCCAACGCGATCAATGCCAGCGCCGCGACCGCGGCCGGCACCGACGCCAGCAGGAACAACCGGCCGATGTCCACGCGGGCGGCCATCAGCGCGCCGCCCACCAAGGGGCCGACGATGGATCCGATGCGGCCGACGCCGAGGGCCCAGCCGACGCCGGTCGAACGCACCTCGGTGGGATACGACGTGGCGGCCAGCGCGTTGGCGGCCGCCTGGCCGCCGATCAGGCCGAAACCCGCCCCGAAAATGATGCACAGGGTGAGCGGGATGTCGTGCGTGAACGCGCCGATGCCGGCGATGCAGACCGCACCGATCGCGTAGGCGCAGGTCATGGCGAGCGGCGCGCCGAAGCGGTCCAACGCCCAGCCGATGGGAAAACAGCCGAGCACCGAACCCAGCTGCAGCACGATGCCGGCGACGATGGCGGTGCGCACGGGCGCACCGCCTGCGTTGAGCGCGGTCGGCAGCCAGCTCACCAGCATGTAGATGTCGAGCAGGCTCATGAAGAACACCACCCAGATCAGCAGCGTGGTCGCCGCGCGGCCTTGCGCGAACAACGCCCCGAGGGCGAGCCGTGGCCGGCCCGCGACGGCTGCGGTGCGCAGTTCGACGTCCTCGTCGAGGCTCAGGCCCGGCTCCACCTCACGCAGCAGGCTCAAGATCCGACTGCGTGAGCCGCCGCGCAACGCGAGAAAGGCCACCGATTCAGGCAGCTGAAAATGGATCACCGGCGCCAGCAGCAAGGGCAGCACGCCGCCCACCACGAAAACGGCCTGCCAGCCCAGCGTTCCCACGAACTGGGCGGACAGGATTCCGCCCGCCATGGAGCCCACGTTGAAGCCGTTGAACATCATCATGACCAGGAAGGCGCGCCGGCGCAGCGGCATGTACTCGGAGGTCAGCGCGACGGCGTTCGGCATCGCGCCGCCGAGCCCGAGGCCGGTGACGAAACGCAGCACCAGCAGCGCGTCGAGATTGCGGGCCAGGGCGGTGAGCAACGTGCTCGAGGCGAACACGAGCAGACTGCCGAGCAGGATGGGACGCCGGCCGATGCGGTCGGCCAGCGGCGCGACGAACAACGCGCCCAACATGAGGCCGAACAGGCTCATGGAAAAAACCGGTCCGAGCGCCCCCGGACGCAGGTGCCAGGCGGCGCTGAGCGTGGGTGCGATGTAGCCGAGCGCCTGCGCATCGAACCCTTCCACCGCACCGATGAGACCGCAGATCCACAGCACGCGCACCTGCAGCGGGCCGACGGTGCACCGGTCGAGAAACCCGGCGACGTCGAAACTTGCGCGCGTCGTCACTGGATGATCGCGAAGGCATCCTCGTGGCGCCGTATGCGGACGGCGTACGGATCGGCGAAGTGTGCGGGAAACACGAGCACCCCCCGGTCCGCACATTCACCGAGCACGCGCCGCCGGGTGGCCCGGGATTGCTCGGGCGAAGCGCAGAAGGCGCTGTTCCAATGCGGGCGGTAGACCTGGAAGGGGTGCTGCACGACGTCGCCGATGAACAGCGCCTCCGTGCCCTGGGAGCGCGCCCGCAGGACCACGTGCCCCGGGCTGTGCCCCGGCGTGAACTCGAGTTCCAGACCGGAAATCAGGGCCTCGGGGCGGGTCAGCAGCCGCACCCTGCGGCTGGCGAGCACGGGCTCGATGCTGTCGGCGTAATGCACGCCGTGGTGGTCGTGCGGAGGGCCCGCACGGGTCACCCCGAGCAGGTAGTCGAGCTCGGCCTGGGCGAAGACGTACGTCGCATTCGGGAAGGTGGGCACCCAGCGGCCGTTGTCGAGCCGGGTGTTCCAGCCGACGTGGTCCACGTGCAGATGCGTGCACAGCACGAAATGGATGTCCTCCGGAACCAGCCCGAGCGCCGCCAGCCGCTCGAGGTACGGCGTGTGCAGATCATGGAACGGCGGTTCGGCGGGCCGCTGTTTCTGGTTGCCGCAGCAGGTGTCGACCAGGATGTTGTACGACCCGCTGCGTATCACGTAGCTTTGGATGGTGCCGATCACCACGCCCAGCTCCGGCGCATAGTGCCGCGGCACGAGATCCGCGTAATGGCGGTCGAGCACCTCGGGATCGAAATCCGGAAACACGTCCGCGGGCCGGAACATGGGCCCCTCGAGTTCCGCGACCCGGTCCACTGCGATATCGCCGATCATCCATCGCGCCATGTCAGCCCC
>CAZZYJ010000036.1:0-18424 GCA_964658215.1 uncultured Steroidobacteraceae bacterium | reverse complement strand
TCTCCTTGATCTGGGCGCGTCATACGCAAAGCATTGCCCACGCGGATCTACTCATATTGCCCGGGTCCAAGCACGTCGCCGCAGACATTGCTTGGCTGCGCGCGAGCGGAATCGATGCCGCGATACGCAGGCACGCCGAGGCCGGTAAACCCGTGCTCGCGATTTGCGGTGGGCTGCAGATGCTAGGGACCGCGATCACCGATCCTCACGGCGTGGAAGGGAGTTCGACCGGTCTCGGCTTGCTGCCCGTCACCACCGAATTTCAAGCCCGCAAGCGCCACCACCGTGATCGGTACACGTTCAGGCGTCTCACCGGTTATTGGGCGCCGCTCAGCGGAGTTCGTTTCGATGCCTATGAGATTCGGCATGGCAGGACGTGGCGGCTGCCGCACGCGGCGCCGGCGGTCGCCCTCGCGACGGCGTTGCCCGACGATGCGGGGTATCAATGCGGCGCCATCCTTGGGCTGTACACCCATGGGATGTTCGAAGATGCAGGCGTATTGCGGGCTGTGTTCGGCGCGGAGGTTCCTTCGTTGGACGACACCTTCGATGGACTGGCCAATTTCATCGACAAGCATCTCGCTGTCGGCGTCCTCGGCACGCTGCTGCAGTCGTAAAGTGCGCAACGGGACATCGTGCGCGCGAGGTGTTCGTGAGAGACGGCTTGCTCGCGTCCGTAAGGCGGAGAGACGCCGGCTAACATGACATCCTGACTTCCCGGCGCGAGCGGTCCATGCCGTTGAGGGGAATAAACGGGTTTGCGACCGGTTGACGCGAATGTCGCCGAAACAGACGGTCGTACTCGCCACGTATGGCGCGGTAACACTCGCAGCATCCCGCCTCGAGTCGCCGACGGTCGATCATGGTCAGTCGTCCGCGACCCACCGTGATCATCCCGCGACGCTGCATCTTGCCGGTGGCCTCGGTCACGCCTTCGCGCCGCACGCCGAGCGAGCGGCCGATCAGTTCGTGGGTGATGGACATCTGGTTCGAGTCGAATCGATCGAAACTAAGGAGGAGCCAGCGCGCCAGTCGCTGGTCGACGGAATGGTGCTGATTACACACCGCGGTCTGTGCCACCAACGCATGCGAGGCCAGGGCGTACAACAGCAACATGCGTTGAAACACGCCGCCGCGTCGAAATTCCTTCAGCAGCGCCTCGTCCGACAGGCAGTAAGCACCTCCCCCGTGCTGTACCACCGCCCGGCCCGGCATCATGCCTCCACCCATGAATGCGGAGATGCCCACGAGGCCTTCGCTGCCGACCGCGGCAACCTCCGTCGATGACCCGTCCACGGTGAGATAGAGCAGCGAGATGACCGCTGTGGTGGGCAGGTACACTTCACGGGAGGGAGCGCCCGACTCACTCATGACCTGGCCCGGCTTCAGGGACACGGGTTGTAAATCACGCCCCAGGCGGGCCCATTCCTCCTCGGGCAGAGCGGCCAGGAGTTTGTTGCGGCGTGCACCGCCATCAAAATTTGCATAGAGAGGCATCGGCAGCTTTCCTTGCGGTTGGACTACCCCGCCAAGCTACGGAGCCGCCCGCCCAAAGTCAGTACGCACATTCCCCTACCCTGCCGGTAGCGCCCCCACGCGATGCCGGACCATGAAGACCGCTCTTTTGGCGCTTGATCAAGACGCGCGTCCGGTAGGTATTTCCCCTCAGTGAAGCGGCGCCCGGACGTGGCTAGACTCCTCGCATGCGCGACTTCACACCATCATTCAAACCGCGAGGCGTGGCCGTCGTACTCGCTCTGCTGTTCGTTGGCGCAAACGAGGCGTCAGCGTCCTCAGCGGACGGTAGTCGGCTCTTCGCGCCCTGCGTCGGCTGTCATCAACCGACCGCCTGGGGTTCGCCGGACGGCGTCGTGCCAGGTCTCGCCGGCCAGCAAAAGCCGTATCTGGAAAAGCAGCTGACCGTCTTTACGCTGGGCGCGCGAATGGACATCGCCATGCAGAACGTGGCCGTACACTCGACACCGCGCAGCGCCCACGACCTCGGTGTGCTGGCCGGCTATCTCTCGGAACTCGGCGCCAACCCGAAACCGGTCACCGGCTCCGGAGCCGACCTGCGCGTGGGACAGGAAGCATTCACGCACATCTGCGCAGCGTGCCATGGCGCGGACGGCCATGGTCAGTCGCTCAACCGGGTTCCGCGTATCGCCGGGCAGCAATATCCGTACCTGCGACGGCAGATAGAGGCGGCGGCGTCGCTTCACAAGGAGCTTGCGCCGCCGGAGATGACCAGTGCCCTGCGGGGCATGCCGAGCCAGGAAAAGGATGCGCTGGCTGATTACATTTCCCGTCTGGGAAATGCAGACACCCTGGGGTCACATGCCCCAGAGCACCGAGCCAGCTTCTAACGGCACCGCCACTGCGGGGTGGGCGGGCAGGATTCGGGCGGTATAGTCACCGGCGGGGCGATCATTGGGCACACGAGCCGTGTAGACGGAGCGACCCTCACAATCGGGTGCGTCCGGGTCCCGGGTCATCGTTTGGCGAAAGGCGCGGCCCGTACCCCGGGGTTCGGCGTATATCTCGACGGACACGGCGTCCGCGTCGACGGACCCCAGCACCACTTCCGCCGTTATTTCGTGGCATTCCAAGGTGGGATAAACCCCGATCCGGCCGAGCCCCAACGAATGCCAACAGCGTTCGAGTGACTGGCGCCATTCCGTGATGCGAACTCCGAGCTTTCCCGCCTCTGCCGCTCGCTCCCGATAGGCAGCCGCCGCCGGCAGGTAGTACTGCTCCACATACTCGCGCACGCTGCGGTCCGCCGAATACTGCGGTGTCAAGGTTGCCATGCTGCGGCGTACGCGCTCCACCCAGGCCCGCGGCGGGCCCAGTCCATCGCGTGCGTAGAATTCTGGAACGACCTGGCGTTCGAGGAGGTCGTACAGCTGCGAAGCGTCCGCGGCATCCGAGGCCGGATCGCCGCCATGATTCTCGCCGTCGCCGAGCGCCCAACCGAGGTCCGCGGCGTAGGCCTCCGCCCACCATCCGTCGAGTTCCGAGAGGTTGAGTCCCCCGTTCACCAGCACCTTCATGCCGCTCGTCCCACACGCCTCCCACGGACGTTGGGGCGTGTTGATCCAAACGTCGACCCCTTGCACGAGTCGCTCCGTCAAGAGCATGTCATAGTCGCTCAGGAAAATTACGTGGTCACGGACGTGCGATCCGCGAATGAAGCGTATCCATTCTTTAATGAGTGCCTGCCCCGCAACATCGGCCGGGTGCGCCTTACCGGCAAGAATGAGCTGAACGGGTCGCGCGCCGTTCGTGAGCAGGCGTGTCAGGCGGTCTTGATCGTGAAGCAACAGATTCGGTCGCTTGTAGGCCGCGAAACGACGTGCAAAGCCCAGGGTGAGGGTATCTGAGTCGAATAACGTCTTCGCTTCGTCCACCTCCTCTGCGGCCATGCCGGCGGCCGCCAGTTGTCTCGACAGCCGCGCGCGGGCGTATTCGATCAGGGCTTTTCGCGCCGCATTGCGGGTGCCCCAGATGCCGGCATCGGGGATCAGTCGAATACGCCCGGCGAGTGACTTCGTGCCGCCAAGCCAGCGATCCTTGCCGCACACCGTCGTCCACATCGCGTCCGCCTCTGCAGAATCCCAGCTCGGCGCGTGGATGCCATTGGTGACGTAACCGATGGGCACCTCGCTCCTCGGCCACCGTGGAAACAACGGCTGGAACAGATCTCTGCTCACGTCGCCATGCAACCGGCTCACCGCATTGATACGGCCGCAGCCGCGGATCGCGAGATAGGCCATGTTGAACGGCTCGGCGTCGTCGGTCGCATCGAGACGGCCCATGGCCAACAGGTCTTGCAACGGAATTCTCAACGCACGGCTGGCATAAGTGGCCAGGTACTGCTCGATCAGCTGCGGTGAAAAACGATCGAATCCCGCCGCCACGGCGGTATGCGTGGTGAAGACGTTGCCGGCACGGGTAATGGTCAGGGCAACGTCGAACGGCTGCGCCGCTTCCTCCATGAAGGTTCGTACGCGCTCCAAGATCGCAAAGGCAGCATGTCCCTCGTTCAGGTGACATACCTCCGGCTTCAACCCCAGGGCTTGCAACAGCCGCCAGCCGCCGATCCCGAGCACCAGTTCCTGCTGCAGACGAAGCTCCGGGCCGCCGCCGTACAGCTCGCTGGTGATGCCGCGAAAAGCCGGGTAATTGGCCATATCGTTACTGTCGAGAAGGTACAGCGTCAGGCGGCCGACCTGCACCTGCCAGGCCCGCAGCCACACCGAATACCCCGGGAATACGACCTCCAAACGCAGCCATTCGCCGTCCGCCCGGCGCAAAGGCGAGATGGGCAACTGGCCGGGATCGTTGTAGGGGTACAGGGCCAGTTGCGCACCCGACTTGTCGATCGTCTGCCTGAAGTAACCCTGCGCATAGAGGAGACCCACCGCGACCAGGGGAACGCCCAGATCGCTTGCGGCCTTCAGCTGGTCGCCCGCGACGTTACCGAGTCCGCCCGAATAGATGGGCAATGCTTCGCTCAACATGTATTCCATGCTGAAGTACGCCACGCACTCGAGCGCCGGAGCGGGATGTGTCCTCTGAAACCAGGCGCTCGACGCGATCGCTGCGCGTCTTTCCGACAGCAGATTGTCCACGGTTTCCATGAACCCGGAGCGGGCCAACAGCTGCCGGAGTACTTCTCTGGATACCGTCTGCAGAACGCTCCAGGGGTTGTGGGTCAGCTCCCATTGAATCGGGTCGAGCTGCCGCCACAGCGTGTCGGTGGCGTGGTTCCACGACCAGCGCAAGTTCAAGGCAAGTTCACAGAGCGAATCGAACCCTGCTATCTCTGACCGCGATAACTGCTGCGCTCGACCCGCACCCAGGAATGGCGTGCAGGGGGCATCCGGCCTATCCATGGAACTCGTCTAACGCATCGATTTGAGCCTCCGCAAGCAGCCAGTTTTCCTCCTGATCGGACGGCGCAGAGCCGCGGTGCTCGGCTAGATAATAGGCGGCGGTCGCGATCCGCTCGCGTCGCCAGGCCGTGTCGCGTTGTATTTCGGCGCGCGCAGAGGGATGAACGTTCAGGACATCATGCCGCATGCGATCCCCCCGGCCGTCGCGGTCTTCGCAGCCTCGGGCGTGCTCCGCGCTCCGTCATGGATCAACAAGACCGGGATGCGGGTGGTACGAACGACGCATTCAGCCTCGCTGCCCAGGGCGAGGCGGGCGAGGCCACGGCGTCCATGAGTGCCCATCACGATCAAATCCGCCCCCCATGCCATCGCCTGGGCTACGATCAGCGGCGCCGCACTGCCTTCCGCCGATTCGACCGCCACCGGGTCCACCGACACTCCGGACTGACGAACCAGTTCGGCCCCCTCGAGAAGCACTTTTCGCCCCGCTTCACGCAACGCGTCGACGAGATCGCCCGGATACGTGCCCATACAATAATCAGGATCCAGCACGTGCTCGTTCACGACATGCAGCAGCCGTATCAGTGAGCTCTGGCTCTTCGCGATTCTGATCGCCTCGAGCAACGCGCTGTGCGCAGGGCTGCTGCCATCCACCGGAACTAAAATTCTTCGATACATGTTGCTTTCTCCAGTCGCGGGATCAGCACGGTGACTCGATTCGCCGGGTGACGCCAGTCCGGGTTTCCCGAGTGGTCGTTCGGCATCCACGTAGATTGATCAATCCGGACCAAAAGCCTACTGTAAAGAATGAAATTCAAACCTGCCCCGTCGCAGCCGCCCCTGAACCCGTGATCGCGCTGCTCGAGGCGAAGGCGGCGGGTCTGTGGTCACGGCAGCACATCGCGAACAATGTCCTGGCGGGATTGGTGGTCGGCATCGTGGCGCTGCCGCTCGCCATGGCCTTCGCCATCGCCTCCGGGGCCCGCCCGGAGCAGGGTCTCTATACGGCGATCGTCGCGTCGTTGGCGACGTCCCTGTTTGGGGGAACCCGCCTCCAGATTGCCGGGCCGACCGGGGCATTCATCGCGGTGCTGTCCGTCATCACGGCGCAACATGGCATCGGCGGTCTGCAGATCGCGACGGTCATGGCGGGCTTCATCCTGGTGGCCTTCGGCGCGGCGCGTCTGGGCGCCGTCATCAAATACATCCCGAGTCCGGTCATCGTCGGTTTCACGGCGGGGATCGGCATCATCATCTTCGTCGGCCAGTGGAAGGATTTCTTCGGTCTTGCGCCGGGGCCTTCGGGTTTGCACTTCCACGAAAAACTCATCGCACTGCTGCAGGCCCTCCCCACCCTGAACATTGCCACGACGGGTCTCGCGTTTCTCGCCCTGGTGGTTCTGACCCTGGGTCCTCGCTACCTGAAGCGGATTCCTGCACCCCTCGTCGCCATGCTGCTGATCACGGTCATTCAAGCCGCGTTCCGATTCAAAGGGGTTGCCACCATCGGCACGGCCTTCGGTGGCATTCCGCGCACGCTGCCCGCTTTTTCGCTGCCGAGTTTCCATCTATCGCAGGTACTCATCCTGGTGGGACCGGCGTTCACCATTGCCTTGCTGGGATCCATCGAGTCGCTGCTCTCCGCCGTCGTTGCCGACGGCATGGCCGGGACGCGGCACGATTCCAACCAGGAACTGATCGGACAGGGGATCGCCAATATCGTGGCGCCTCTGTTCGGCGGATTCGCCTCCACGGGTGCGATAGCGCGCACCGCGACCAATATCCGTAACGGCGCCTCGAGCCCGCTGGCCGGGATGGTCCATTCCGGGTTCCTCATCCTGGTGATCCTGCTGCTGTCGCCGCTCGCCGCCGCGGTCCCGCTGTGCTGCCTCGCCGCCATCCTGTTCGTGGTGGCGTGGAACATGAGCGAGATCCCGCATTTCATACGCCTCGTGCGCGGTTCGCCGGCAACCGACGTCGCGGTTCTGCTCATCACCTTTTCGCTGACGGTGCTGGTCGATCTGGTGGTGGCGGTGAACGTCGGCGTCATCCTCGCCGCCCTGGTGTTCATGAGACGCATGGCCTTGGCGGTGAACGTCGAGGCACAATTCGACGGCATCCCCGCGCCACGGATCGACGATGTGCCGGCACCTCGCCGCATCCCCTCAGGAACCGTGATCTACAGCATAGAGGGCCCCTTGTTCTTCGGCGCGGCGGAAAAACTCGAACGGACACTTGCCCACATCCAACGACCGGCGACCACCCTGGTTCTGCGCATGGGGCGCATGCCCTTCGTCGACGCCACCGGCATCCTCGCGATCGAGGAGATCCTGAGCGATTTCTCGAGCCATGGCGCGCTCGTTATGCTCACCGAGGTGACCCCCAATGTGCTGAAGAAATTGACGCGCGCCGGCGTCATCGCCAAGCTGGGTGCCGGGAACGTCGTCGAAACGCTGGAACAGGCCCTGGCGCGACCTGTCGCGATTCCAGGGCACACCGGCGGCCCGACCTAGACCGGTACGGCTTCCTGCGAAACCTTGTGCGATCCGTCGCACAGCGGTGCATTCTTGGTCTGCTTGCAGGTGCAGAAATACACGGTCTTCGATTCGACCGCCTGCCACTTGAGCGGCGCGAGCCCCGTGCCTTCCCGTCCATGCGCGCCGTCGCAAAACGGTTGTTTCTGCGACCGGCCGCAGGTGCACCAAAAATACGTCTTGCCCGCTTCGACATCGACGGGCAGGGGCTTGAACGCCGCAACCGAAGGTTCACTGCTCATTGATCGATCCCTTTGTATGTAAATGCCATGGAGGTACCGCAAATCGGTTCGCCGTGGATTCTACCGACCGTCCGCCGGATGTATAGCCGGCGTGAAGCGATGGCCGCCCGCTTCATGACGATAGTTTAGCCCTATGTGGGCCATAGATGATCGCGTCTGGACAGCGACCTCAAAATCACTAGGCTACCGACATGAAACCACAGCGACAGCCTTCGATTTTTCTTCCCCATGGCGGCGGCCCATGTTTTTTCATGGACCCTCCCGCGGACAATCCGACGGTGTGGGTGGCCATGCACGACTACCTGGCTGCCTTGCCGGGTTTCATGGCGCAAAAGCCCGCCGCGCTGTTGGTGATCTCCGGGCATTGGGAGAGGCCGCGTCCCACGGTACTCGCGGCGCCCCACCCGGGCCTGCTGTTCGATTACCACGGCTTTCCGCCGTCCACCTATCGTCTGACCTTTTCAGCTCCCGGCGCTCCCGCCCTCGCAGCACGCGTGCGGCAGCTGCTGGCCGGCGCCGGCATCGACAGCGACGAAGACCTCGAGCGGGGCTACGATCACGGCGTTTTCATTCCCTTGAAGGTTGCCTTCCCGGATGCCGACATTCCCATCGTGCAGCTGTCCCTGCAGGCCGGCCTGGATCCCGTCCGCCACATCGACATCGGTCGTGCGCTGGCGCCGCTGCGTGACGAGAACGTCGCCCTCATCGGCAGCGGCCTGAGCTACCACAATCTGGGCGCGCTGCGCGACTCGTCGCGCAATCACTCCATGAACGTGGCGTCGGCGGAATTCGATCGATGGCTGATCCACACGTTGTGCGACGCTGCCGTGGAGGAGCGCGAGGCGGCCCTCGCGCGATGGAGCTCGGCGCCCTGTGCGCGGCTCTGCCATCCCCGCGAAGAGCATCTCCTGCCCTTGATGGTCGTCACCGGTGCCGCCGCAGGCGAACCCGGGCGCCACGTGTTCGGTGACAAGATCTGGGGCAAGGCCGTGTCGGCGTTTCATTTCGGCTGAACGTCGCGCAGCTCACTGCGCGGCAAGCCTGTCCGCGGCAAGCCTGCCGAGCGCCGCGCGATACCGCTCCGCCAGCCACTGGTTCATCTGCGGCAGCGTGGTTTCGAGCCAGGACAACGTGCCCGCCGGTGTGAACCGCGAGCGATGGCCGCGCTGCAGCGCCTCCTGAGTGACGATGTCCTCCATGAGAATCGTACGCAGGGCCGCGGTCTGCGACACCACCGTTTCGGCGAAACCGTGCACGGCCGTCGCCGCGGCCGGATACAGCGTGAAGGTTTGCAGCGTCATCGACCCGGCGTCGTGGGGCAGCGCCAGCGTCACCAGTACCGAGCCGGGTTCGAACACCAGGAACAGCAGCGGCAGCACCGCGATGAACAACAGACGGGAGTTTTGTTCCTCGGAAAGACCGGCGATGGCCGGCAGCGCTACCTGATCGTTTCCTGCGTACAGTTCGTTGGACTGCGCGAAACCGGTGGTCGTGATGATGGCCCCATCGCCGGGGGTGTACTGGTAGAAGGCCGAGAGCCGCGCTGGGGCGGGGTTGTGCGAGGTCTTGTGCACCGTGTCGGTATGGTAGGGCTCCAGGGCATTTTCCTGGTACAGCTTCCAATTCGAGCCGACCGGCATGCTCATGCTCGCCGTCGGTTGCAGATCGGCGAGGCCGAAGCCTTCGATCATGGCGAGCATCTTGCGCAGACTCGGCCCGAGCGGCTGCGCCACCGGGTCGAAGTTGATGAAAACCAGGCCCTCGTGCACCTCATGACGGATGCGCGGCAGGCGGATTCGCGCCCGCAGCTCGGCGAGGGGAGCGGTGCGGTTCATCCCCGGCGCCCCGTTCAGCGCGCCGTCCAGCTTGTAACTCCAGGAGTGATACGGACAGATCAAGAGCTTGGTGTGCCCGCAGATGCCGGGGGTCGCGGGCGCCGCCAGACCTTCCCGCAGCGGGTGGCCGCGGTGCTGGCAGATCGCGGAGAGCACGTTGAGCTCGCCTGCCTCGTCGCGGGTGAGGAGCAGCGGTTCGTCCAACACCGTGATGCTCAGCACGTCACCTGGATTGGGGACCTGATTGACGTGGCCCACGCACAGCCACTCGTGCTCGAACAGCGCCCAGCGCTCGAAACGCCAAAAATCCTCGCCCGTATAGGCTTCCGCGGGAAACAGTTCCGCGGTGGCGAACGGTTCTCCCACCCGCTCGGCGCCGCGCAGCACGCGTTGCGCCGCGGCGATGGCCGTGGCGTCGGGCGTGCGGGACCGGGTCGGCGTCAGCCCGCCGGGTTGCGCGGTCATCGCGACGCCTCGCGCACGGCGGGCACGCGGTGAGCGCCGGGCTCGCCGGGACCGCTTGCCAGCTGCGCATCGAGCAAGGCGGCCCGATAGCGCTCCACCAGCCACCGGTTCATCTGCGGGATCGTCGTCTCGAGCCAGGACAACGTGCCCGCCGGGGTGAACCGTGATAGATGACCCTGTTGCAGCGCCTCCTGGGTGACGATGTCTTCGCCGCGAATCACCTGCAGCGCGTTCGATTGTCTTTCGACCCGCTGCGCATAATCGGCGAGCTCGGTCGACGCACGCGGATGAAGGTAGAAGGTCTGCAGCGTCATGGACTCGGCATCGAGGGGCAGCACCAGCGTCACCACCACCGCGCTCGGCTCGAACACGAGGAACAGCGAGGGCAGCACGGCCACGAACAACAGGCGGCCGTTCTGTTCCGCCGACAGCCCCGCAATGGGGGGCAGCGACGATTGATCGTCGGCGACGAACAGCTCGTTGGCATCGGTGAAGCCGGTGGTGGTCATGATGGCGCCCTCGCCGGCCTCGTGCTCGTAGAAGCGCGACAGACGGGCCGGCGCGGCGTGGTGGGAGGCGCGATGCACGGTGTCCGTGTGGTAGGGCTCCAGGGCGTTTTCCTGATACAACTTCCAATTCGAGCCGATGCGCCGGGTGGTGGTCGCGGTGGGCATCAGTCCGGCGAGACCGAAGCCCTCGATCATCTGCGCCATGCGACTCAAGGTGGGTTCGAGGGGCTTCGCGGCGGCATCGAAATTGATGAAGATCAACCCCTGGAACACGCAGTGCTGGATACGCGGCAGGCGGATGCGCCGGCGTAACTCGGCGAGCGGCGCGGTGCGGTCCATTCCCGGAGCACCGTACAGCGCACCGTCCAGCTTGTAACTCCAGGAATGGTAGGGACAGATCAGGAGCTTGGCGTGGGTACACACCCCGGCCTCGGGCGGCGCGCCCAGACCATCGAGCAGGGGGTGGCCGCGGTGCTGGCAGATGGCGGACAGCACGTGAATGGCGCCCGTCTCGTCGCGCGTGATGAGCAACGGCTCGTCGAGCAGCGTGATGCGGAACACGTCGCCCGGCTTGGGCACTTGATTGACGTGACCCACGCACAGCCATTCACGCTCGAACAGCGCCCAGCGCTCGAAACGCCAGAAATCCGCGCCGGTGTACGCCTCGGCGGGAAACATCTCCGCGGCGGCGAAGGACTCGGCCACCCGCCCCGCGCCGGCGATCACCCGTTGTGCCGCCGCCAGGGCAAGCTCGTCGAGGGGCGGGGACACTGAGGTAGGCATTGATCGGCGCTCCAACAATCCAAGGATGGCAGCGACTAGATAAAGAAATTTCTCACGTCTGTATAGCCACCGTCGTTCTATGGCCGGCATAGAGCAAACCTATACCGGCCCGGCGGCCTCCCGGTGGCCGACGTGTTCGAGCACGGTGTCGACGAGGAGTTGGGCGGCGCGATCCTGCAGGTCCGCACGCCACATGAGGTAGATGTCGAGTTCCGGCACCAGCGCCGGCGGCAGCACCACCGACAGGCCCGGCAACATGGAATTCACCATGGGTTCCGGGAGGTTGCCAATGCCGATGCCGAGCCCGATCAGCCACGCCGCCTCGTACATGTTGTCGGCGTTGCCGCCGATTCGCTGGCCGAGACCGTAACGGGTACGAAAATCCCGCAGCACCCGGGGTTCGCCGCTGCTGAACACCACGAAGGGGTAATCGGCAAGATCGCGTGGATCGTCGACGGTGCGGCCGAACAATTCATGGGTGCGCCCGCAATACACCGGCTGGCGCTCGCGCAGCAGCAGCGCGTGGCGCAAACCCGAATGCGGTTGTTCGTCGAACCCCACCGCCACCGAGGATTCACCGCTCATGAGCGATTCGACGATGCGCTCGCTGTGGGCGGTCTCGAGCACCAGTTCCACATCGGGATAGCGTGCCTTGAAAGCCATCAGCCCGGCGTCGAGCGCCGGTGAGAAGATGTGCGAGATGGTCCTCACCAGCACCGAGCCACCGAGACCATTGGTGACCGAGCGCAATCCGGCGGGGGCTGCTACCAAACGCTCGACGATGTCGAGACAGTCTTTGAGGAACACCTCCCCCGCCGCGGTCAATTGCACGCCTTTGCGCGTGCGCAGGAAGAGCTGCAGTCCGAGGTGCGCCTCGAGCCGGCGCAACGCCGCGCTGACGCTCGGCTGGCTCAACTGCAAATTCTCGGCCGCGGCGCCGATGCTGCCGCATTCGGCGATCTGCACGAAGTATTTGAGGAGGTTCCAATCGAGCACGCGGGCGAAACGATCGAGCTTCGTCAATCGCGCATGCTCGGGGTGGCATAGCCCGGGACTATGTACGTCATAAAAAAGTAACCTCTATACAACGCCATGACTGTGCGCTAAATAACAGTACGCTGTGCCGGCAAAGCAACAGCGAGCGTCGTGGTTTCTCACCGAAGGTTCCCATGCCAGATCGTTCCGATTTCCCCGACGCGCACCGTATCACACCCGCCGCGATCGGTGCCGCACGCGCGGCGCTCGACCGGCCCACCCAGTTAGCCGAAGGCCTGCCGGGCGCGTTCTACGGCGCCGATTTCTACGAGCTCGAGCGCCGGACGCTGTTCACGCGAACCTGGTGTGCGGTCACGGTGGGATCGGCTCTTCCCAACGTGGGCGACATGCTGCCCATCGAGCTCGCCGGCTGGCCAATTCTCCTGTTGCGCGGTCGCGACGGCGAGGTGCAGGCATTTCACAATATCTGTCGGCATCGTGCCATGCAGCTCGTGCGCGAACCGTGCAGCGCAGCGACGCGGATTCGCTGCCCGTGGCATGGCTGGACCTACGACCTGAGCGGCAAGCTGCTCGGCACGCCCGAGGTGGGCGGTGCGGGCGTGCACGCCGCCGAAGGCCTGCAGCGCTCGACGCTCGGGCTCAAGCCCATCGCGGTGGGCCGCTGGCTCGACTATGTGTTCGTCAATCTGGACGGCCAGGCCAAACCGTTCGACGAGCACATCCGTCCGCTCGCAGACCTGTTGGGCGACTTCGACCTGTCCGACATCCGTCGCAGCGATCGGCTGGAAGAGGTGTATCGCGGCAACTGGAAGCTGGCCACGGAGAGCGGTATCGAAGACTACCATCTGCCGTTCGGTCACCCGCAGCTCGAGGCCCACCTGTCGAGGAACACCACCCCTTACGCGGCGGCCGGGGTGTTCGCCGGCGGCGCGGTGTCGATGGGCCGCGCGACCCCCGATCCCCACGCCTCCGACCCCCGCGCCGCGCTCACGCCGCTGCCGAAGCTGCGTTCCCGCAGCGGCAAACCGACGTTGGAAAACTACGTCTTCAACGTCTTTCCCACCGGCACCGTGCTGATCACGGACGATCACGTGATGCTGGGAATGCTGCTGCCCGACGGGCCGGCCAGCACCAAGGTGGAGCTTCATCTGTACTACGACGGCGACGCCGCGCACGGACCCGGGCACGAGGCCGCCCGCGCGCAGTCCTTGGCCCGCTGGCGCGAGGTATTGCCGCAGGACTTTCAGTTCATCGAGGGCACGCAGGCGACGATCGACGCCCGCGACGCCGCGGGAATCCGCACGCGATTCTCGCCTTATTGGGAGGAGCCGGTACAACGTTTCCAACAAATGGTGCTCGATACGGTCGTTTGACGCGATGTCTTGAAAAAGAATTACACGGATGGGGGAAGTTGGCGTTAGAACAAGGAATTCAAATGCCGTATCTGTCGGTCAGGATCGCCGCGGTCCCATTGCTGTCGGTTGCCGTCTGTTTCTCTCTTTCCCTGCCCCGCGTCGCCGTCGCTGAACCTGCTCCCGTCGACGAGGCGTCGCTCGAGACCATCACGGTCACCGCGCAAAAACGGGTGGAGCGACTGCAGGATGTACCCATCACGGTGAGTGCGTTCGACGCCGCCGCCTTGCAGAGCGCCGGCATCGACTCGGTCAACGATCTGGGGACCGTGGTGCCCGGCTTGGTATACGCCGACGTGGTCGGCTACGGCCTGCCCTATCTACGCGGTGTCGGCACCACCGCCACCGGGCCGGGCTTCGAGAACCCGGTGGCCACCTACGTGGATGGCGTGTACTACGCATCGCAGGGCGCCGCGGCGCTGGCCTTCAACAATATTGCCTCCGTCGAGGTGGACAAGGGGCCGCAGGGGACCTTGTTCGGCCGCAACACCACGGGCGGCGCCATCCAGATCAACACGCTGGAGCCATCGCGCGATTTCGGCGGCAAGATCGAGGTCGGCTACGGTAACTACGACACGGTGACCACCCGCGCCTACGTCACCGGTGCGGTTGCCTCGAACCTCGCCGCCGATCTCGCCTTCACGTATTCGGACCAGGGCAGGGGATACGGGAAAAATCTGGCCAACGGCGCCGACGTGGACAAGACGGACGACTTCGCGTTGCGCTCCAAGTGGCTGTACACCCCCGGCGACGCCACCCGCATCACGCTGATACTGGACTACTCACGGCTGCGCTTCATACCGACACTCGCGCCCGCACCGGGCACCACGCCGCAATTCGATCCGCCGGTCGCCTCGAATCCGCGCGATGTATACGGCAGCCCGCAGCCCTACGGCCTCACCAGCCAGATGGGAATTTCGCTCACCGTCTCCCACGAACTGGACTTCGCCACGTTCACGAGCATCACGGCCTTTCGCAACACGCTCTACGAGTCGGTGTTCGACAGCACCTTGACCGCGGTGCCCGGCACGTTGTTCTTCCTCGAGGGGGAGGAGCCGCACCGGCAGGCTTCGCAGGAATTCCAGCTGGCCTCCCGTGCCGGCGGCAAGATCGACTGGGTCTCCGGGGCGTACCTGTACTGGGAGCGGGCGGGATATCTCGACCCGACGGTGATCGGCGGCAGCTCGTTCGACGGTCAGGGCCTTCCGCAGGGAATCTTGCAGGCCCCGGACGACAAGACCTATTCCGCGGCCCTCTATGGGCAGGGTACCTATCACTTCACGCCGGCCACGGGGCTCACGGCCGGGCTTCGTTTCACGGACGAATACAAGAACGACGAGTTCGTGCAGACCCTCCCCGATTATTTCGACGTGAGCACGGCCGGCAATGACCGCAATTTCACCAACCTGTCGTGGCGCTTGGCGCTGCAACATTCCTTCGACGACGATCTGATGGCATACGTCTCGTACAACCGGGGCTACAAGAGCGGCGGTTTCAACACCGGGGTGCCGTTCCAACCCGAACGCCTCGATGCCTACGAACTCGGCGAGAAGGCCGAACTCTTCAACCGACGGGTACGCTTGAACACGTCGTTGTTCTACTACCTCTACGACAACATCCAGACCGTCACCTACCCGAACGGCTCGCTCGACATCACCAACGGCGGGCGCGCACGCCTGTACGGCCTCGACTTCGACGCCGGGGTCGCCGTGACGACGGGCCTCAAGCTCGGTCTCGGCTTCGAGTTGCTGCAGGCCAAATACACCTCGTTCCCGGATGCGACGTTTTCGGTGCCGGTGCCCGTGATCCCTTATGGCCAGGCCGGCTACGGCGGCTCCACCAGCGGGGGTACCGCGTACGTCTCGCAGGCCGGCGGTGCCGATGGTTACCAGCTGCCGAAGGCGCCGAAATTCACCGCAACGCTTGCCGTCGACTACTCCACCCTGATAGCGTCCGCCAAGGTGACGTCGAACCTCACCTACAGCTACGACAGCGGCTGGTATGCCGAGTCCGACAACCGCCTGCACCAGCCGGCCTATGGCCTGCTCAACGCGTCTGTCGCCGTCGGCACCGCCGATGATGGTCTGGTCTTCAAGTTCTGGGGCAAAAATCTGACAGACAAGCTGTACGCCGCTTTTCTCGCCTCGGAAACCAACGGCGACGAGGTCCAATGGGCCCCGCCGCGCACCTACGGAGTCACCGTGACGAAGAAATTTTGACCTTGGACGCCACGGCCACGCTCGCGGGTTCGAGCGCGCCGGCGCGTAGCGATCGCGCCGCCCACATCGTCATCGCCAGCACGGTGGGCACGTCGCTCAGCGTGACCCCGGCGGTGACCGCCGTGTTCGGCGTGTTCCTGGTGTCGATTGCCGGTGAATTCCGCTGGCCGCGCGCGGAGGTCAGCGGGGCGCTCGCGGCGGTGTCGATCGCCACCATGATGGCCTCGCCGTTGGCGGGGTGGATCGGCGATAGATTCGGCGCCCGGCGCACGCTGCTGGGCGGCAGCCTGCTGCTGGGTCTGTCGGCGCTGTCACTCGCCGTCGCCCGCCCGAGTGCGCTGCTCTTCTATCTGCAGTTCATCCTGGTCGGCGTGGCGGGCGCCCTGCCGAGCAGCATGATCTATGCGAAGTTGATCGCCGAGTGGTTCGAGACGCGTCGCGGCCTGTGGATCGGCATCGCCGGCGGCGTCGGCAACGGTATCGGCGCCACCGTGCTGCCGTTGCTCGCAGGCGCGCTGCTGCCGCGCGTGGGATGGCGCGGCGCCTTCGCCGTCATCGCCCTGCTGATCCTGCTGGTGGGCCTGCCGGTGCAGTTTTTCCTGATCCGCGATGCGCCTCTGTCGCGGGGCCGTCCCGAGTCACGCGGGGCCGGCGCCTCCTTCGAAGGCGTGGAGCTCGCGGCGGCCCTGCGCGCTCCCAGTTTCTGGCTCCTGGTCACGTCGCTCGCGGTGGGCGGCGGCAGTCTCATCGGCTTGTTCTCCATGATCGTGCCCATCGTGACCGAGCGGGGCTTTTCCGTGGAGACGGCAACGGGGGTCATCGCGCTCTTTTCGGTCGTGTGCACGCTGTGGGAGCCGACCGTCGGCTACATCCTGGACCGCTCCAGCCGGCCGCGGGTGCTCTCGGTATTTTATTGGCTCGCCGCCGCGGGACTGGTGTTGCTCCTCGATGCACCGAGCCTGCCGCTGCTGCTGCTGAGCGCCGTGATGCTGGGACTTGGACTTGGTGCGGAATGCAGCGCGTTGTCGTTTCTGCTGTCGCGCTATCTGGGCCGCCACGCCCTGGGTGCCATTTCCGGCATCGCGTTCGCCGTGTTGCTCGGCGCCACGGCACTCACCATGGTGCTGCTCAACGTCGCGTACGACGCCGGCATCGGCTATCGCCTGCCGGTGCTGTGGATGATTCCGCTGTTCCTTTGGAACGGCGTGGCGTTGCTGTTCCTCGGACCCTATCCCTTCAAGGCGGGCAACGACGCGGAATGACGGACCACCGCCGTGGCCCCCCGCTGCGCCCGCCCCGGGCGCTAGGCCGGTACCGACTCCCGGTACGCCCGCCACCCGCCGTGCGCGGTGATGTCGAGCGCGCCCGTGGTCGCGACACTCTCGCACAGAAAGCCCGGCACCCGGCTGCCGTCCTCGAGTTCCACCTTGCCGATGACGAGCGGCGCGGGGATCGCGGCCACGAAAGAGCCCACGTGTTCGGCGGGCAGCGCCCACACTTCCAGATCGATGGCCGCACCGTTTTCCGCGACGCGCAGCAGCCCGGGCCGGTGCGGCGGTCCGCCCGGCAACGCGAACAGTCGATACTGCGCGGCGCTGCGGGTTCGCTGCAGCAGGTAGCCGCCGCGATCGCGCAATTGATGATTGAGCGGCAGTCCCTGCATATGGGCGCCGCAGACGGCCATGGCCTCGTAGCCGCGCAACCGTCGCGCAGGTTCGCTCTGGTCCGGCGTCGGACCCAGTGCCGCGCCCAGGGTGGGTGAGAGCGCCGGGTGATAGCGCCGCGCGAGCGCAAGGAGTGCGCGATCGCTGCCGTGCGGACCCACCAGCGTGATGCCGAACGGCAGTCCGTCACGACGAAATCCCGCCGGCACCGCGATCCCCGCGAGTTCGAGCAGGTTCATGGAATTCGTGTAGTACCCCAGATTGGCGTTGAGCGCGATGGGTTCGGCCGCGACGGCGTCGATGCGGTAGATCGTTCCGGCCGTCGGCGTGACGATGAAGTCGACGCTCGACCAGAGCAGGTCGCAGGCACGCCGCAGCGCCTCGAGGTGGTACTGGGCACGGAACAGGTCGACCGCCGAAGGCTCGCGCCCCTGCATGATGATCTGGCGGGTCACGGGGTTGACCGCGTCCGGATGCGCTTCGATGAAGTCTCCCACCGCGGCGAAACGTTCCGCCACCCAGGGACCTCGATACAGCAGCCCGGCCGCCTCCAGGAACGGACTGAAATCGATCTCGACCGGCACGCCGCCCTGCGCCTCGAGCGCCTCGAGGGCCGCGCCGAACAGACGCTCGTAGTCGGCATCGCCGAAGAATTGCAATTGCTCCCGGCGCGGAACGCCGAACCGCTGCGCCGGAAGCGCACGCTCGCCGACGACCCGGGAGAACGGGTCCGCGACATCGAAACCCTCGGCCGCCTCGAGGACCCTCCCCGCGTCCTCGGCCGTCAGCGCGAACACCGAGACGCAATCGAGCGAGCGGCAGGCCGGCACCACGCCGCGCGTGCTGAGCCGACCCGCGCTCGGTTTG